>PLRJ01000251.1 GCA_003163855.1 Bryobacterales bacterium | reverse complement strand
TAAGCCGCAATGCGCCACCGGTCATCCACCGCCACGCGCGACGCGTAGCTGTACATCGATCCGTAGCCATTCGACATCACGTCGAAGAAGTGGCCGATGGGCGCGTCAACTAAACGGGGATCGAGATAGCTGGGCGGTTGCCTCAGGCCGCGGCTGACGATCATGCCGTGCCCATTGCCTAACTGCCCATGACACGGCGAACAGTAAATGTTAAAGCGCTGCTGCCCGCGTTCCACATCCAGCTTGGTGATCTGAATGGGCATAAAGTCAATATCTTTGCCGTTCACTTTGCCGGTGAAGCGGGCCGAATCGATATGCAGTTGACCGCGCGCCACCGTATCATCGATAGCCGGCCGCGCGGATCGTCCGTCGCCAAAGAAATTCGTCGCGGCCAGTGGCTTATAGCGCGGCTGGTCCTGCATGTCCTGGCGGCAGCCGCTGCTGAACAGCACCGCCGTCAGCGCTAAAGAAAACAAACTAAACCGGAACAAGGTTGACTCCTTTGCCACCGATGTCTTCCAGAAACGCAATCGTTTCCTGTGGCTGAAACTTGGGGTCAGTCGATTCGATGCACAAGAAAAACTTGTCGATGGACGCCCGCTCGAACGCCGTCACATTAAAGAGCGAATGATGTGGCCGCGGCAATCCATTCATGGCTAGCATGCTGATAACTGCCGTCAGTGCGGCGCACAAAATCATGCACTCGAAGGTAATGGGAATGAATGCCGGCCAGCTATTCGTCGGACGGCCCCCAACGTTATGCGCATAGGCGACGTTGGTAATCCATTCCAGAAACGAAAAACCGCCGATAGCGCCGCACAAGCCGCCGATTAGAGCGCACATCGCCACCTTGTTCTTCTTATAGCCGATGGCTTCCGCCAGGCCTTCCACCGGCATCGGCGCATACGCATCCATCTTGCGATAGCCCTGCGAATAGGCGTGCTTGCAGGCGCTAATCAACTCTTCCGGAGTGTCGAATTCCACCATGGCGCCGAAAATCTCCGGGTAGGCACTTACGGCAGTGTCTTTACTCATACGTTGGTCGTCTCCACTTCATGGCTGGCGTGCAACTCATGATGAATGGTTTCGCGCTCTTCAAAAATCGAAATCGCCGGCAGCATGCGCACGAACAGGAAAATCAGCAGCATGAAGAAACCGATAGTTCCCAGATAAGTGCCGATGTCGTATTTCGTGGGCGTGTACATGCCCCACGATGAGGGCAGGAAGTCGCGATGCAGGCTGGTGACGACAATTTCAAACCGTTCCAGCCACATGCCGATATTAATGATGACCGAGATCACCCAGACCAGAATCAGGTTGTGGCGAACCTTCTTCGACCACAGCATCTGCGGAATCGCAATGTTGCACAGAATCAGCAGCAGGTACGTCCACCAGTACGGACCCGTCATGCGGTTCCAGTACATGAACGATTCATACTTGTCGCCGCTGTACCAGGCGAAGAACGCTTCCATGCCGTAGCCGTAAGCCACAATTAATCCCGTGCCAAGCATCAACTTGCTGGCGGCGTCGATGTGGCGCATGGTCAGCAGGTCGCGCATGTTGTACCAACTGCGCAGCGGAATAATCAACGTCAGCACCATGGCAAAGCCTGAATAAATCGCGCCCGCGACGAAGTACGGCGGGAAAATCGTCGTATGCCAGCCGGGCAGCACGCTCACCGCGAAGTCGAAGCTGACGATGGTGTGTACCGAAAGCACCAGCGGCGTAGCCAGACCGGCCAACAGCAGATAAGCCTTCTGGTAACGGTGCCAGTGAATCGCCGATCCGCGCCAGCCAAATGACATCAGACCGTAAATCTTGCGCATCCACAGGTGCGGCGCACTATCGCGCATCGTCGCCAAATCGGGAATCAAGCCGACATACCAGAACACCAGCGAAACCGTGGCATAGGTCGAAACCGCGAACACGTCCCATTCCAGCGGACTGCGCGGTTGCGGCCAGAGCCACATGGAATTGGGGTAGGGAAGCAGCCAATAGAAAAGCCACGGCCGGCCAAGATGCAGTATCGGATACATGCCGGCGCAGGCCACCGCGAATAAGGTCATGGCCTCTGAGAATCGATTGATAGCCGTTCGCCAGTCTTGTTTTAACAGGAACAAGACGGCTGAAATCAGCGTACCGGCATGGCCGATACCAATCCACCAGACGAAGTTAATGATGGCGAAGCCCCAGCCGATGGGGATGTTGATTCCCCAGATGCCAGTGCCTTTGACAAACAACATCCAGACGCAGAACGTCAGCACGTTGACGAAGCACAGGGCAAAAAACACGCCCACCAGCCACTTCTTGGGCGACCGTTTCCACGGCAGATACACCACGCCCGCAATCCGCTCGGAAACGGTGGCGTAGTCATGCCCGGGGCCTATGTTCGCAAGCGGCCCGGGATCGGGTATTTCGGGTTGATTAAGCTTCTCGATTGCTTCCACGCGGACCTCTTAGCGACTCATTTGAATTTCGAACATAACCCAGATACGTCGTGCGCGGACGCGTATTCAGGTCGTCCAGCAGGCCATAGTTACGTTGCAATGCCTGCTGCTTGGCCACCTTGCTTGTTTTATCGTTCAAATCACCGAAAGTAATGGCTTGTGTCGGGCACGCCTGCTGGCAGGCGGTAAGAATCTCGCCATCCATAATGCGCCGGCTTTCTTTCTCGGTCTTAATTTTCGCTTCCTGTATACGCTGCACACAGTACGAACACTTTTCCATCACACCGCGGCTGCGCACCGTTACATCCGGATTCCGCATCCCGTACATGCTCTCGGTCTGCCAGTCGGAATAAAGGAAGAAATTAAACCGCCGGACCTTATAAGGACAGTTGTTGGAACAGTAGCGCGTGCCGACACAGCGGTTGTAAACCATCTGGTTCAGGCCTTCCTTGCTGTGCACCGTGGCCGCCACCGGGCAAACAAGTTCACACGGTGCGTTTTCGCAATGCATGCATGGAACTGGCTGATTGTAAATGGCCGGCTCGTCCAGGTCGCCGCTGTAATAACGGTCAACCCGAATCCAGTGCATGTGCCGGCCCACCGCAACCTGTTGCTTGCCCACTACCGCAATATTGTTTTCCGCCTGGCACGCGATGATGCAAACGCTGCAGCCTGTGCAGACATTCAAATCAATCGACATGCCCCACTTGTAGCCTTCATAGAGCCACTGCGGCGGGTAAAGCGACAGGTCAGCCGGAACGGGAGGCTCTTCGGCTGTCGGGAAGTTGGGAGTTTTCTTGAATTCAGCAAACTCCGCCACCCGCACCGGTTCGCGCCCCGCCATGGTCTGCGTTTCCTGTGTATTCGCTACGTTGACGTGCTCGCCAGTCTTTTCAATGGTTCCCGGAGCCACAAACGGAGCAGCCGCATCCTGAATCGCGTAAGCGTTGTAGCCAATTTTCGTTCCAACCCGGCCTGAGTTGTCGCGCCCGTAGCCGAAGAACACGGTCGCCGAACCCGGCGCATGCACCGGCAGCACGAACGCCGGCCCGCTGACGCTCTTGCCGTTCACCGTTACCTTTACGATGTCGCCCAGGTTCAGCTTCAGATTCGCCGCGTCTTTCGCACTCACATAAACCGTGTTTTCCCACGTGCACTTGGTCTGCGGCTTGGGCAATTCCTGCAGCCAGCCGTTGTTGGCGTANNTCAGGCCGCAGCACAATTTCAAAAGCCGCTTCAGGCGTCGCTAGCGCCGCCAGCGCAAGGGAACCAGCCGCCGTCACTGTCGCCGCTTGCGTGCCCTCAATCCAGCCATTGTGCAGCGACGTCTTCCACATCGCCTCAAAATCCGGGCTCTTCTGCGCCTGCCAATAGCCCTTCACAATGTCGTGTGAGCTTAAATCCGGCTTGCCCAGCAGGATGGAGATCAGCTCATGCGCCGACTTGCCGCCATACAGCGGTTCCACCAGCGGCTGCATGATGGTCGTCGTACCATCGAACGCGCGCGCATCCGACCATGTCTCCAGATAATGCGCTTCCGGAACGTGCCAGTGGCTCAACCGCGACGTTTCGTCGAAGAACTGCCCCAGCCGAACAACCAATCGAGCCTTGCGAATAGCGCTTTCAAAACTCAGCGTTGCCGGTGCGCTGTAAACCGGATTCACGTTCAGAATCACCAGGTTCTCAACGTGCCCGCTATTCAAATCGTTGGTCAGATCGGCGATAGTCAGCGTGGTGGGTGCTTCCACGCTCTCCATCAACTTCACCGTCGTGCCCATGTTGCCAAGCGCCGCGTTAATCGCATGCGCAGCCAGGTGAACACTCTCCGGCTGAAAGTCACCCGGAATCACCACGCAGCGACCCTTGGCCTCTGTCAAATCTTTAGCGATGGCATCCAACCACGTGGGCGCCGTTCCACCCGCATCGGGAGCCGCCACACCGCACTTCTTCGCCAGGGCATAAGTAAGGCTCGGGATAGCGCTGCTCTTCACCGCGAAAT
>PLRJ01000019.1 GCA_003163855.1 Bryobacterales bacterium | reverse complement strand
ACACCGGAAAGACAAAGACGAATATCGATAGCAGACCGGAAGCAACCATGAATGCCCAGGTATATTTCGGTTTGGAGAGCTTAACAGCGGCAACCGCCGAAACGACGATCAGTATTGCTAGGAAGGCAGCGACTCCCAGGGCGATCAGGCGCTCCGCTCGCGTGAAAGTGGCGATCGGGGCAAGACAGAGAAGGTTGTAAGCGGCGTACTTCAGAGTTGGCCATTCCAACAGCTCACCGGGGATGTGCAAACGACGCAGCAGGAATTGCCCATAGACGACCGCCGAAGGCAAGGATGCCGACCCCACAAATAGCATGAGAGCCTTAGAGTCTCGCCAGGAGCGAGCGCGCGTCCACAGTTGGAATGCCACCAGTATCAGAATGCTGACGCCAAGTTCCGCGAGACCTAGAATGTGTGAAAGGTAATTCAACAGCAGGATAGTTGCTAATGCAAACCAGCGGAAAACGCCAGGCCGGCCCGACAAGCGGAGAAAGAACCCCAATCCAACCAGGTAAAGCATCAGGCCGTAGCAAAAGTTGTAAAATCCCCAGTGAAGATGCATGTTGTAGACAAAGGGGAAGATGAGGCACTCAAGTCCCTCTGTCCTGGTTGAGACGGCGCGCAACGCGTAGCGGAAAGCCAGTGGCAGACCGACTACATAAATTCCGATGAGCACTTTTTCGGCAGCCAAAGGGTTCACAAGCAACATGGCAAGAGCGGCTAATAGGTGCCCAATAAGATTCGGAGGCACGCCTGGATTCGGCATGAAATAGAGCCGCTCCGGAGATCCATTGGGTGAAAAATAGCTGGTCAGCAACGTGGAGTTGTAGACGTGGGCAGGGCCGTCGGAGGTGGGCAGGAAATCGAATAGCAACAGCGGGAGAAGACCCGCCGCGACACCCACCCAAAACAGCACTTGTAGAGCGCGAGTGACGAAGCCACCAAAAGTGGATCTTACTGGGCTAATCGCGACTGCGGGAGACGTCAAGGTGTCCGTTAGGTTCTCAGTGTTGATGCCGCCTTTGCAAGTTCCAACGGTACCGACCGACCGGCGAGGCTTTAAATATAAGATGGGTCTATCGGAGGATTGCCCGCCACAGCTTGCGCATTGTGCCTAGACAGATGTCCATGCCATACGTTTTGATAAGCCGAACAGGTCTGAAGAACCCGGATAGAACCGGAAAGCGGCGAGGTAACGCGCTGAATTGTTTGTCGAGATCGTTCGGAAGTACTAAACGTCTAAGAACTCGAAGAGCGATATGGACGCGGTCCCGGGGGTTCCGGGAAGAACTGAGTTGTAGGGACTGTTGCGAGATCATCGTGGCGGCCGCTTTTCTTAAAGCGCTTGGATTGTCGCCGGCTACTGCAAAGAGACTCTCAGAAATAGCGCGTGCTTGGTCAAACACGGTATTATCGCTCGAAATCAGGCTCAACACCCAGGCTGGTAATGGAACGTTCCAGAGAGAATTCACCAGCGCGAGTGGAATCAGAAGCAAGCGAGTTCTCCAGAGCCCTGGAAGCTTGGTCGCGACCGCTTCTAAATCGAGATTCGGATAAACAGTAAGCAGTTGCGCGATGTCGCAAAGCAACTTCAGGCTATTCCAATGATGCCGTGAACCATGAATCACGAGTAAGACAAGAAGGTTCTCCGGTTCAGGAATCGGCACAGGCTCACCCAGCAAAGAGACAGTTGTTTCCGAACTCCAATAATCAGTGGAAGCAAGCTTGTCATCGAAGTCAGGTTCACAAGCCGCCCAGTGAATCTCAATGTTTACCCGGTTTACGGGGTTTACGATAAGAACGTCTTTATGATGGCCTGCGGGCTTATCGCACTTTATGACGTCCTGGTACTTAAGATCCAGTTGGTACCCGCGGGTTTCGAGCAGCCGCAGAGCGTCCAACATCTGAGACTGAGCGACAAAAATATCGAGATCGCGGCACTGTCTCAGTTTTAAGCCACCATAAAGTTCGCAGGCCAGCGGAGGGCCTTTGAAGGGAACCGCTTTGATTCCGTGGGCGCGCAAATGGGAAAGAAGAAGTAGAAGTTCCCCGGCGAGTTTGAGGTTCCAGCCGACGATGGCGTTTGTCTCGGCTGCCAGTGTTTGCAACACCGTATCGGGTATACCAGCACCTTCCTCCGTAAGCCGCGTATACACGAGGGGAACGATCTGGTTAAACCGGGCAAGAGTTACCACGTCTGGCCAACAAATGTTTTCTCTCGATAGCTGTGAAAGTTCGGCACGCGCCAGATCATTCGGGGCGGCATACGCGCAGAGTTGAATTACCCTCGCCTCTGTTGAGAGCGAACACGCGGCTGTGGGGGATGGGTCGGTGGTATGCGGCAAATATGGTAATCGGAGAATCCCACGTCGGACGACAAAAGGCAACGGTAGCCTTTATGCCAGCGCTCCTGTTACTTTTATTTCAGTAAGAGAGTACCATTAGAACTCGTTTCCCAGCCGCAGAAAGTTGTGGGTGCGACGGCTTTGCCGCTATACTCCTATCTACTCGGCTTCTAGGGGGTACGCGGCACCGCCCCTGAGATTTGCCTACTACCCAGTCATGACCGTGCTTGCCAGCGAAGCAGTCGAACTCCAGTCGGTGCCAATGCCTCAATGCCGGGCTGCACTCTCTTTTACCTGCTGTGGCGTTTGCATCGGGATAGAGGCTCCGCAGGCGTTCATTGACGTTTTACCTTCTAATTTCATCCCAGGTTCGTCAGGCAATAATTCTGTAAAGCCTGACGTCACGTTTGTTGTGTCTATCGGTGAGCGGATCACGATTCTAGAGGATAGAAACAGCCGCGGGAACTTTACAACCTGGCGCGAAGCGCTGGAAGTTCTGGAGGGCAGCGCGCATGAGGCTATCGCTGCTCGGGCAACCACACATGCATTTGTGCACGCGGGAGTTGTCGCTGTTGATGGGAAAGCTATTTTGATCCCGGGACGCTCTTTTGCGGGCAAAACAACACTAGTGATGGCCCTAGTGGACGCCGGCGCCACTTATTATTCCGACGAGTACGCGCTTATTGATTCCCATGGCCTGGTGCATCCGTTCGTCCGGACGCCGCGTGTCCGGCAGAATCTTGGAAAAACTGTCGTCATAAACGATCTGACGCCGCCGCCTGTGCCAGCTGGCCTCGTCCTGATGACCAAGTACGAGCCAAACGCCGCTTGGCGGCCAAAGAGTTTAAGTGTCAGTCGGTGCCTTTTCGGACTGATTGACAATTCCGTTGGTGTCCGGTCGTATCCGGAGCTGTATTTGGGTCGTTTGAAAGAACTCGCGATGACTGCGAGAGCCTACTCGTCTGTACGAGGGGATTGGCTCGCCACTGCGGATGCAATCTTCACCGAATTGCTGTGCAAGAAAATATCTACTATCCATCAAGGAGAAAACAATTGAAACCAATAGCACGCCGCACGAACATTTTTTCGGAGAACCTTCCAAATGAGATGGTTCTCTACAACAAGCAAACCCAGCAAGTGCACTGCCTGAACAGATCCGCCGCCTTTGTATGGGAAAACGCGGATGGAACCCGGTCCATTGATGAATTGGCTCTTCTGTTCGAGAGGGAATTGAACGTTCCTGCAGGACGCGATCTTGTCCTGGTTGCTTTGGATCAGCTTGCGAAGGCGGATTTGCTGGAGCGGAAGACGGAAGTTGCGGGGGAGGAAGTAACATCTCGCCGGGCGGTGGCCAAGAGGCTTGCGATGGCAGGTATGTCTGCAGCCATGTTGCCGGTTATTGCTTCGATGACCGCGCCCTCGGCTAGTGCAGCAACTACGACTCCGAGCACTGCTCAAGTGCAAATCGAGGCGCAGGACTCTTACAATCTCGTCAAGGGATATGTAAACAATCCCAATGACAGTCCGGCCCAGACGGCCGCTTTGAATGCTTACAAGGCAGGAGAGGGCTTGTACACGACCGCAAACGGCAATCAAGCTACCTTGACCGCTGCTCAGAAGGACTTTGACAAAGTTTATTCGGACTTGAACCTCACTCCTCCTTTCTAAACGGAAGTTCCCGGTTTCAATGCGCTGGACTTAACTCGACTGAGCAGAGCCAAGCCGTTCCTTCAATCTTATTGTCGAACTTCCTTGAGGGCCGTCTGATTAGTTCCAATCTAATTGGTCCGGATTGCGGCCCTACATTGAAAATGTCTTCTATGAGGGTCCAGTCGTTTGTCCCGATTAGTCGGTCCGAGTGCCAATCCAGTTTGGTGGAATCGTAAAGGTCTGAGAGATGGAGGCCAACTCCCTCGTTGGTCGTTATGCCCTCTGTTTTCATCCAGGCAGCAAGTTTCCATTGCCCTGGCTCTAGCACTATAGTTTGCGATACTTGGCTGAAGTCGATATTCTCTTTTCCTAAAAATCTGGTTTCCAGGGCCGGCATGTTGAGGCGTCCTCCTTGGGGACGGCGGACGATCTCTACATCTTGAGTCTTCTCTAGATGCCAATCCAAAGGTGAAGCGGTCGGCTCGTGCTGAAAGCTTCCGTTGAACACCCAATTCGTTTTTCGATATTCCGAGTCCTCCCTCGACCTGTAAGCTTGCCAGGTAGATGCAGCCTCTTCGAGATGCTTCTCCCGCAGAAGAAAAGAAACGTAGTCTCCCGCAAGTTGATCGTTCACAAGGCCCTTGCTCCGCATCCACTCCCATATCGCTTGCGATTCCTGCAGCTTCTTGGCCTCCATCCAGTAGTGAAGAAAAGCCTCCGCAACGGGTTTCTTGGTCGGGATGCCTTGATCAAGAATCTGTTGGATCGGTAGCTCCAGCCGGCTGTAGGTCAAGAATGTCGAGTCGTAATAGGCTGACCCGGCATTCGTCAGAACAGTTTTCAAAAGACGAAGGGTTCCCAGTCCGTCTCCGATCTGGAACGCAAAGTTGGCCGCCCGGAATAGGATTACTGGGTTAAGTGGCCCGGCTGCTAGTGCTCTTTGAAAGCAATATCTGGCAGTCTCTACATGTTTCGCATCCATCTCGGCATCCGCAAGATCCGCCCAACTATAGGCTGAAGCAGCATCAAGCCAAAGAGCGCGACGGAGATCGGTCAGCGCTTGTGGAGAAGCCTGTGTCGAGCTTTCCTTGATGAGTTCATAGATGCGCTTTCCTGAGAACTCTTGTGGGCATAGCCAAGCGTCGCACCAGGCTTGTCTGTCGGTCAGTTTCGCCGGGTTCTCATTCAGCCATACTTCAATTGCCGCGCAAGTCATCAAGCTTGCAGCCAGAAAAAGCAGTAATCTCGTACCAGGCCCCTTTTCCGTTTATGGTAAGTCGAGTCACAGCTACGAATGATCTGCCAAACTCCGCATAAGTAATATTGTGGATTTAGTACCTCTAGACCCGATTGCGGCTTTCTCCGAGACATACTGATGTGTTACCAAGGAGGAACTAACTGGTGATCTTTCTGGTTCCCCTCACTCGAGAGCCGCGTTGACCGTGACGCAAATAGGCTCGTGTGAATAAAAGGGCGGTAGCTTGCCCGCTCACCCGAAAGAAGAGAAAATGTACGCCAAAATCTCGCCATTCAAAAGTTTCAGGAAGTCTTTTCTGTCGTCCCAAGCGATCCGCACCTTGGCCTTATCGATTGCTATTACCTCGAGCTGCGTCGTTGCGAGACAAATTGCAACGCGGCCAACCTTAACGCCCGACCACGGACAATCGGTTCCCTCTGATCCTGGCAAAGCCACAGTGGGCCATTTGGAGGTGACTCCCGCGAGCGTGGCCACATCTGTACCCGCGGCAAATTATATTTTGGGCTCGGATGATCAGGTCATGCTCTCGGTCACCGACCTGCCGGAGGCGCAGGCAACCATGAGGGTCGATCAGCAAGGCGACCTTAATGTCCCATTAGCGGGTAGAGTTCACGCGGCCGGGCTCACTGTGAATCAACTCGAAGCCGAGATCGAAAAGAAGCTCACCGAGTTTGTCTGGAAACCGCACGCGATGATTACAATTCTCGACTTGCGCAGCCAGCCTGTATCTTTCCTGGGCGAAATCGGCTCGCCCGGTATTCACCAATTGGCAGGCCACAAAACGCTTGTTGAAATGATATCTAGCGCGGGTGGCCTGAGGCAGGATGCGGGAAGCACGATTCGAATCACCCGGGAGATAAAATGGGGCCGCATTCCGCTGCCTAACGCCAAGGATGATGCGACGGGTCAATACAGCGTCGCCTCTGTGCCGACAAAAAATGTCGGCGAAACCTCGGACCCAGCTACGAATATTATTCTGATGCCGGATGACGTTATCTACGTCTCTAAGGCTGATCTGGTTTATGTCATTGGTTCAGTCAAGAGACCGGGAGGCTTTGTGCTGGGGCAGGATGAAACGATTTCCGCGACGAAAGCAATGGCCCTCGCCTTTGGACTCGATAAAGGCGCTGCCGGCGGTCACGCCCGTATAACGCGCACCGAGCCGGGCAGTTCAACTCATACCGAAATACCAATTGACATCAAAAAATTGCTGGCGGGCAAGATCCAAGATGTCCAACTGAAGTCAAACGACATCCTCTTTGTTCCCAGCAGTACGGCGAAAACAATTCTGACCAGAACAGCCGAGACGGGCATTCAAGTAGGCACCAGCCTCGCCATTTACCATTTTTAACGAATGATAACGAGTTCAACTCACACGCACGGATCGAGCGAAGATCCTGACCCTACCAGTGTCCCGGGCAGCCAATTGATGGTGGTTCGCCGGGGGTATGGTGATCAGGCTTTGGTCTCACAACGTTCTACCGAGACCGAAGATGACTCGGAGAGTTGGGGAATCCTTGAGATTTGGCGCGCACTTCGGCAAAGGAAAGGAACTTGGCTGGTTTTCGCTTTCATTGGCGCTGTCATCGGTTTTTTGTATACGTTGCCGCAGGTTCCTATTTACCAGGCTTCGACCTCGCTGGAAATTGTGGCCCTGAATGATAACTTCATGAATCTTGGCCGGCTGACGCCTAGCGATACCGGTGCGGCTGCTGCCTCTGACGTCCAGACTCAGATCACCATCATGCAGAGCGGCTCCATAATCCGGCGCGTGGTAGAGAAGCTTCAGGCGCAAGAAGGGGCCATTAATGTTCCTCCAACCCGTTACTCTTCGTGGCGCCGCGCCTTGCATCTTTCGGAGCCGAGCGGTCCGCAAGCTTCTAATATGTTGATTGCGCAAGCGGCAGGGAGCGTTCGCGTGCACGCTAACGACAAGAATCGCGTGGTGCAAGTGACGGTCGATTCACCTAGTCCGAAGTTGGCAGCCGACTTCCTGAATGTACTGGCCGATGAGTTCATCCAGCATAACCTCGAGTCGCGCTGGAGGAGCACTGAGAAAGCCAGTGACTGGTTGAGCCATCAATTGGACGACATGCGAATCAAACTGGAGCGGTCGGAAGATGCACTGCAACAATATGCTCGTGAATCGGGCCTGATTTTCACTGATGAAAAGAAAAACGTGTCGGAAGAAAAGCTGGCTCAGTTGCAAGGGGAACTTTCCAAAGCTACAACGGAGCGTATTGAAAAGCAGTCTCGCTATGAATTGGCGCAGAGCAGCGCCCCCGACGATCTCCCGGACATTATCAACGACGAGTCGCTTCGCTCGACCCAGGACAATATCACAGATATTCGACGCCAAATAGCCGACCTTAGCGCTCTTTACACGCCAAATTATTCAAAGGTGAGACGCTTGCAGGCAGAGTTGGATACCCTCCAATCCGCCTTTGAGCACGATAGGTCCGCCATCTTGGGCCGTATTCGAACCGAGTACAACGAGGCCTTGAGGAGAGAAAAGCTGCTGGCAACTGCTTACGACACGCAAGTCAAGGAGGTCTCCGGCGAAGGCGAGCGAACTATTCAGTACAACATCCTTAAAAGGGAAGCCGACAGTAACCGAATGCTATACGATGCGATGCTATCCCAACTGAAGCAGTCGTCCATAGCTTCAGCCATGCGGGCAAGCAACGTGAGTGTAGTTGATCCGGCGGCAGTTCCAAGGGCTCCTTACAAGCCCGACACGAAGAACAACTCGCTGATTGGCATGCTGGCTGGAACCTTCCTGGGAGCGGCCTTCATCATAGTCCGCCACCGCGTTGACAAGACCATTCAACAGCCGGGTGATGCAGCTTGCTATCTGAATATCCCAGAACTTGGCATTATTCCCTCAGGAAAGTTGGAACTAGCGGATCGGGAGGCGGGTGCCGGCCGAATGCGGGAAAAAATGGAGCTAGCGACATGGCAGTTCAAACCATCAACAATCGCGGAAGGTTTTCGAGCAACCCTCGTTTCGATTTTGTTTGCCACCCGAGCCGAGACAAGGACCAAGATGTTTGTCCTTACCAGTGGAAGCCCGGGCGAGGGCAAATCCACCGTTACCAGCAACCTTGCAATCGCGATTGCGGAGGTGGGACAAAGCGTCCTTATTATTGATGCTGATCTCCGGCGACCGCGACAGCACGAGATCTTCTCGGTAAAAAACGACCTGGGACTCAGTAACATCCTCCGGGAGAAAAGCAGTCTGAACGGCGATCGTTCTCTTGGCGGCTGCATTCGCGAAACTAGCATTCCAGGGCTTTTCGTCCTGCCAAGCGGGCCGGCAACTCTCGCATCGACCAATCTTCTCTATGGGCTGCATCTAACCGCGCTCTTGAAATATGTTCGGTCCCACTTTGACATCGTCCTGATTGATACCCCTCCCATGCTGCAAATGGCAGATGCAAGAGTGGTGGCTGGCCTGGCCGATGCCACCGTTCTCGTCATTCGCGCCAACCATACGACGAGAGACGCCGCGATCGCCGCTAATCGTCTCTTTCAGCAGGATGGAAGCAATGTGCTGGGCACTATCTTGAATGATTGGAATCCAAAAACATCCCCGAAGGGCTACTACGGTTACAACGACAAGTACTATTCACGCGCCAGTTACTATGCGGCGCAAAAGAACTAAGCAGAAGTAATTGCAGTCTGGCGCTCTGTCTCGACGCCGCTGTCCCTGATCGCTAAAACAGGTCGAATTAATGTACTCCCTGCTGTTCCTGGCCGTCACCAGTTTCATCTTGAGTCTGGCACTGACTCCGTTTATTCGGAATTTGTGCTTTCGTTTTGGGCTTGTGGATCTTCCTGACGCGAACCGCAAGCTTCACAGCCGCCCCATTCCGCGCGTGGGGGGAATCGCGGTGGCGTTGTCGTTTCTTATTTCCGTGATTTTGCTGACGACAACCGGGCTCACGGGCGGATGGCTCATCCTGCGTTCCTCTCCTCTAATCTGGAAGCTTGCGCCAGCTGTTGTTCTTGTTTTCGCGATTGGGCTCTGGGATGATCTGGCTCATCTGAAAGCCTGGCATAAGCTATCGGGCGAAATCGCCGCCGCCGCCGCGGCCTATTTTGCAGGAGTGCACGTAGTTACTGTCGGAGGCACGTCGTTCTCCCACTGGTGGTCGCTACCCCTCACTATTCTTTGGCTCGTCGGTTGCTGCAATGCTGTCAACCTTATTGATGGAGTTGATGGCTTAGCAGCGGGAGTAAGCTTGGTTGCCAGTCTCTCGATGTTGATGGCCGCCGCTTTGCAGCACAATGTCTTACTGGCCTATGCAACGGTCCCTTTAGTGGGCTGCCTGCTCGGTTTCCTCCGTTATAACTTCAGCCCAGCCACCGTTTTCCTGGGGGACTGTGGCAGCCTCACTATCGGATTCCTGCTGGGATGCTATGGAGTGCTATGGAGTCAAAAATCCGCAACCGTACTGGGTATGGCGGCCCCACTGATGGCGCTTGCCATACCGCTTTTAGACACGCTACTCGCTATCTCACGTCGCTTCCTGCGGCGGCAGCCGATCTTCGGAGCCGACCGCGGGCATATTCACCATCGCTTGCTCGATCTGGGCCATTCACCGCGGACAGTGGCTATGCTGCTCTGTGGAATCTGCGCGGTGGCCTCGGCGTGCTCACTATGCATGTCCAATAATCAATTGGAAATTCCGGTTATTGTAATCTTCGGAGTTGCCACTTGGTTCGGAGTGCAACGGCTTGGCTACGTTGAATTTGACACGGCCGGTAGGCTATTGCTCCAAGGATCCTTTCGCCAACTGATTAGTTCGCAGATCGCTCTTAGAAACTTCGAATCGAAGTTGGCGGCCGCATCGAGTCCTGATGACTGCTGGAATGTACTTCAAGAGTTGTCTCGTGAATTCGGGCTCTGCTACCTGGAAATGCGGTTGCTTGGGCGTGCCTACACCACTAAACCGGCTCTCTGCCCTGAGCAAGAAAGGTGGCATCTGGAAATTCCACTTTCCGGAGGTGATTATGTTTTGATGGCACACGAATTCAATGCAATGGATGGGCACAATATTGTTGTCTCGGTGCCCGACATGGTCCGCGGAATACTGGAAGCAAAGCGAAAAGCATTCGCGCCATTCCTGGGTGAAAAGCTGCTTTCAACGGCGGCGGCAGGCAATTGATGATAGGCTGGGTCACACTATTAGCTCTATCCATGACTCTCGGCGGGACGCTTTTCCTCTATGGAGGCATCCCCGTTGCGCCGCGCATGCTGGCGCTATTCGCCATAGCCCTGGTTGCTACCATCTACGCTTTGTTCACAAACCCGCAAGCGAGATGCCCGAGCTTACCTGGATGGACCACTTTATGTATAGCGGGGATTCCTGGCTATATGCTCTTCCAGCTGCTTCCGTTGCCAATTCCCATAATAAACTTCTTGTCCTCGGCAAGAGGCTCGCTGATTGCCGCGCTCGGCCCTGTCATTCCAGGAATTTCACGAGCGCCTCTAAGTGTTAACCCCCCTGCCACTTTGCTAATGATGCTGACAATTGTTGGGTATGTAGTTGTCTTTTTGCTGATCCGTGAACTTAGCTGGCGCTTTGGACTCCGTCCTTGGCAGACATTGCTTCCGATAATTTGCTTGGGAGGTTTGGAAGCGGCTTACGGAATGTCTCAGGTATGGCAGGCCACCGAGAGCCCTCGCGCCAGTGGCTCGTTCAGCAATTGGGATCATTTCTCGGGCTTTCTAGAAATAACTCTGCCTATCAGTGTTGTTTACGGAGTGGCGCTTATGCGGCGAAGCCATGACCGACGCTCTGATTCCAGCGCGCGAGCAGCTGCCGCGTGTGCCGTTTGGGCCATTTCCGCTCTTATTTTGATCGCAATAGTCTACTCTCTTTGCAGGACAGGCTTTCTGGCGGCTCTCGCCAGTTTATTTGTTGTCGCTGCTCTTTGCCTTCAGGCGGTCCGACTCTCCCGGTTCAGGCGGTGGTTGGCGATTGTCAGTTTGGGATTGATCACGGCAGTTCTATTCATCGTTCTACAGCCAAGCCAACTAATCGAGCGTTTCGCTGGTTTATCTTCCGGCGATACCTTTATAAGCGACGCTCGCCCGATTCTGTGGAAAGAAACGTGTTCGCTGATATCTGAGTATCCGTGGTTTGGTGTCGGATCCGGCGGCTTCGAATCGGCCTTCTTAAAACACCAGGCGGTAGCCGTCACTACGATAGTCCAATTCGCCCACAACGACTACTTGCAATATCTCGCCGATTTTGGTTTTGTTGGGTTGCCCATCATCGTGACCGCTCTGGTGGGAATCTTGATTCCCCTATTAAAGCCGCTTAAAAATTCCGAAAGTCAGGAACGCCGCTTAGTGGCAATTGCCTGCGCCGGAAGCATAGTCGCTCTCGCGCTCCACAGCATTGCCGACTTTAATTCGTTCGTTCCAGCAACGTCAATCACCATGGCGTGGATACTGGGGGCGGGCTCGGCGAATGGCATTGCTGGCAAAAGGATAAGTTTTCGCTAAATTTAGCTCCAGTACCCCCAGGCCCATAATAGCCTTGCAAAACCTGATCAGTACGGAATATCCTCAGTAATAGGCAAAATTCGTAGTAAGCAGCACAGTCGTTAAATCAACAATAAGGAAAAGCAACAATGCTTAAGAAAGCTGCACTTCTTCTATCATTTGGAGTGGCTTGCTTCGCTGCTCCCACGGTGGCCACGGTGACAAGCCCGCAACCAATCGCTCTGGACGGACATGCGCTGACCGGCGTGATTATCAATTCCTGGCCTTTAGTAGCCGGTGACAAATTGGCAACCTCTGACGCGCCTGCCACGGTTTCTTTTAAGGATGGCAGCAGTGTTGAACTGGGCAAGGATTCAACAGCCAGTCTGATGGGCACGGCTCAAGAGCCTAAACTGATTCTTGTTTGTGGCAGTTTGGACTACAAGATAGCCCCGGGATCTAAACTCATTGTTGCCAAAGCATCTGAAACTCCGAAGGCCCTTGGCGCGGAAGGTAAAGCGACAGTCAAGTCATCACGGAGCTTTCCAACCGGTCTCGTTGGAGTTGGAGTAACTTCGGCTGCTACTGCCGGCGCCGCAATCGCTGGAATGACGGTCACTTCGGGTTCTAGCAATGCGGTGGCAACGGGTACCATCTCGACGCCTGTGAGCGCCCTTTCGACTTCAGTCTCCCCTGTTGCGCATACCTCGCAGCCTCAGATTGGCTGTCCGACTCAAGCTTATCTGTCAGGTTACATTTATGGATCCGATCCGGCCCTTGTGAGTAAGTATGGGCTTTTGTATTTAACCTGCTACAATCCATCAAACGGCAAGCTTTGGTATTAGTTTTACCGCCCTCTCGTTGAGTCTCCCCCGGCACGTTCGTAGATGCTTTTCCTGACGTGCTGGGAATGTTTTTAATAATTCCTCTTCCTTACCCGCTACCTCCTTGACGCAATGCCAAGTCTCGCTGGTTTGCTGAAGCCAGAGTATCTTTTCCGGCCGGCAACTCTCTTTCATCGCATCATCAAGACGAATTCTCAACCTGCTGCAGAATTCTTTCTACATGAGCTTCCCTGGGGCCTTCCTATTCGGGCTCGCTCTGCGGAGGAACATGGTCTAATTTTGAATACCCTAGGGGTAATTGATCTTCCTGTCACGGAGGTAATCTGGCGGCTTCTTGATCCCGGCGATGTGGCGCTGGATATCGGAGCAAACATTGGGTATATGACCTCGGTGATGCTGGCCCGCGGCTGCCAGCGAGTTTACTGTTTCGAGCCAAACCCTGAAGTCTTCCAAGAACTCAGTGAAAACATTAAGCTATGGCGAAATCAAAGCCACGACATACAGTTGATTCAGTCAGCAGTTTCAATGCAAAGCGGCAAGGTAATGCTCAGTCAACCCCCGGAATTTGCCGTCAATCGCGGGCTTTCTGCAGTGCTCACCTTCCAAAGTTCCAAAACCTCCAGGGAGACAAGAGCGAACTCAGTCGCATTTTCGGTGAATGCCGTATCCCTGGATGAAATGTTTCCTTCCGGAATGGAAATCGGCCTTGCAAAGATCGATGTGGAAGGTCACGAGTCGAGCGTATTGAGAGGGGCTCAATCCCTGCTGGTGAATGGCAAGATACGCGATATAGTTTTCGAAGATCACCATCGTTACCCAACAGAGTCAGCAATGCTACTTGAGGCTGCGGGATACACGATTTTCCAGATCGGTCGTTCCTTCTGGGGACCCAGTATCATAAGGGCCGAAGTCGCTACCGATCGATCTACTTGGTTGCCTACCAGCTTTTTGGCGACCACGGACTCCACCCGCGCCCAGGATCTTATAGGCCGTCCGGGTTGGCGTTCGCTTCAATAGACTTCAGCCGATCGGCAAATTCGTTGAGAATCACCTATCTAAGCGCCTCTGCTCAAATGGGAGGAGCTGAGACCAGTCTCCTCGAACTTCTGAAAAGCCTCCGCTCGGCTCAGCCCGATTGGGAGTTGAGCTTGGTGCTCGGTGCCGCCGGCCCCTTGGTCGGCAAGGTTAAACCTCTTGGAGTCCTGACAAAAGTGATTCCGTTTCCTCGGCAGTTGGCGAGCTTTGGTGACAGCGACTCGGCAGTAGGGGGGGCCAGACTCTACAAAGCCGTCGGAGCGTTTTATAACTCACTGCGCTACTTGAGTCAATTGACAGCGTTTCTCCGAGAGCTAAATCCGGAACTAATTCATTCGAATGGTTTCAAGATGCATTTGCTAGGTGCTTGGGCACGGCCTTCCAAGATTCCGGTTATCTGGCATATCCACGATTATGTAAGTTCGCGCCCCCTAATGAAGACACTGCTTAGGTGGCACAGAGGAAAGTGCGACGTCATCATAGCTAACTCGAACAGCGTACGAGACGACGTGGAGTCTGTTTGTGCGCCCCCGCCGGAAGTGACGACAATCTATAACTCGGTGGATCTTAAGCGCTTTTCGCCAATTGGTCCCACCATAGATCTCGATGCCGCTGCGGGACTTCAGTCGGCTCCAGCAGGCACTCTCAGAATCGGTCTTGTGGCTACGTTCGCCCGATGGAAAGGCCATATGCTTTTCCTGGAAAGCCTTTCCCGTCTGCCATCCGACATCGCGCTACGTGCGTATATCATAGGCGGCCCAATTTACCAGACCAACGGCAGCCAGCACACTCTGGCCGAACTAAGGGCGGAAGTCGAACGCCTGGGCTTAGGTGGGCGGGTTGGATTCACAAACTTTATCCATCCGGTGGATGCGGCCTTGCGTTCGTTAGACGTGGTTGTTCATGCCAGTACTCAGCCGGAACCGTTTGGCATGGTAATCGTGGAAGCCATGGCTTGTGGTAAGGCCGTTGTTGCCAGCAAACAAAGTGGTGCTTGTGAACTGTTTAGCCATGGCCGGGATATGTTGTCATACCAGTGTGGTGATGTGGGTGAAATGGCTGAGCAAATTCTCTTTTTGTTACGGGATACCAGTATGCGCTGCCAGCTTGGAGTAAACGCGAGAAGGTCCGTTCAGCAAGCGTTTGACGATTCCAGGATTGCTTCCGAACTTAATCATCTCTACAAACGTGTAAAGTTTCATGGTCAAGTCCAAGAATTCGCAAACAGTTAGCGTGCCGTTGCCCAGAATGCGAGTTCTCCACATTTACAGTGGAAACCTTTATGGAGGGATTGAGACTCTTCTGGTTACATTGGCAAAAGATCAGAGCTTGTGTCCGCCGATGCAGCTTGAATTTTGCCTGTGTTTCGATGGCCGTTTACATCGGGAATTAGATGGCTTGGCCAAAACTTATCTATTGAATCCAGTCCGTCTTCGAAAGCCATGGTCAGCAATTGCAGCACGGCTTAAACTGGCCCGTCTTTTGCGGCAAGAGCATTTCGACGTTGTAATCTGTCACTCGGCTTGGTGCCAATCAATATTCGGTCCCATCGTCACTAAAGCGGGTGTGCCCCTTGTCTTTTCGCTCCACGATTCTACCGATGGCCGGCATTGGTTGGAAAGGCTCGCCAGCAGAGTCAAGCCCAAACTCATACTCGCTAATAGCTTCTTCACCACCGCGACGGCTCACCGCGTATACCCAGGCATTCCCACAAAGGTGATCTATTGGCCGGTGTCTCCGTGCAGTCTCATCTCTGAATCGGAACGTAATAAGGTTAGATCCGAGCTTGAAGTGAAGGACGGGGAGGCCGTAATCATTCAGGTAAGTCGGATGGAGAGATGGAAAGGACATCTGCTCCATCTGGAAGCTCTTTCTAAGCTTAGGCACAAGCCAGGGTGGGTCTGCTGGATGGTGGGCGGGTCTCAACGTCCGCATGAGCGAGAATATTTCGCCTCCATACAACGCCGAGCCGCAGAACTCGGGCTGGCGGAGCGCATCCGGTTCCTTGGCCAAAGAACCGATGTGTCCAGGTTGCTCGCCGCCGCCGACATCCATTGCCAACCTAACTTGTCGCCAGAACCATTTGGCCGAACTTTTATTGAGGCCTTGCTGGCTGGCCTTCCTGTAGTTACCACTAAAATGGGTGCTGCCCTCGAGATAGTCAACTCTTCTTGCGGCGTCCTGGTGGACCCATGCGATGCGGGGGCATTGGCCGAAGCACTGAGCGGCCTGATAGATGACCCCGACCGGCGCAAACGACAGGCAAAAGATTCTGTAGCCCGTGCCACGGCGCTATGTGATCCGAAGACCCAGCTACATGTCTTCGCCGAAACACTAGCTTGCATCTTGCCAGGTCCTGTCCTGAATTCCCTATCATAAGCCGACATGCTCGCAATTCTAGTCTGCCTTGCCGCACTCCTCGTTACCCTTCGGGCTGGACGCCGTTCCCTTGGCAACGGGATAGTGGCTGTGCTCTGTTTTGGTTATACCTACGGCATTGTTCGCGCCAATCTTCCCTCGGCGGCATCTCACTTCATATTCGACTCCGCATTGTTAGGGTTGTATGCCAGCCAGACTTGGTCGGTTAAGCGAGGCGAAAAAAACAAACAGAGCGATATTCAGACGTGGGCCCTAGCCCTAATGATTTGGCCTTTGTTCATGGCGCTTTTACCTTTTCAGAATTTTTGGGTCACCATGGTTGGGCTCCGAGGTTGTATCTTCTTCTTGCCCTTAATCCTTTTGGGATGTCGCTTAAAGGAGAGCGATTTGCTGATCGTTGCGAAGGGATTTGCCGTGCTGAATCTGATAGCCTTCGCCTTTGGCGTGCTTGAATACTTTCTGGGTATCGAGAAATTCTATCCAGTTAATGAAGTCACTCAAATTATCTATGCCAGCAACGACGTTGCAGGAGGCGAATATAGAATTCCATCTATTTTCACCAATGCTCACGCCTTTGGCGGGGCCATGGTTCTATCCATCGCGTGGTTGTTTGGAGCATGGAGTCTCCCAGGCCAGAAAAAACAGAACCGCACCCTCTTTATGGCTGGCATAACCGCCGCATTCATCGGAGTGTTGCTGTCAGCCACGCGGACAAATTTTATAGTGGCCGCCATCCTGATACTGATTGCGACTTTCACCGGACGCTTAAAACTGCAGGCCCGCGTTGCGTGGGTGGTCGCATTAGCCCTTATCGCTTTCTTGGCGTCAAAGAATGATCGGCTGCAGCGATTCACTAGCTTGGCCGAGGAAGGGACGATAACTGGCCGCTTCCAAACGAGCGTTAATCTGGGCTTCTGGGAGATTTTAAACAAATATCCCATGGGTAACGGCTTGGGCGGAGGAGGCACAAGCATGCCCTACTTTCTTCAGAACCAAGTTCACAATCAGATCTTCATGGAAAATGAATACGCCCGCATCCTTGCCGAGCAGGGATTAATTGGCTGTCTTCTCTGGGCGTCGCTCGCCGTGTGGCACCTCCAGCACCGTACCGCTTTCCAGAGAACACGCTGGTTGGTCGGCAGGCGTCTTGGATGGTTTACCTGCAGTATCTCCTTTTTTCTTGGTTTAACCGGAACTGGACTGCTGACGGCTATTCCTTCCACCGCTATCCTCCTGCTCTGCTTGGGTTGGGTGTCTACCGCTGCCCAACGAGACGAGAAAAATGAAAAACTGAAGTTTCTTCCGGCTGAAGCATCGCGCCGCATCATTATGCCGTCGTTCAGTGCTTGAGCCATGCAGCAATCTCCATGGGTCATCGTAACCGGCGATTTCAGCCTCAAGGGCGGCATGGATCGGGCAAACTTCGCGCTGGCGGACTACGTTGCTTCCCAAGGAGTGCGAGTGTTTCTTGTCACTCATTTTGCGGATTCAGCACTGAAAGCCAATCCGCTGGTAACTCTACATTTAGTTCCCCGGCCGGCAGGATCTGTAACCTTAAGCAGCCCTCTTCTCGATTACGCTGGGCGTTCACTAGCAAGAAAAGTTCAGTCCCGCTGGCCCGCCGCCAAAGTTGTTTCTAACGGCGCAAGCTGCATCTGGCCAGGCATAAACTGGGCGCACTACATCCATCATGCGTGGCACCCTGCTGCTCAAACCGAATCGTTGTTGCGTAATGGCTCAGCAAAGTTGATCCAGTCTTTCCACCGGAATCGAGAAAAGGCGGCTTATCAGAAAGCCAAGCTGATTCTATGTAACTCCAATCTCACACGTGCTCACCTTTTGCAACACTTCTCTGTTGATCCAAGCCGCATCAGAACTCTATACCTCGGTAGCGATCCAGACTTTAGACCCATCACTTTAGGCGAGAGGAATGCCGCTCGTTCATCGCTCGGCATTCAGTCCTCTCGGAAGATCGCGCTTTTCGTCGGTGCAATCGGTCGCGATAGGCGCAAGGGTATCGACACTCTTGTGAAGGCCTGGAAAATCTTGTGTGGTGACGCCGGATGGGATATGGACCTGCTCGTCGCGGGCGCGGGAGATACTGATGTTCTTGCATCTGAAGTTGCGAGGTTGGGATTGCAAAATCGGCTTCGGATTCTTGGTTTCTCCGAGAACGTACATCAGTTACTAGCGGCTGCCGATCTTTTGGTTAGCCCGACACGATATGAAGCCTACGGACTAAATGTTCAGGAGGCGATTTGCCGGGGGCTTACCGCCATGGTATCGGCTTCATCTGGCATTGCTGAAAGGTATCCGAGAGATCTGGAAGCAATGCTTATCGCTGATCCAGACGATGCAATTGCTCTGGCAAATAAGCTCCTTCAATGGCGAAAGTGCGCGCAGCAATGGTCTCTGCGTTTTGCTCCTTTGGGCGATGTCCTCCGTAACTATACCTGGAACGATATGGCGCGCGAGTTTGTTGCACTCGCCGAAACAAGCAATGCCGAACCACGCCGCGCCGCCTGAAAGCGAAAGTTGCGCCTGGAAGAAAACGTCGCGAGTCTGCTGGCACATCATAACGGGAGAATATCCGCCAATAACTGGTGGGGTTAGCGATTATACACATCAAGTCGCTCAATCGCTTGTCAGCCTCGGCCAGGAAGTCCATGTCTGGGTACCCGCGTGCATTCAAAAACGACAACAGACTGATGGATCAGTGGTTATCCATGAGACGGATGGTACTTTCAGGTTTAAAGATCTTCGCCTTATCAGCAAGCTCTTTAAGGGGCAACAGGGGTCTCGTCGGCTGCTTGTCCAGTACGTCCCACACGCTTTTGGTTTCAAGGGACTGAACGTCGGATTTTGCGTCTGGTTACTTACTCAACGCCGAAGCAATCCCTGGATTATGTTTCACGAGGTCGCTTACCCTATCGGAGTTCGCCAATCACTGAAGCACAATTTGTTAGGTATGGTGAATCGGCTGATGGCCTTTCTTGCCATGCGGGCGGCCAGCCGAGCTCTTGTGTCGACGTCGTCCTGGAAACCGATGCTCGGAGGGAGGTGCGAATGCCTGCCGATACCCAGCAACATTCCTAGAATTCCTAATCAGCGACTCACTGATACTGTGAGGAAGAAGTATAAAGTATCCGAACATATCGTAGGTCACTTCGGCACTTACGGGGACAATATTAAGCCGCTGTTGAAAAAGGTGATTCAGTCGATCTATGCCGCTATACCGTCCGTGTCGTTTCTGTTGCTCGGACGCGGCGCTGAGGAATTCGCAAAAGAAACGCGCGAATACCTGCCTTCTGCCGGGAGCATCTTTGGTGTTGGGAATTTGTCAGCTCCTGAGCTTTCAGCCCATCTATCGGCCTGTGATGTAATGATCCAGCCATTTCTAGATGGCGTCACAACAAGGAGAACTAGTGTGATGGCGGGTCTGGCCCATGGGTTGCCGATTGTCACTACTTCGGGCCCCTTAACAGAGAGCTTCTGGGCGCACAAACGGGCAGTGGAAATGTGCCCACTCGGCCGGCCAGATATCTTCGCGACCGTGGTAAATAAACTGCTGACCGACCAATCCGCCCGCTCGTCCCTTTCTGAAAGTGCGCTCCAAACGTACGACGATTGCTTTTCAATCGAAGCGCACTTGCGAAAACTCTTAAAACCTAGCGTATGACGGCAGCGGAAAGCACTTTCTCGATTTCGGCCGTGTCAAAAACCGCACGCCTGCCTGTCGTTGATTCCCTGCGCGGCGTAGCCGCCTTGTCCGTAGTCTGGTGTCACTTGGCCGGATTTGGAATCTTTGCTCCATCCGCTAGCTACGGCTGGCTTGGCGTGTATGTCTTCTTTGTAATATCCGGTTTCATCCTTCCGTACACCTTATTCCAAGCTGATTACAAGACAGCTGATTATGGGCGGTTCCTATTAAAAAGAATCTGCCGAATCGATCCCCCCTATTTTCTTTCAATTGCACTGGAAATCGCATTTGTATATCTCGCAAGTCTCTCGCCAATATTCGACGTACACACGCCCCGGGTTACTTGGGCACAGATATTAATGCACGTCGGCTATTTGAACGCTTTTACGGGCGGCCAATGGATCGTTATTGTGTTTTGGACACTTGGCGTCGAATTCCAATATTATTTGCTGATCGGCATTATGTTCCCTATCCTAGCGGGCAAATTCTTTCAGTGGGAACTAGTATTCTACTTACCCATACTCGCGCTTCTATGGAGTCACCACAGCTTTCCGATTCGAGCATATGCAGACCACGGAGGCTTGATTGTTCCTTATCTCTTTGTGTTCCTGATCGGAATCTTCACGTTTCAGTACCGTTCGCATATCATCGCTAAGCGCCAATATCTGATCCGCATCTCTACATCCGCCTTGTGTGCCGCGGCTTGCCAAGGCCCCCTGATATCGGCAGTCTCACTCGTCACAGGGCTTCTCATTGCGTTTGCTAACTTCAGGTCACGCACTTTAGAATTCGTTGGCGTCATCAGCTACTCGCTCTACCTCGTTCACACGATTGTGGGCACACGTGTCGAGCGCTTAATGAACCGATTGATTCAAAATGACTCCGGGCCGCCAATTGCACTTTTGGCTGGCATGGGCGCTTCTATCTTGGCAGCATATTTTATGTATCGATGGGTTGAACGCCCGTCACTTGCTTTGGCTAAGGCCATCGCCTACTCTTCCAGCGCAGCGAATGCCTCGGTAGAACGCTTGGCGGTCAAAACACTCTAAGCCAATGCCACGTCCTCTTCGGGTTCTCGCTATCGGCCATCCGTACGTCGTAGCGATGAACCGATCAGTTTTGCGCGAAATTGCCTCCGACGGGGGCTTTGAGGTCACGGTGGCCGCTCCCCTATATCATCACGGTGATCTTCGCCGTCTACGTCTAGAACCAGAGCCGTCTTCCTCGAAGCTTAGAACGGTTGGCATTAACGCGCACTTGACCAGATTTCCACACATCTTTTTCTATGACAAGACAGAACTAAACGCACTAATAAGCAAAGGTGGATTCGACGTCGTCCAAGCATGGGAGGAACCTTTCGTCTATGCCGGCTACCAAGTTGCCACTTCTGTTGAGGGCGGACACGCTCGATTCTGTTTCAGAACTGATCAAAACTACGTCAAGCGGTATCCGCCACCCTTCTCATGTTTTGAGAAACGCGTCTTACAAAGAACCCAGGGTTGGATTGCCGGCGGCAAACTCGTTTATCAGGCAATGCTGGAGCGCAATTATCCTTCAGATACCGGATGGATACTCGATGCCGCGGTTGATTTGGAGGCCTTTCGGCCCGCCACTACCGAAGAGCGAAACCAAGTAAGGAGTGAGCTTGCCCTTTCCGGTCCGGTCATCGGTTTCGTTGGGCGACTTACTAAGGCCAAGGGACTTGAAGTCTTGACTCAGGCATTGGATCAAATAATTGATAAAGATTGGGCGCTGCTCATTCTCGGGAGTGGCCCTTACAAACACGAGGTCCAACGCTGGAGCTTGGAGCGGGGTTTAGCCAAGCGGGTCCGTATTCTTCTCGCGAACCACGAAGAAGTGCCTCGCTATCTCCGAGCCATGAGCATGCTAGTTGTGCCAAGCCAGACAACAAAGAACTGGCGCGAACAATTCGGCCGAGTCATCATAGAAGCCTTTGCCTCCGGCATTCCCGTTATTGGCAGCGACTCCGGCGAAATTCCCAGGGTCATTGGTGAGGCCGGGAAAATCGTTGGCGAAGCTGATCTTCAAGGGTGGGCAAATGCTATCGTCTCCCTCCTAGACGAGGATGTTCTTCGAGCCCGCTTATCGTCCCTCGGACTTCGGCGCGCCCAGGATTTCTCAGTGGTCAGACTGGGTCAGCAATATCGCGAATACTACTCGTGGCTAGCCAAACAGCCTCTAAATTAACAGAACAACTCTTTCGGCAACCCTTGAAAATACTCCTTGTCGGCGATTATCTTAACGACCCTTGCCTTGGCTCTTCCAAGGTTATGCTGAAGCTGCAATCGGAGTTTCAGGCGCTTGGACATGATTGCGACGTCCTTTTCCGCGAAGACTTAGGTCGATTTCCTTCTAACGGCTATCTGCGCCAGGCACTGTGCCCGGCTGTTACTGCGCAGAAAGTTATGGCCTCAATCAAGTCCCGCGGTCGCTATGATGTCGTTGATATTGCTAGCGCTGAGGGCTGGGTCTTTAGTTTTCTTTGCCGTACCGGCATTTTCTCCGATAGCGTCGTTATAAGTCGCTCGAATGGCCTGGAACACTTGAATTACCGCCGAATGGTGGATGACCACCGGCATGGTCTGCTGCACAAACCGTGGCAAAAACGAATTTGGTTTCCCGCTGTTCGTCTGACACAGGTGGAAGCCTCAGCCAGAGCGGCACACAAATTGATTCTCTTAAATGACCACGACCGGGAGTTTGTCCTCCAGCGCCGATGGAAGAAACCGGAGGATGTCGTTGTAATCCCGCATGGAGTGTCCCAACAAGTTTGCACCCCAGCGTCTAATGGCGAAAGTGTTCGCGGCCAAGGGTTCTTATTCTGCGGAAGTTGGACTGGAATGAAAGGAATCGACTATTTGGCGAGTGCCTTCAATCGTTTCGTGGCCGCCGGCCCCCCCCTGAATCTGACCATTTTGGGTGGTTCTGCTCCTGAGTCGGAGATCCGAGGCGCGTTTTCACAAGCAGCACAGCCCTACCTGAAAGTGCTTGAACGACTTCCAGAGGATTTCGTCATGCAGCAGTATCGCCTTCACGATGCCCTGATCTTTTGCTCAACTTACGAAGGGTTCGGCATGGTTCTGGTGGAAGCCATGAGTCAGGGACTCGCTTGCATCGCTACTCCCGTTGGAGCAGGCCTTATGGTTCAAGACGGTTCCAGCGGATTGGTTGTTCCGGCTCGAAATCCCGAGGCACTTGCTGTTGCAATGCGCAAGCTTGCAACCAATCAGACGTTACGAAACCGCTTAGGAGAAGCGGCACGGAAGCAAGTCGCCACCCTGACTTGGGAGAACACCGCACTCCAGACTTTAGCCGTTTACCGGAATGCGCAAAAGAAGAATCGCATCGCCGGCCATTTTGTTACCGAGGCGGCGCCTTGAGGATACTGATAGCCAACGAATCCGTGCGGATGATAGGCGGAACTGAGAAGTATCTCCGAACACTCATTCCCGCCCTGGCACACCGCGGCCATAAGCTTGGCTTGGTTCACGGAGATGTTCCGCAAGAAGGAGACGACACTCTCGACCCCGGCGGATATTGCGTCCGCTGGCCGTTCGCTCAACTTGGCTTGGATCGAACGCTTGCTGAAGTAAAGGCTTGGGCTCCCGACTTGCTATTCGCACATGGTCTTGTTTCGCCGGTCCTGGAATGCGAGTTGCTGCGCCGCTATACGTCCATTTTCTATGCTCACGGGTATTACGGTACTTGTGCGACAGGCTCTAAAGTGCACTCTTTCCCCTTCATCAGGCCCTGCGAACGCCGACTGGGACCAATGTGCCTGCTGCTGCACATGCCCCTTCGCTGTGGCGGGCTCAATCCATTGACGGCACTGAGGGACTATCAAGTGCAAATGAAGCGGAGCCACTTCCTGCAGCTTCATGCGTCGGTTCTAGTGGCCAACTCGCACATGAAAGAAGAGTTCGTTCGAAATGGTGTCAAGCCAGAAAAAGTGTTTACGCTCCCTTTGCCCATCGACGAAGCCTCATCAAAACCGCATTATCGTAGTTTCGAGTCACGCCCGTTAAGTGGCCGCATTCTATTTATGGGTAGACTTACAAAGCTAAAAGGAGTTGGGTGCCTATTTCCTGCGCTTGAGATGGCCCAGAAGCGTCTAGGGTTTCAGCTGCATCTGACTGTAGCCGGAAGTGGGCCAGAGGATGTCCGTCTGCGCGAAGCCGCCACACGGCTGCCCTTCACAGTGGATTTCGCCGGCTGGGTAGACAGAAAAGGCCAGGAGGCTCTTTTTGAAATATCGGACTTGCTGGTTGTTCCCAGTCTTTGGCCTGAGCCGTTTGGCTTGGTTGGACTTGAAGCCGCTGCTTTTGGCGTCCCAGCCGTCGCTTTCAATGTTGGTGGGATATCTTCCTGGCTTGAGAGCGGTAGCAATGGTGAGTTGGCGCCAGGGAATCCTCCCACGGCGGAAGGCTTAAGCGATGCTATTGAACGCGCCCTGTCGGACCCGGACCATCACACCGCTCTCTGCAAGAGAGCTGTGCAAAAGGCATTGCAATTCAGCACGAATGCTCACGTTGAGGCGCTTCAATCCATCCTTATGGCTTCAGTTCAGTGATGTCTCCCCTAAAAGTCGCTCTCGTCTGCGATCCGCTTGAAGAGCAATGGCCGAGCATGGACTTGGTGGCGGACATGCTTTTCAACTGTCTGAAAAAGGGCCACCCTGACATTTGCGTCGAACAATTGCGCCCTCCCATTAAAAAGCCCCTGTCCCATTTGCCCAGCTTTTCACGCAGCGCCAAAACACACAATGCCGAACGCCTGCTTCATCGCTTCCTCGCCTACCCATCGTGGTTGCGGAAACGAGTCTCACAGTTTGACGTGTTTCACATAGTCGATCACAGTTATTCGCAATTGGTTCATGAACTGCCGCCAGCATCTACGGTGGTCAGTTGCCATGACCTCGATACCTTTAGGTGCATCCTCGAGCCGCAAAAAGAACGGCGGTCGCGCCCTTTTCGCTTAATGACCAAACGAATTCTCGATGGGTTCTCTAAGGCCTCTCGCATCATCTGCGACAGCAATAGTGTCCGAGATGAGTTGGTTAGGCACAAGCTAGTTCCAGCCAATCGAATTGATGTGATTCTACATGCGGCACACCCGGAATGCTCGCCTTATCCTGACCCTGAGGCAGACGCCGTAGTCGAGAAACTTCTCAAACTCAACCCAGGGTCCCGATACCTGTTGCACGTTGGAAGCACGATTCCCCGCAAGAGAATCGATGTCCTCCTCAAAGTGTTTGCCGAGGTTCGAGCCACAGACTCCGACATTAAGCTGGTTCGTGTGGGTGGCCCGTTTACAGCTTCTCAAGAAGAGATCGCCCATCGATTAGACATCCGCCAGGCCATCCATGTATTGCCGCACATCGACCGCCGGACCTTGTCTGCTGTTTACCGCCGCGCTGACCTGTTATTGATAACCTCCGATGCCGAGGGCTTCGGTCTTCCCGTAACCGAAGCCATGGCTTGTGGATGTCCGGTAGTTGCCAGCGATTTGAAGGTTCTGCGTGAAATTGGTGGCGATGCCGCGGTGTTTTGTCCGCCCGATAATCCTCCGCTTTGGGCCAAAACAGTAAGCAGCCTGTTAGTCGAAAAACTTGGTCACCAGGCCTCTTGGTTGAAACGCAAAGACCGCGGACTAACAAACGCCGCGCGCTTCACTTGGGAAAACTCCGCAGCCCAATTTGTGGCAATCTACCGAGCCGTCATGCACTCCGCCACGGCCCTGTCCTCCCAGCTTAACTAGTCATGCTGACTCTGAATTCCCCCTTCGTTCATTTGTGTTTGTGGACGGTTGGCTTATGTCAAGCGCAGACCCAGACGACGGACTCCGAACGAGATGTTCTCGCGCTGCACGCATCTGGCCGCCAAAAGGTTGCCGAAATTGGCGTGTGGCATGGCGTCACCAGTTCTCGTTTATTACGTGCCATGTCAGACACTGGCGAGTTTTTTGCGATAGATCCCTACCCGGTTGGCCGGCTCGGTTTCAGCGTCCAAAAAATCATCGCGCAGAGAGAGCTGTCAGCTTTCAGGGACCGGAAAATAGTCTGGCTTAGGGAGACTGGGGTCGAAGCTGCTAATCGGCTCCGAGCGGCGGGAGAGGCCGTTGACTTCCTTTTCATAGACGGCGACCACAGCTATGACGGTTTACGTGCCGATTGGGAGGCATGGAGTCCTTTGATCTCTTCATGCGGCATAGTGGCGTGTCATGACAGTCGATCCAGTAATGAACGCGATTTGTCGGATACGGGGAGCGTTCGCTATACATCCGAAGTGATCCTTCGCGACTCGGCTTTTAGGGTAATCGACGAAGTACATTCGCTCACGGTTCTTCGGAAGAACAAGCTTCCGAATTCGTAGTCGCACTAAACGCTTTGCCACAACTAACCATGCGAATCCTCCAAGTCGGCAAGTTCTACCATCCCGCAAAGGGTGGCATTGAGACACATCTCCGGCTGCTCGCTACCGGCCTACATCGACATGCGAGGGTGCAGGTGTTGGTCTCCGGGGAGCCGCGCGCAAGCCTCGAAAATATAGACGGAATCCCGGTGGAGCGGCTGTCGATGTCAGCTTCTCTCCTTTCGACACCCATCTGCCCCGGACTGATAAATAGCCTTCGAAAAGCCGAGTGCGACGTAGTCCACATCCACCTGCCAAACCCTTGGGCGGCGATAGCCTACCTCGCGAGTTCCTGCAAGCAACCCTTGGTCGTCACTTATCATAGTGACATTGTTCGCCAAACCGTTACCGAGCCTGCTTTCCGCCCGCTTCTTCTCCGTTTCCTCAAACGGGCGTGCGCCATCATTTGCTCCTCTCCGGCGCTTATCGAGCATTCGCCTATCCTCCGAAGGTTTCGGGACAAGTGCGTAGTCGTTCCTTTCGGTATTGCCGCTGATGCTTTCGACGAGCCAAATGCATCCGAGGTCAAAGCAATCCGCGATCGCCATAAAGGCCCAATCATACTCGCTGTCGGACGATTGGTTTACTACAAAGGCTTCGATTACCTCATCCGGGCAATGCGAAGTGTTGATGCCTCCCTCATTATTATTGGTAAAGGCCCGCTACGAGACAGTCTCAAGCAATTAGCCAACTCCCTAGGGGTCTTGAATAAGATCACACTTCTGGAGCACGTGTCAGACGTCCGTCCGTACAACCATGCCGCCGATCTTTTCGTCCTGCCGTCCGTGGCCAGAAGCGAGGCGTTTGGTATCGTTCAGCTTGAAGCAATGGCTGCGGGGAAGCCGGTAATTAACACACACCTGCGATCGGGTGTGCCTTACGTTTCACAGCACGGGATAACTGGTCTAACTGTGCCGCCTTCCGATGAAGCCGCTTTGACGGCAGCGATGAATTGCTTATTAAGAGATCCAGATTTGCGCCGCCGCTATGGCTTGGCAGCCAAGTTAAGAGTGTTGGAGGAATTCACATCCGCCAAGATGATATCTAAAACACTTAGCTTGTACGATGCTATCGTGGCGGATCCCAATCAGTTGCCAAGTGTTTCCAGCCAGGAGCGCAGTTTTGCAGCCAGCAATCAAATGTAAGCCCAGCCGCCCTCAGGCGGCTCTGTCAGCGTTCGCTTTTCGGTCTGCACCAACCTATCCATGAGAACTCGAGCGTTTCTCGACGGCGCCGCCTTCGGCTACTTCAACCAGGCGATCATCATGCTCACAGGATTGTGGCTAACCCCTTTCCTCCTCAAGCACCTTGGTCAAAGTGATTACGGTGGCTGGTTGGAATGTATGCAAATCTTGGGCTACGCAATGCTCGCCGACTTCGGCACGGTCGCTATTCTTCCCCGCGAAATTGCCTACACTACCGGCGGCTGCGATCCAAAAGAAAAAGCCCAGGACTTAAACATCCTGGTGGGAAGAACCGCTCGAGTAGTCATTTGGCAAACTGCCTTGGTTCTGGTTATTGCCGGCTGTATACTCCTGTTTTCTTCCACCATTCCGATTGATTTCAGAATTCCAACCATTCTCGTAGTCATTGGTTTTGTTGTTGCCTTTCCCTTCCGCATTTTTGCCGCGACACTTGAGGGATTTCAACATTTAAGGCTTTTAGGCCAGATACGCAGCCTGGTATGGCTGGCTTCCACTCTGACAACTGTGGTCGCCGTATTTATGGGCGCTCGCGTCTATTCGCTTGCGGTCGGCTGGCTGGTAGGTCAGGTGGGCTCCTCGCTAGCTTGCTATTTTGCTCTCCGCCGCCTCTTCCCCTGGCTTGTCTCCGTGAACGGTCTCTTCCAGCAATTCAAAGTGGTTTGGACCGATCTCTTTAAAGGCACCTGGATCAGCGTTCAACAACTCGCTCAGGTCCTGGTAGCCGGCACCGACCTGCTCATCGTCGGTCACGTTCTCGGCCCTGCCGCGGTCGTTGTCTATTCCTGCACAAATAAACTGCTTTCGGTATTGGCAAATCAGCCAATCATCATTTTGCAAGCGGCTTTGCCCGGTTTGAGCCAAATGAAGGTCTCCGAATCCCGTGAACAACTCCTCCGGGTCAGCACCGCCATGGGCCTTGGAATGATGCTTATCTCTGGCGCCGTCGCTAGCCTCGTGCTTTGTCTCAATAAACCATTTGTCATCCTTTGGGTCGGGAGCAAGATTTTCGGAGGCAACTCCCTTACTCTGTTCTTTATCGCCAACACAATCGTCAGGCAGTTGGACCTTTGTTTCGTAGTGGCGTTGTTCGCATTCGGGTATGAGAAACAGCTCGCGCTGAAATCTCTGGCCGACGGCGTTCTGTCCACCGCGCTGGCCTTCGCACTAAGTCGTCTCTTTGGCGCTTACGGTGTCGTCGGCTCATATCTTTTGACCGCGGCTCTGTTCGCTTTCCCAGCTAGCCTTTATCTGCTCTCCCGCGAGTGCGGGGTGTCGCCTGTTGCCATGGTCAAGCCATTCTTCCCTTGGTGTTGGCGGTTTGCTCTCTTAGCCGCTCTTTTCTGGAAGGTTTCGGCGCTCGGTTGGATAAATTCTTATCCCAAGGCCGCATTCGCGGCTCTGGGGATTTTGCTTGTTTACACGCTTGTCATGAGTACATGCCTCAAGAAGAGCGAACTCTGGCCCTACATCGAACATCTGATTGCCCGAATTCAGAGAATCGTGCCGGGATTTGGACGGTTGGCTCCCGGAACTGTTTAAGTCTCTAATGGAATCCCTGTCTTGCGAGTAATCCACATGGTGCCCGCATTATTCACGCCGAACGGCGGAGTGGTGGGTGGCGCCGAACGTTACGCCTTTGAATTGGCGCGCCATATGTCCGCCAGGGTTCCCACAACCTTGGTTACGTTCGGGGAAGACGCTCAGACCGAAACTGCCGACGGCTTAACCATTCAAGTGATAGGAAAAGCGAGATATATCAAGGCCCAGCGAAGCAATCCCATCGCCATCAGGCCCCTTCTTTCCCTGCTTCGCAACGCTGATGTGGTCCACTGTCATCAGCAGTACGTCACCTCCAGCAGCCTGGCGGCGCTCTTCTGCCGTTTAACTGGACGCCGCGTGTTTGTAAGCGAACTGGGCGGCGGCGGCTGGGACATTTCATCCTACATTTCAACGGACTCCTGGTACCACGGCCACTTGCACATCAGTCAATACAGCCGGAAAATGTTCAAGCAAGAACACGCCCGCAATGCGCACGTCATCTTCGGGGGCGTCGACCTCCGCAAATTCTCCCCCGATCAGTCGGTTCCAAAATCCAAGACTGTACTCTTCGTCGGACGCCTCCTGCCTCACAAGGGCATTAATTACTTAATAGAAGCCCTTCCGCGGGACATGTGCCTGGAAATGATTGGCCAGCCTTATGACGGAAAATTCTTCGCCGAACTCCAGAGACTTTCGGCTGGCAAGAACGTGGTCTTTCGCCACGACTGCACGGACGATCAACTAGTGAATGCCTATCGCCGCTCTCTTTGTGTCGTACTTCCCAGCGTGTACAAGAACCTCTATGGAGGCACCACCAATGTGCCCGAGTTGCTTGGGCAAACGTTACTCGAAGGAATGGCATGCGGCATTCCGGCCATCTGCAGCGATGTTGCCAGCATGCCAGAAATTGTTGAGGACGGAGTTTCAGGCTTCGTTGTTCCTCCCAATGACCCAAAGTCACTTAGAGAAAAACTGGTCTGGCTTCGAGACAACCCGGAGTCAGCCGCGCAAATGGGACGCCGTGGCTCACAACGGGTGACCGAACGTTTCAATTGGTCGGCGGTAGTTCAGTCGTGCCTTAAAATCTACAAATCTCCGTAAACTTATGACTAATACCGATTGTCTCTCTGTAGTCATCCCGGCTTACAACGAAGAGGCCACCTTAGGTCGCGTCGTGCGCTCCGTTCTCGCAATTCCGAACTTGCACGAGATCATCATCGTCGACGACTATTCACAGGATGCCACCGGTCGTATCGCGGATGAACTTGCCCAAATCCTTCCAAGGATAAAAGTCATTCACAAAGAGACGAACGGCGGCAAGACCGAGGCGCTTAAGACCGGGTTCAGCTTGACAACGGGTGAAATTGTCATCGTCCAGGACGCCGATCTTGAATACGACCCTGTCGAAATCGCCGACGTCATCGCCCCGATTCTGCAGGGACATGCAGACGTGGTTTACGGATCCCGCTTTCTGGTCCGCAAAGCCGCGCGCGTCCTGTACTTTTACCACTTTCTCGCGAACAAGGCCCTAACGTTTGTCTCTAATCTGTTTACGAATATAAATCTGACCGATGTTGAGACCGGCTATAAAGCCTTCCGTGGCGAAATCATTCGAAACATGATGATTACTAGTTCGGGTTTCGGCTTTGAGATCGAAGTAACGGCCAAAATTGCTAAGCTCCAGTGCGCCATCTACGAAGTTCCCATCTCTTATTACGGTCGAACCTATGAGGAAGGTAAGAAGATCGGCTTCAAAGACGGGTTGGCGGCCGGTTGGTACATCCTCAAGTTCAACCTCCTTTGCGGCTTGCAAGACTCCTTTCGCGTCCTTCCCAAGTCAGCCGTCACGCAGTACTCGAACTCTAACTTAGTCGGTTTGCTATCCGAAAATTCTAAGTCCGCTGAATAGCCCAGAACCGCTTTATGTTTTCCGCCCCCATTTCGGAAACACGCCGGCAAGCTAGCGCAACGAATTTGCCGATTGTGTCACGGTCGCGCAGTAGTCCATTCCTGGGCGGGTGTGCCATTGCTCTCGCATCCTTAGCATTCTTCATATGTTTCCGGTCAAATTTCTTTCTCGACGTTGACGGAGCGCTGCGTTGCCTTTCGGTCTTCCACACCAAACAGTTATCATTTCACGGAAACAACCATATGCTTTATCCTGCATGGGTGTTTTCATGGCACAAAGCGTTAGCCCGCTTCGGCATTAGTGCCACTGACGCCACGCAGTTCATGCGGCTTTCACAATCTATGAACGCATCAATGGCGGCCGTTAGTCTAGGGATATTTTATTCGCTGCTGTCGTTTGCCACTGGTCAGAGAGCCGCTATGGTCGGAACGTTGATGCTCGGACTATCGACCGCCAATCTGCTCCACGCCACCAACTCAGCCGAAGTCCTGCCTGGTTTCTTCTTCAGCGTGGTGGCAATGGCGATACTGATAGTCGGTTTGTCTCGGCGTGAAAAACTCTTACTGGCCCTTTCCGGAGGCGTCTTCGCGCTGGCATTGGCATCCTACGAAGCATCCGGTCTTGCTGGGGGCCTTGCCATATTTGCCCCGCTGCTCTGGCCGGTTGGGGGCCAAATGTGGCCCGCCGAACTTCGTACGCGGCTAAAATGGCTAGAGTATATTGCGTTCGGCGGAATAGTGGGAGTATGCCTCATTTATGGAGCCGCTTATCACATGCAAGGGATTGGCGTCTCTGACATGCCACGCCGCTTCTTTGATGCCGGCGGCGGAGGCGAAGCCTATGGCTACTTCAGGCTTTCCAAGATGGTGAACATCCCGTTCGGTCTCATCGCTAACCTTTTCGGCGGCGTACCTCCAGGCTATAGTGGCGTTCGGTCATTGCTTAGAAACGATCACCGAAACCTATGGATTCCTCTCGTCTTACTAGGTCTCGTCTTGACCTTAACAATGGTCAGCATCTCAATCGCGGGATGCCTCCGGCTTACCGGCCGTCTCCAACGAAGCTGGCTCGTCATTTGTCTATTGCCACTTTTCGCCGTTTTATTTCCCTTGCTCTATTGGGATCCCATGTACGACAAGCTTTGGTTCACTCCCTTGGCGGTAATTGCCTTCCTCACAGCGCTTAGCCTGAAGCGAAATGCTTTACGCGGAGCCCTCAGGAGAGTTCAGTGGTCGCTCGTGATAGTCGTTATCGCCACCGAAGCCATTGTTAACGTGCCTCGTGTGGTCCATCAGCATTTTGCAGAGACGCCTCATTTGCAAGACGCAAAAAGCTTGGCCAGTATTGCCGGACCAAGAGACTGGATCGTGCTTGATTTTGACGATATATCGCAACTGTGGATAGCGTTTTGGGGATATGGATCGAAATTCTTAATGCTTCCTGCATCGTCCCGACAGCAAACTGCGAAATGGTTCTTAGATGCGGAATCATCCTGCCGAACAGACAAGTCCCGAATCCTCTTCGTCAACGTTCTGGATCAGGATCGAGACACTTGGACGGAATTCCTCGGCAAGAGGATAGGGATACCATTCGAGATGCTCGAGAAGTATCGAAGAGAGGCCGTTGTCATTTCGGCATTCAAGTCTGCAGATCATCCCTCAACCGTTCGAGCCGTTGCTTGCGAGTGACTCTTGGACGTTAGAAAGCCCTGGAACTCTTTCTTTGACCTTGGAGAGTGTTGTCGCCAAGAACTCTCAGACCTGCTGGTTCATTTATAAGCGTTGCAGATCGCAACATCTCAATATGTCACTCAACCCTTCCCTTATTAATCGACGAATCCTGAACCTCGGCTCGGGGCTCAAGAAACTCGGCTCCGCCGTTAATGTCGACTTGGTCTCCGAAACCGATCCAGACATCGTTTGTAATCTCAATTCCTTGCCTTGGCCTTTACCAAGCGATCACTTCGACAGAGTTGTCGCCCACGATGTCATTGAGCATCTCGACAACGTGGTAGCGGTAATGGAAGAGATCCATCGGGTATGTCGGCCAAACGCCGTAGTGGAAATTACGGTTCCCCACTTCTCTTGCTCGAACGCTTTCACCGATCCTACTCATCGCCACTATTTCGGGATGTTGAGTTTCCACTATTTCACAGGTGAAAACGCTCTGCCGTTCTATTCGAAAGTGAAATTTCGGAGGAGAGCCAGCCAACTCATCTTTTTTCCCACCCTTTTGAACAAGCTGATCTGGCGGTTCGCTAACCAGTACCCCCAGCAATACGAGCACCGATGGGCGTGGCTATTCCCGGGGTGGTTCCTCAGTTTCGAACTCGAAATCGTAAAAGAAGTCCAGTAATAGCTCGCTCGCTATGGGAACATCCATTCCTCGTGCGCTCTTAATGCCGAAAACTCTGTATTTAAATCGAATTCTGGCTGGGCTACTAATCCTAGGCGGGCTAACCGCGTTGCTTTCTATAGTCTCCACCATCCAAGGAGCGCCTTTCGTCTACGAGAACGATCATCGACTGGCCCCTTCTCTCGCAATTCTAAAAGGATTCTCACTTTATTACCCCAAAGAAGGGGGCCCGGTCCTATCCAGCATTTACGGGCCTATTACAGCGTTTGCATTCCTGCCTGCTGCCTTCTTGAAAGTTCTGCCTTCCAGAGTCGTCCAGTTCGCCACCATCACTGCTCTTATCTATTTCTTTTTGCCGGCGATCCTCCTCTGTCTTACACTTGCTGAACGCGAATGTGCAAAACTCGCCAAGTTTCGATACCGGGCGTGTGTTCTGTTCTTCGGCGTTGTGCTTCTAAACGGTCCTCTTCAGCGAGCTTCGGCCGAACCGCATGCCGATGCTCCTGCGCTTGGTCTTTGCGCACTCGCCTGTTTTTTCCTTTTGCGCCGCAGAGATAACCACGCTGATTGGTTTGATGTCCTCCTGGCTGCTATGTGTGTGGCGTGTGGCGTCCTGGCGAAACAGAACATGGCGCCGTTGCCCCCGGTCTTTGCTGCTTGGCTACTTTTCCGCGATGGTTGGAAACAAAGCCTTGGATTTTGTCTGGCGGGAATTACCATTGCGGGGCTAATCTTAGTTGTCGTCGGGCACACCTTAGCAACGCCGGGCGCTATGCTGCTCAATCTTGTGACAATACCGACTCATCAACCCTTGCGCAAAGCTGATTTCTTCCCGACCGTCGCTCAAGTCGGATACCAGAGTATGGTGCTCGCCGCTCTTCCCATCATTGCTCTTGTTCAAAACCTGGAGTCCGGTACATCTTCCCTGCGAATCACGCTGAGGCGGAATCCCAGGTTGCTTCTGCTCTTATCCGGGGCCGCGCTTGCCACCACCTCGGTCATTGGTTACATCAAGGCGGGCGGCAACATCAACGCCCTAAGCCCGGCGATTTACTTTTTGGCAATCGCTTTTGTGGCCGAGTTGATTCCGTTTCTAGATGGAGTTTCTGATTCCACGAATCGAGAATCCATCGCACGTGTCACTTTACTCGCTATCGTCCTGTCTTTTGCGATCCTCCTTAGTCTGCCATCCATACTATACGGGATTGCTCATACTCCCAAGCTAAAAGATTGCGCTATGGATAACGCATTCCGCTATTCAAAAGCCCATCCTGACAGTATTTATTTCCCCGATTATCCACTCGCCGTGCTACTTGCCGAAGGCCGACTCTATCACTTCTCTTGGGGTCTACAGGATCGTGAACAAGCCGGCTACCCAGTCAAGGCACAGGAATTCCTCCGCTATACTCCACCCTCGCATGTCATGGCATTAACGCTGATGAACTTCCCCTGGGAGGCCGCCATTCAAGCTCATTGTGGACAGATGCTTCATCCCTCAGTTGAGTCGGAATTACCAGGTTTTTCCTTTTGCACCGTAAGAGATAGGGACGCTCCAGTTTACTCCTCCCATACCGCCCCTCTCGCACTCTTGTTGCAGAGCCCCGCTCCCTAGGGAACCCAACATACAAATGCAATCAACCGCCCTTTCGAATCCGGTGCGCGAGCACTCATCGCAAACTAATTCCCGCGGCCTCCCAAGATTAGTAACCGTCTGTTTGCTGCTGGCGATCATTCCGACGTTCGCCGTGTATGGAATCAGAATTCACAGCCTACTCGAGCAGGGCTCTTTCACCGAAACAACGGGTTACGAAGGACCCATGATTTATGGCGTATGGAAGGCCGCCCATCACTTTCCCCTTTACGAATCTCTGATTCATCCGTTGTCCTCCAACACCCTCTACAACTATCTCTTTTACAAAAGCTACGGTGTTTTAATAAGCGGAGTCGCTCCCAATGATCCCATCGCGCTACTGGTCAGCCGACTCACCACTTGTCTCTTTGCCACATTAGGAGTCCTATTTTGTTGCATAGCCTCGATGGTGCTTGCCGTCTCAAACGATGGCCGGCGGCTGCCGAATGCGCTTCTGGCTGCGGCCCTCTTCTGGTTCAGTACCAGCCCAGTTGGTTGGTTCGGAATCTCTGTGCGGCCCGACGTGGCCGCTGTCGCGATGGCTTCGCTTGGACTCCTATTTCTGCTTCTTTACCTGAAGAATTCCCATCAACAGATGCTGTTGTACTCCTCGCTGGCATTCTTTCTTGCATGGTCTTTTAAGCAGAGCGTTATTCTCACATTCATTGGAGCCGTCTGCATTCACATCCTGCTGATACGAAACTTGCGGGCACTAATGCTGCAGGTCCTTCCGTTCACTATATGTGTCGGGGTCGCTCTTTATATTGGCGGAGCCGATTANNGAAAGCAGTCCTTGAGAACCCCCTGCTTTATGGTTCCCTTCCTCTTGCCGCTTTGTTTTTGATTCGCCAAAACAGTGCGGTTGCCGGAGACTTCCATAAGCTCTCAATTCACAATCGGAGCGCTCAAGTTCTCGCCTTTGCCATCCTGATCGTTGTTACCTTTCTAGGAGGGTTTGCTTTGTGTTTCCGCGCGGGTGCTGACCGCAACTATTTCTTCGAGGCTGGCATGGTCGCATGCGTCGGCTTGGTGCCGGGCCTGTCGGTGCTGTTTGACGGTCGCCGAAGGTTTGCAAAAGCCTGGACCGTTCTTGGAACAACCGCCGTTGCTACTGTTTGCCTCATACAACTCGCGTCATATGGGTTACAGAGATCGCAAGCCACAGCGAAAGTATGGAAACTGCCTTTACTGGGAGCAAGTGAGTTTGGCCGATTGGCACTCCTTTCTGAGGGCCAGATGAAAGCGCGCCTCGGGTTGGCCAGCTACATTGCCGCGCAGCCCAAGCCAGTGCTCGTTATGGACGATATTTTCAGCCAGCCTTTCTATAGCACCGGCGGCCTTTTTCCCGCCTTTGTTCAGGATCCGAATATATCTTCGGACTTACTCAAACATCGAATCATCCGGACTGACCCGATGGCAGCGGCAATCACTGGGCATGTATTCCCCACACTGCTGCTGCATGACCCCGACCTCTCGGCCCTCGCCCTTCGAGAAGGCTATGTTTTTTCGGGTGGTGTAGATGGTTACCTCCAAGGCTATAACTTGCCACGTTAATGGTCCGAGTTGCTCAATTTGGAACGGCGGTCGAGGTTTCGCTTGAACGTTCCATTTGTTAAAGATTCGCAAACGAATTCCATGGCCCAGGAATCTTCGCACTTTCATGGTAGGAATCAGTCGCAGCATGTAGTCACCAAGGGCAACATGCCAAAGCCGGCTTCGACCCAAAACGACGACTTCCTCAGCGCCTTGAGGCAAGAATGCGCCGCGAGTCATATCCCCGAACTTGATGGCATCCGTGGCTTGGCGATCCTGTTCGTTCTCTTATTTCATCTGTGGCCGAATACGGGAGTGTTGGCACGATTTCTGCCGTTCACCGATCTCGGGTGGGTCGGCGTTGACCTATTCTTTGTTCTTAGCGGATTTTTGATTACCGGCATCTTGCTCGACGACGTCGCAAGGCCGGCTTAATATTCGCGCTTCTATATTAGGCGTTCTTTCCGGATTTTCCCGCTCTACTACCTCTTTCTAACGGCAGTGTTTGGCTTCCTTCACTTCTACCACCATGGACTCGAGTTGGAACGCTTGCGAGAGAATTGGGGGAGAGAAATTTAGTTTTTTGTATATCTTGCCAACTTCGTGACAATGTTCAGGGGAGCGTTTCCTGGCTTTAATCCTTTAGGGCCGCCCTGGTCGCTTCAGATTGAAGAGCAGTTCTACCTCGTTTTTCCCACGATACTCCGGCTGTTTAAGGGCCAAATTATTCTGGTCCTTGTGACTGTATCGCTCCTGTCGTTGGCTTCCCGTGTCTTCATGGCCTTCTATAATCCCGGCAACATCATGCTGCAATATGTTGGAACGCTGAGCAGAATGGACGCTCTCGCTTTTGGGGCGCTTTCCGCGTGTTTATGGCGAATGAGAAGTCAGCAATGGATAAGTAGGGTCTTTGCCTGGATCTTTCCGCTGTCACTCTTTCTTTTTACCGGATTTTATCTGTGCGTAGGCAACTCATGGAGCAATTATTTGACTCGTACCGTTGGCTACTCAATCAATGCGGTCTTCTTTGCATCTTTCATCCTCTGGACCATGTCGTACAAAGCAAGAAAAGTTACCATGGCTTTTCGATTCGCACCACTTCGCGCATTGGGCAAGGTTGCGTATGGAGTCTACCTACTTCATTGGCCTATCCACGCGCTCGTGAAACTAGGGTCCGGATCGCCCATTCTGGGAACCCCGACCCGGGACGCACTTACAAGTCTGGAAGCAATAGTTGTGACGATTGTTGTCGCGGCACTCTCGTTCAAGTACTTTGAGAAGCCTTTGCAAATCTGGGGTCGCAAACTCGCTGACCAAAACGGCGTTTGGCTATCTGCACACACGCCGTCGAAATGTCATTTGGTGTAGCACTGTTAAGAACCTCTAATAGCCCCCACCTTGTTTGTTCAGGATGCTCGACATGGCGATCCAATATATCGATTGGGATACTTCATACATTCGCAACAGATCTACTAATAGTTGGGCGGTGTCCGGTAGCCTCACGGCACTGATGCAAGAAACTAGCCGCTCTTGACTCGCCACATTCCGGCTAATTAAAACAGCCCGCTATCCCCAAAACGTAAAAAAATAGTAAATCAGCTTCGTCCACTCCAGCTTCGCCTGCCCCTGTTCTTTACTCTCATACACAGCCTCGCCCACGCACACAACGCGCACCCGAACGCCCGTTCCCCAAAGCGCCCGCCTCGTCGCCATTCCAGCCCTTCTGCTGTGCAGCATCGAAGTAACCACCAGCACGTCCTTCACCGGGTGGGCACTCACATAAACATGCAAAGCGCGAGCCTCATCAGCAGTGCTGGTGACACCGCGTCCCACCAGTATTTCGGTAACATCGCCCCTCGGAACGCCCATCGCAGTCAAAAGGGCGACCGTAGCATCGGTCAATGGACCCGGCTCTCTGGCGATCACGATCATTGGGGCAAACCCGCGCTTCAGCAGGCTTGCCGCTAGTGGCGCGCGCGCAAGGTAGTCCCCGCCAAGCAAATAGATGATGTCGCTTTTGGCGGCGACATCAGGATCAATAAGAAACTGGCCAGCCACGTCAATCAGCGGATTCCAGTCGTATACCAGCAGGGCGCAGATAACAATAGTGGCGTTTGCGGCCGCTGCGATTTGATGGAAACTTCTTTCGAATGACAGGTTCATGCGATTCGCTAGAAGCGCGCCCGGCTTGATCAACCCAAGAAGTTTGAGTCACCCAAGGCATCATCGTGGACCCAGCATTCAGATTTAGCTAGAAGCCAAATCGATCTCCCTATTGCCCGGCGACAGTGTCCTTGGATTGTATGACGAGAATGGCACAGCGTTGCTGATGAGGCCGTGATGTGAACTTCGGCCTCGCCGTCCTCGCAGAACGCCTTGCTCTTTTGGCTTAATACACAGAGAGATAGAGGCACTAGCTTCCGCTGCAGATTGTAGCGGCCGAGGCTTCGATCGTCGCAGTAGAAAGTTACGTTCGCTGTTGTCACCGTTATTTGAATCATTTTGGTTCAGGCTACAGAATGATGTCCGTTAATGACTTAATGAAATTGCCCTTCATGGAAGAGGCCGCCGACTTGATGAACTTTTGGTAGCGGTCGCGGGCAAGCGAAACCGCACGGTTGAAGGTGGCCGCTTCCGGTTCTGGAACGCAGGTCAATATCACTTTACTGAGCGAATCAATGAGAGCAATAGTGGCTTGTTGCCCATTGGCCGCTTTTCTAACTTCATCCGCTATTCGTGAAAGGGTCGCTGCCATTCGTTCTTCCAGCGCCTCAATCCTGCGCTCCGACTCAGCGCGGTCCAGTTCATTCTGCAATGCCAGCCGAATAAACGCAGCGGCTGAATTCATCCCGCGCTCTTCGACGGCGGCGTTAATTCGTCTCTGAAGGTCTTCTGTTAAACGCAAACCACGTTGTGCCATTTGCTTTGTCTCTCCTAAAGAGTAGGGTTTGAGAAAGCAATATTCGGACAAAGGCATTCCAAATATTATCGCCTCTGCAGGATGCCGTATTTAGTGGCTGGTGCTGGAGCGGGGCTCAAATGGGACTCAAGACGCATCCTATGAAACACGCGGTAAAGCAAACCCTCTCTATAAGATCTAGACAAAAGCAGACCAACCTGAGCCCCGCCCTTTATGTTCCACTACCCTTACCCCGCTGCTGTTTGGTGTGTGCTTCGGAGTGTCAGAGCCGCTTAAATGTTGCAATCTGTTGCAATCTGTTACAGCGGTGCGCCTAAGCAGCACCCCTGTTGCAAACAGTTACAATTTGTTGCAATCTGTTGCAAAACCCTAAAAATTCTTAAATTTGTTTGTCCGAAATCGCTGCTGCCAAACCCTTGCAGCAGACGAGATGGTGCCGCTCCTGTTGCAAAACTCAGGACCTAGAGCTTCCTCAAGATAGGCGACTGATCGCCATCAGTCGTACGATCCAAGGTAGATCGTCGAATCGTAGTCCACTAGCCCCAGCCGTACGCGATCCAGCCATCCGACTCGCCCAAGGACATTCTTGTTTATCGACACATCTGCGAAGAAGTACACGGTTGAAAACGTNNGGCAGGGCGTTTCCTTGAGCGAGTGCCGATTCCTAAAGATACAGAACGTTGCGCCAGTGTCGACACTTGCTGCCAAGCGCACGCTATTTACGCCGGCCTTCAATACAACCGGAACGGAGATACCTTCCCGCTCATTGCCGTAGGAAAAGGCGGTAGTGAATTCGATCTGGTACACAGCTACCAGCCGCCAAATGGCAGATCGTCGTCCGGCACACTGGCGAAAAAGGGCCGCGAAACTCCTGCCGCTTGCGCCGCCGCTTTCACTTCAGCCAGCTTCGGCCCATGCGCGATCAATCGGTTGCCGTCGAGCGCAACCCATTCGCCTGGGTAGTGACGCGATTCGTTTGTAATCCAGTCGAGTTCGGCCCTACTGTCATCAAGTTGCTTCGCAGAATCCCAACTGAGAGGATGCTTCCGCTCTTCCACGGTCACATGCACCCGCTGATGCTCTGCCAGCGCAAGCGGTTCCAGAGGGCGCAATACGCCCTGCTCGTAAACGGCCTCAAGGTGTATCGCCATGGCGCCTTTATTGTACCGGGTAGCCTTGTCGCCGGTGCCCGCCGCCTGCCGTATGAAGCCCAGCCCCCAGGCCCCTGCGGAAAACCTACGGCCGAACTGATAAGGAGAATTCGTGTAAATTCTTTGCGAAAGCTTGTCCGAAAAGCTTTCTGCCAAACCCTTCTTACTGAAGACTTATTTTCGTCACTTGGGAATTCGAGCATGAGATCTATAATCCGCGAGCGACTGGCAGAGATGAAAGACTGCGGTCCGTCGCCTCACTTGACCGAATGTGTCGCCGAAGCCTTGGAGGGCAAGGTTTACAAATTGAATGAGATAGCGAAACTTTGGAATTGTTCGCACGAATTTGTACGGCGCCAGTTCATCCGCGAGCCGGGCGTCATTCACGCTGCCGGAATGTACCTTGTTCCCAGATGCGTGGTCGAAAGAGTGGTTGTACGCATGATGGTTCGGTGAGCTCAAGATCTCACACCGGTTCCCTTTGGTTCGCCGACGGAGGCGCGCGCTGCGGATGTGCGTGTTAGCGCCAAGGAATCACGCTCTTTCCGACTACAAAACCAGCGGAAATGCCATCACTTTATTCCAAGCCTAATGGGATCGCCTTCTTCTGTCCATCCAACAATACGGCCGCGTGCGCAATGATCTCAGCTCTTCGGAATCCAACGGGATCTGCAATTTGGTTCGTCATGCCGTCCTCTTTCAGTCCACGCGCCTTAGTTTCTTCGGAATCACTTCCCATTCGCGGGTCGCGCTCTGCGAACATCACTGATGTACTTTCTCCTCAAAGGGCATTGCTTCCAAAAGTTGACCATGATTCGCCTGCCTGGCAATCGACTGATCATACGCTTCCTCCGACGCGATCATCGTTCCCCGAATAGCATGCGCGTAATGCTTCTCCGTCGTCAGCACGCTGGCATGTCCCAACCACCGGCTGACAAACTTAATGTCGGTGCCCGCATTCAAATGCCGGATGGAAAACGTATGCCGGAAAGAATGCGTCGTAGCCTTGTGCGCGAAAGGCTTTGTCTTCTGTGCCGCAGCCAGCAACCGCGAAACACGCTCCCGCCAATTCGTAGTCGCCGTATCAAGCGCCCCTTCGCAGGTCCAAAACCAGTAATTGCAGCCGTCCTTCTTCCCCTTGAACTTCAGCTTCCGAAGCTCCGTTTCCACAAAATCCGGAATCGGAATATACACCCAATCCTCTGTCTTCTGCTGGAAAACGCGCAGCGCCCAACCCTTGCCTGATTGCCGGGCAACTAATTGACCATCATTGAGCGTTGTCGCGTCCCCAATGCGCAAACCGGCATAGCGCATGACTAAACAGAATGCCGATAGTTCACGCGCATTATATTGGCCGGTCCGGCCGCGTCCGTCTTCAACGAACTGAATCGATTCGAAAACCAGCTTCTCCTCCGCTGGCTCCATACCGAATTTCTTTTCGATCTTGCTTTTGAACCTGATCTTGGTCGCATGGTTCGACCGAATCCACTGTCGATCCGCGCAATACCGAAAAAAGGCGCGAAGCCGCTCTAACTCGGCGCGTTTGGTGGAAGCCGAGAGCGGTACCGGCTTGGCTGGACCTACGGCGATTCTGTTTCGATGCGGATTCAGGTTTTGCCACGACTCGACAAACTTCGTCACCACGTCCAGGTCGTCCAGTTGACCTAACGCGCGGAACCCGCGGTGCTTCGCGTATTCGAACAAACGCCGCTTCAACAGAATCTCAAAAGTACGCAACGTCGACGGATCGACATTGCGCCCTTGCGGCCCGGTAGAAGCAAGGAACGAATCGACTGCATACTCGATCGACACCTCAACCGGCTGCACACTGGGAGGCGGCACGAAATCGCCCCACTCTTCCCATCGCTCTGCTAACGCTTCGGCTTTTGACCAGTCGGTCTCCTTTGTGGCTTTGTTGGTCACGTAGCCGCGCCGCCTTAAAGTTCCTTCCACCGCGATGCCACACTGGCAGTCTGCGGCCCGTTCCGCACGGGTGGCCGGCTGGTAGGCACGCGACTGCAGCAGACGGCTTTTAGAGCAGTTTTTCTGGTGCCTGCGGAACAGACGGAGCGTGGCCATGAAGCCAGTATAGTACTAAGAACACTACACGCAGCACTACACAGAAAAGGCCCATCCACGCAAAGTATTGATAAAGAAAGAGAGATTGCTGG
>PLRJ01000015.1:7386-8475 GCA_003163855.1 Bryobacterales bacterium | reverse complement strand
GATCGGATTTGTATTCACAGAAGGAGACCCGTTCTGCGGGATCGACCTGGACGGCTGCAAGGATGCGGATGGAAATATTATTCCAGAAGCCAGCGCCATCATTTCGCGGTTGGACAGCTATACGGAACTGTCGCCGTCCGGCACCGGCGTCCATATACTGGTGCGGGCGAAATTGCCGGGCAAGGGACGGCGAAGCGGAAAGATTGAGATCTATGATTCGGCTCGTTACTTCACTATGACCGGAAATCACCTTCCCGGCGCGCCGGCCGAAATATTGGAGCGTCAGATGGAATTGGACCAATTGNNTTGTGGAATGGTGATAGTTCTGAATATGGCGGCGACCGGAGCCGCGCCGATGCCGCATTGTGCTGTATTCTGGCTTACTGGTGCGGAGGCGATCCTGACCGGGTTGATCGGCTTTTCCGTCAATCAGGACTGATGCGGAGCAAGTGGGATCGGAGGTCGGGCGACACCACGTATTCCGCGCTGACGATTCGGTCTGCATTGGAGCTATTCTTGGCGGATTGAGATCTGCACAACGCATACCAAAGTTGGAGGCTTACTCGTTATCCTCGCCTCGACCGGTGCGTTTATTACTGCCGCCATCGGAGCCATCACCCGCAACGCCCGAAGCCCGAAGGGCAGGCAGAACCGATCCGTCGGAGATATTTCGCATAGCATGAAAGGTTTTCCTTCATAGAAAGCTTTTGGGCGGTTCGCAGGGGCTCAACCCATAAGCGTTTACCTAAGGCGAAATAGCTTGCGGATGGCCGCTGATCCTGAAGCTGTTGGGAATCCTTGGGCAGGCATAGGTAAATGCTTGCCGACTAGGGCGGATCTATCTCCCACAACGCCGCTTCTGGACCTTGACTTCCGGCAATTTGGTGGTTTGCCGACTAACCAGCCAAGTGAACTCCAAACCTGATGGGCCTTTAACGGACACAACCTGGTCCGCCGGTCTCGATTTGCCACTTGATTTGCGGCTTACTGATGTCGCGAACGGAACCACGCGAAGCCCTGGCAAGAGATTTCAATACGACAACTTTGCCTGCATATATCAGCACCACGCTGCTGCGTCGCTGCGTCCGC
>PLRJ01000015.1:0-7367 GCA_003163855.1 Bryobacterales bacterium | reverse complement strand
CCATCAAGCCGCCGAGGGCGTCCCAGCGGTCTGTGCGCCGACAAAGGAAACGGGGGCTCTTCTACCTGCAGAGCTGGCAAAACCGCGGGTATCTTTCTGCTGCACTTACAGTTATAATGCTGTGGTCTTAACTTTGACATTGGTGCTCTTAGGAAACTTATGCAGCCGGAAGTTATGGATCGCGACCTTGTCACGAAGTACAGTCTCTTGACGGCGAGAGCAAGACGCGGTGCGGCATGAGTGCAAGCGTCAACAGCTCGGCGGCCCACCACGATCAGAACAGGGGAGGGCAGCCTCCTAATGAGTTGAAGTTCCTGGAAGGCGGCGGCGTCATGGGGGATCTAATTCGGGGCTTCGACTGGTCGAAGACCATTCTTGGCTCTCCAGGCGCCTGGCCCGAGTCACTGAAAACCTCCGTATCCACTTGTCTGAACTCCCGCTTCGCGATCCTGATCTGGTGGGGAAACAACCTCATCAAACTCTACAATGATGCATATAGCCTCGTCCTCGGGAAAAAGCATCCGCACGCTCTGGGTTCCGCTGGGCAAGAGGTTTGGCCTGAAATTTGGCACATCATCGGCCCCATGCTGAAGGGAGTCCTTGAGCGCGGCGAGGCGACGTGGGCGGATGACTTGTTGCTGGAACTGGCACGCGACGGCTATGCGGAAGAATGCTACTTCACTTTTTCATACAGCCCGATTCGCGACGAGTCCGGGAAAGTGGTCGGCGTGTTTACGCCGGTCCAAGAGACCACGGGGAAAGTCATCGGTGAACGTCGTCTCAGGACTCTGCGCGACCTTGCGGATGCGGCGCGCGCCTCGAACGCCCAGAATACCGCTGACGTCTGCCGCGCTGCCGCCCAGGTTCTTGCGCAAAATCCCCAGGACATTCCCTTCGCTGCACTCTATACATTCGAGCACGACCAGGCAGTGCTTAGCGGTTCCGCGGGAATCGACAAGCCTTGCCGCCTTTTTCCGGATTGCATTCGCGGCGAAGCCGGTGCCGGCGGTTGGACCTTTGCGCGAGCGCTGGAATCGGTCGTCGCGGAAGTACTGGAAATCCCGCAGGGACTCGAAGGATTGCCATGCGGGGCTTGGCCGCTCCCACCAAGCGAAGCCATCTTCTTGCCCATTAGCCCGGCCGGCCAACGAACGGGCTTCATGATCGCCGGTGTGAGCCCCCGCAAGCGTCTGGACGCGGATTACCGGAGCTTCATGTCCCTGGTAGTGAGACAGATCACGACAGCCATCGCCGAAGTCAATACATTGCAGCAGGAGCGGCGGCGTGCGGAATCGCTTGCAGAGATCGACCGTGCTAAAACGACTTTTTTTTCCAATGTCAGCCATGAATTTCGTACACCTCTGACATTGATGCTCGGACCGCTGGAGGATACGCTTGCACTGCGTAGCCAATTGCCCGACCAGGTGCAACGCTCGTTGACGGTGATTCAACGGAACAGCTTGCGGCTACTGCGGCTGGTCAATTCGCTCCTCGATTTCTCACGCATTGAAGCAGGCCGGATGCGGGCCGCGTATGAGCCAACAGATCTAAGTTCATTCACCGCGGAACTGGCATCCACTTTTCGCTCGGCTACGGACCATGCCGGATTAGCTCTCATCGTAGAATGCTCGCCACTTCCTTATCCCGTCTATGTTGATCGCGAGATGTGGGAGAAGATTGTTCTTAATCTGCTCTCAAATGCTTTCAAGTTCACGTTCAACGGCCACATCACAGTTAAGCTCGTCGAGGCGGCGGCCGATCACGTCGAACTGAGCATCCAAGACACCGGAATCGGAATCGCCGAGGATCAACTCCCGCATCTGTTTGAACGTTTTCATCGCGTGGAGGGAGCGAGGGGACGGACGATTGAAGGAACCGGGATCGGCTTGGCCTTGATTCAGGAACTGGTGCGGCTTCACGAGGGCTCGGTTCATGTCGCGAGCGAGGTCGGACGTGGAAGCACATTCACGGTTTCTATTCCTTTTCATCCAACACACCTTACGCGAAAGGACACATGTGAAATGCCTTCGCCTGGCTTGGCGGCCATCCGCCCCGCTGCCTTCGTCGACGAAGCCTTGCAGTGGCTGCCCAAGCATGGTGAATTTGCCGCATCTGTTAAACGTCCTGAGGGCCAAGGCGAGAATGTTCCGAAATTTAGCGGAAATTCTGAGACCGTACTTGTCGTGGATGACAACACGGATATGCGCGAGTATTTGGGAAGGCTTCTAGGTGAGAAATTCCGTGTAATTGCTGCTGCTAATGGGGAAGAGGCGCTGGAAGCCGCCCGGACCGAACGGGTGGACTTGGTTCTTTCGGATATCATCATGCCCGGTTTGGATGGCTACGGCCTTATCAGTAGGTTGCGGTCAGATCCGAACACGCAGACTATTCCCGTGATTTTGCTGTCCGCCCGAGCCGGGGAGGAGGCGCGCAGCGAGGGAATGGGTACCGGCGCCGACGATTATCTTGTTAAGCCCTTCGCGGCGCGCGAGCTTCTGGCCCGCGTGGAAGCCCATCTTTCGTTGGCGCGCATGCGGCGCGAAGCGGATCAGGCGCGACGCCTGAGCGAGCTAAGGCTCAAACTGGCGCTTGAGGCGACGGGCGTGTTGGCTTGGCAATGGGATTCGGCCAAAGAGGAGTTTAGTAGCTCTGGGGATATGGTCCGAATCTTTGGAATGAAGCTTGAAAGCTCCATCGAAGCGTTTCAGCTGGTTCATCCCGAAGATCTGGCGGCGCACCGCGCGAAGGCTGAGCCAGTTGCCCGTGAGGGAGGCTCTTACTACTCGGAATTTCGCATCCATCGTGCTGATAGTGGCGTCACAGCGTGGCTAGAGGAGCGGGCAACCGGCATCACGGATGACGCGGGCCGGGTAGTTTGTGTGGTGGGGATTGTGGCCGATGTTACGCAGCGGAAGCAAGCTGAGGTCTTGCTGCGGCAACAGCGGCATACTTTTGATACCGCTCTTTCAAACACCCCCGACCTGATGTGCAACTTTGACCTCGATGGCCGATTCACCTACGCGAACCGGGCGCTTCTCGATCTATGGCAAATACCGCTCGAATCAGTAATTGGTCGAAAGACGTTCGATCTCGATTACCCCGCCGATCTCGCCGGGCGTTTGCAGCGTCAACTCCAGGCGGCTATTGATACCGGTCAGACCGTTCGAGACAACATCACTTATTCGGGCGCAGCGGGGCAGAAGCGCACTTTTGACTATATCTTTGCCCCGGTATTTTCAGAAGAGGGCCGCGTGGAAGCCGTTACCTGTTCGGCGCGCGACATAACTGACCGTCAGCGCATGGAGCAGGAACTGGCGGCCAGCAAAGAGCGCCTCAATCAAGTATTTGAGCAGGCACCGGTTGCCATCGTTGCATTTCGCGGACAGGACTTCGTTGTTGAACTTGCGAACCCCTTCTATCGCGCTCTGCTTCCAGGCAGAGACATGATTGGGCGGCGGTTTGCGGATGTGGTTCCGGAACTTCAGCTGGAAGTGTGGGATGTGTTCCACCGTGTGATCGAAACAGGACAGCCCTACACGGCTAACGAGTGGAAGATACCCTATGATTCCGATCAAGACGGACTCATTGAGGATCATTGGTTCAACCTCGTTTACCACCCACTTCGGGAGACAGACGGTACAATCTCCGGGTTCGTCGCGGTTCTGACCGACGTTACACCTCAGGTACAGGCCCGCCGGGAAGTGGAACGGATCAACAAAGAACTGGAAGAGTTTGCATACGTGGCAAGCCACGATCTGCAGGAACCTCTTCGTATGGTGAACATATATACAGAACTCCTCATGCGGCGTTACGTGCCGGACCAGCCCGAAGCAAAGAAGCTTGCCGGGCATGTGAAACAGGGAGCAATGCGGATGGAAGCATTGATTCGCGATCTCCTTACCTACTCACGTACCGTGCAGCGAGAGGAAAAGCCCCTAGGTTTCGCAGACCTGTCCGCGGCGCTTGCGGAAGCAATGACGGTGCTTCAGAGAAGTATTGAGGAAAACGGCGCGACGATTCACGCACCGTCGCTGCCGTTCGTACGGGGCGATACCAAGGATCTTTCTCACGTCTTCCAGAATCTGATTTCTAACGCCCTGAAATATCGAAAGAAGGACTTGGCGCCAGACGTCAATATTGCAGCCAGACGGGACGCGGAGAATTGGGTGATCTCGGTACGAGATAACGGCATTGGCTTCGATCAGCAGTATGCCGAGCAAATCTTCGGTCTGTTTAAGCGCCTGCACAAAAACGAATATCCGGGCACTGGTTTGGGGCTTGCCATTTGCCAACGAACCGTGGAGCGCTTTGGTGGTCGAATTTGGGCGGAAAGCGCACCTGGCGCTGGGACCACATTTTTTTTCACACTTGCGGCCGTGGACAAGAAAAGGAATCGCCTACGGATTCTGCTGGCCGAGGATAATCCAGGAGACGTGATGCTGGTCCGAGAGGCGCTGCAACAGCACGGCGTTGATCATGAATTGCATGTCGCAGAGGATGGAGAGGAAGCACTTGCGTATGTGGCGCGGATGGGTAAGTCGGGTGAGATGTTATGCCCCGATCTTTTGTTGCTTGACCTCAACCTTCCTAAATGCGATGGTCCAACTGTTTTGAAGGCACTCCGAGGACACGCGGAAGGGGCCGACATTCCTGTCATCGTCATCACTTCGTCGGATGCCTCGAAGGATCAGGCTCGCATTGCAAATCTGGGGATCAAGCACCACTTTCGCAAACCCAGCAACTATGAAGAATTCATGCAATTGGGCTCTATTGTTCAAAACATAATTTCTTGAATACGGGTCATGACGGGTACGCACATCGGACCGTTGTCCGACGCAACAACTGCATAAAGTACCGACCGAAATTGGCTCGCTGTCGCTGTCATTTGTAACCAATTGATGCGGCATGAGTCAATTCATACCTTCGCGCAAAAGGCAATCTTAACGCCCTATCTCCGAATTGCCGCATGCTGCTGTGTTGCTCGAAGCCGAGGCAAGCGCCACTTAGTCGATACGTGCTTATCGGAAAGTGACAAATTGGTACCAGTTGGCTCGCTCAGGATGCACGCGATTCTTTCCAAATTCCCGAGACCTACTGATCAAGGGAGTCTTTTCTCCAGAAAAGCCCATGGCGACCGGAATCCACTTGGCTGGTTTGTTCGTTACTATCCTGCGATCTTTTTGCCATCACTTTGACAGGAAACGCGCAAACCGTAGATATGAGCCCGTTGGCGGATGGATCGCCACTTACGGCGGAGGGTTTCCTAATCGCGCTTCACGCTCCAAGATTATGATTGTTGGGAAGCTTGGCGAGGAGATGGAGTGAAGTTGTCAGCACCTATCGCAGGTGCAGATTATCGGACGGATCATTGCGCCTCTGGCGCAAATACGCAAGCAAGGGATGTAACCCCGACACGGAGGAAAACGCCGCGTGAGCGGCCCCTCCACCACTACTGGTTTGCGCGATTTGCCTTGTCCTGCAGGACGCGGCACTTCGTAAGGAGGTGGTCAAATGACTCAGCCTCGTCCAGCAATAGGCCATCTTCGATCATCTCGGCATAGTCTGTCGCTAAATTCTTTAGCGCCTCGCCAAGTGGCACGAGTTTTAATCCACCTGATACCGCTGTTTCGTAATCGACAGGAGACCCACCGGCAGTCTTCTCGGCGAAAAAAACTGCCTTGTGCCGGCCCACGGCCATTGCCAGCGCGGGGTCCGCTATAGCCGATTCAGCGATTCCAGCTTGATCAAGCCGAGTAAGATCGTGCCAGTGGCGGGAAAAGTGATCACCACCCCGGAACGCGCCCTGCTCACAGAACACGTGAACTGCGGTGGCCTTTTCCCAGAATGTGCGTTCAGGACGCATGACGCGAGGATTCGCCGCAGGGAAGATGACTCCGCTTACATAATCGGCGGCATCACACTGGACGTGACGCTGTTCGGATGGCTCGCCGGTTGAGCGTGCCCCAAATTCCAGCATGATTGCTGGTCGAGTGTAGCCGGAGCCCTTCGCCAGCGGCTCATACTCGATGAAGACCTTTTCGTTATCGGTGGACAATTCCGCAGACAGCCCTTGCTCTGCCAGCGCATTGTTCAGCACAGGAACAACCTGGCCGCTAATCCATAGAGGTAGACGGGTTCGGATCTCTTTCGTCCAGCGCTTTTCCTCGCTTCGGTTCGGAGGAAGCGGTTCGGCAGCGGACCCGACGAGGTCCGGAGCGAGCGCCCTCATATCGTAAGTGAGATCAACGTCTTCAGAGAACCGTTGGATTATTCGGTATGCCTTCGAGAGCGAAGAGCCACCCTTGAACACTAAATGGTCTGCGAAGTCTGCGCGAAAGAGAACGTCCAATGCCCACACCAGCCAGACATCTTTATCCAGCAAATGCAAGGGGCGGCCAGACGCGGCTGCTGCAATACTGAGAACTTCACGGCGTTCGTCGTCGGCCAACTTTAGAAACGGATCAGCCACCGTTCGCCAGCGCGCTCACTTCCTCAGCCATCCATGTCGGCAGCCTTCCCCTAACGCCCACCATTGCTTGCAGTTCTGCTGTAGGCAATTCCTGACGGAGTGTGCGGAGCGCCGCGCCAGCTCGTTTGGGCCCAAGCCACGCTAGCGCGCGAATGGCCGCACCCGCCGGGCGTCCAGGCAGAACCAGTTGCCACTCAGGAACGTGTCGAAGCTCAATCAACTGCGCACCAAGCTGAAGGCTCCGGCTCTTGCCTGAAGTGAGGTACACTTCGCGCATGGGGACCTGTGTCGTTAAGCCTAATTCGTTAGCGGCCATGGCACCGTGCCGCGCCACGCGTTCGCCCCGTTGCGCAGCCAAGGCTTCGACCACTTTTGAGGCTTCCGGGGGATGGGCACCAAAACGGCCAGTGGTTGGCCGAATATAGAGCCCTCGCGCCGCACGCATTAGTTCCCCGCGCCGCACCAGGCGCGAAAGGGCCTGATCCACGGCAGCGCGGCCGCCTAAATGCAGTAATTCTTTGGCGGCGACGGGAGTGCCTTCCGGCAGTTTGTCCATGTAGTTCAACACTTCGGCGGATAGCGTTTCCATTGCTGTCAGAAGTGTAACATGCAATTCTGACATTCTACGCATCCCCGCCGCAAGCTCGGGCACGAACGCGAGGGTACAGGGCAAGCAGATGTCCAGGTCTGTAAGGCCGGCACTCGCCACTTGCTTGCCAGTCTTGTCGGCGAGTTCGTACCGGAAGGAGGTGTTGAATTTACCGGGTGCGTATGCGGTGAAATCGGGTTCGTTGTAGAGGTCGAGGATCGATGCTTGCGCGACTTCTACGGCTTTGATGATGTCCTCAATCTCCGTGCCGCTGCGGTCGAGCGTGAGCTTGAATTTCTTCGGCGGAAA
>PLRJ01000228.1 GCA_003163855.1 Bryobacterales bacterium | reverse complement strand
TACCGCGAAGCGGTTTAGTTCACGGGTTGGAATTGGGGAAAAGTAAACGGAGGCGGTTAAAACTGAATGCGGGCTAGTCCGGATTGGATAAAAACTACCTCCGTCCACTTTTCGGGCGGCGAAAGGCCAGTGGAATGAGTTATTTGCGAATCGAACTTGGTGGTGGGTTCGTTTTTGCGAATGAAAGAGTGACTAGCCCGCGCGGTTGGTGCGAAGCAACTGGTTGCGCATCATGCTAGTGAACGGCGCGACCGACGGACTGCGCAAATCCTCAACTTTTACCCGCATTTTGCGTTGCCAGTTTGGATACTGCGAAGTGGAACCCGGCAGGTTCTGCTGTTCGGTCTCTTTGGTCAGGTCTTCCTGATTCAGGAGCAGAATCATCGAAGGCACCTGCGCCAGGAAGCCGATGGTCCCGTTATGCAGATCGCCGGAAAGTTCGCCGATTTTCGCCGCATTGCGCTCGCCATCAGCCGGAACCAATCCTTCCTGATGAAGGATATCGAGCATGCGCTGCTTCTCGTTGTCCCGGTCGCGGCGCTGCTGCCAGTAGCCGTTTTCGTCGCACAATCCAGCCGCACGCCGGGCTTCGATGTCGCGATACTGCCAGAACCCGGCCAAAGTAGCCAAATCGTGCGTAGACGAAGAGACCAGCGCCTGCACCGGATAGTTTTGACTGTGTATAAATGAGCCGTCCCGGTTCTTCTCGAAGTAGAAAAGCCGATAGCTGAGAATGCCAAAGCGCCCCAGCATTTCCCGGATCTCATCCGTGACGGTGCCCAGGTCTTCACCAATAATTACGTTCTGACTGCGCACACTTTCCAGCGCCAATATCCGCATCAAGTCGGTTGCGGCATCGCGCACATAGGTGCCTTGGGCTGCCTCCATATTCGCCGGAATCCAGAACAGGCGGAACAGGCGCATCACGTGGTCCAGGCGAAGCGCGCCGCCATTACAGACAATCTTGCGGATGCTCTCGCGAAAAAGACGGTAGCCATCTTTACGGTTGGCTTCTCCGTTTGGAGGGGGAAAGCCCCAATCCTGGCCTTTCGGCGAGAAGTCATCCGGCGGAGCACCGACGCGGCAGCCGTGAACATAAAACGCGCGGTGCGCCCATAAGTCAGCTCCACAGCTGTCTGTGGCAACCGCCAGATCGTGATACAGACCGATCGCCATGCCAATCGACTTGGCGTGGCGCTGCGACTCGGCCAACTGTTCTTCGATGACAAATTGGACGTACTTATAGAACTCAATAGTTCGAGGATGTTCCGCAGCGAAAGCGCGGCACGCGGCCGATGCGGGATCGTGATACTCAAAAGGCCAGTCCAGCCAGGTCCAGCGATTGCGATCCTGTTTATGCAGAAGTTCGTCTAGCGCCCGGTACAGCGCGAACTTGTGCAGTAGATCGCCTTCCCGATCGCAGAAGCGCCGGAAAGCCTGCGCCCTTTCCGAGTGAGGATCGCGCCTAAAATCACGATAAAGCATCTTCAGGAAGCGCTGCTTTAAGGTGTCTACTTCGTGATAGCAGACCAATTCACTATGGCGCGCGGCAGCGATGCGGCTTTGCGTCTTGGGCGAGTGGAAGCATGCCGTAGCCCAGCGAGAGGCGCCAAACCCCGCCACATTTTCCACATCAATGTAGATCTGGTTCTTGTAGTAAACGCAAAGCGGCAGATAAGGGCTGGTGTTGTAAGGAACACGGTTGTGCAGCGCATGCAGCGGATTCAAGCCCACCATGCTGAAGCCCACTTCGTGGTGTGCCCAGTCGAGCAGAACTTTCAGATCAGTAAAGTCTCCGCAACCCCAATTGCGATTGGATCTCAGTCCGTAGAGGGTGACGTTAAAGCCAGCCGTCTTACCGCCATGTGCCAGGCGATCGGGCAGATAAGCGCGGTCGGGACAAACGATCACGTTGGAGTTTGCAAGCGCCTGACCGTTGAGCGTAAGGCTAAGGCCGTGGTATCCGAGCGGCAGTTCGGCGGGAAGTTGCAGGCGATAAACCCGCGCATGATGATTCTGTGTGGAAAGCTCCCGCAGCGCCTCCATCTGATGAAGTTCGCAGGAACCTGAAAGATGGTTGCCATCTTCCACGGCAAGCGAGAAACAAAGGTTTCCCTGCACGAACGAAGGCAGGGTAAGGTCAACGTTTTTGTCAAACTGACTCAGAACATAAGTCTGCCGCAACGGCTTGGTCAGCTGATCTTCGAAGCGCCGCAGCCTTTCTGCGTTGATGGCATCAAGCGACGTCACATCCCAGCCCAGCGCCGAGAGAATGGTGCGCAAAGCATCCGCCGACACATGATGCTGGAGATGAAAGATATCCCAGTAGCTGAGATCAATGCCACATTCAGCGGCAGCGCGCGCCAAAGCATCTTCGTACTGATGCGCGTAGTCGAACGCGAAAAGCGGTAGACCCATTAGTTAAATTCTAGGCGGTGGACGGTTTAAGAATGCGCGCCATAAGGGCGCGGGTCAGTTGGCACCAACAGGTTGAAGCCCGGCCGCGGCCTCAGCGCCATCCAGTTCCGAAAGAGTGGCCAGTTCGGCGGCGCTAGCAGCCTGGTCGGACGCAGTTAAATTATCCAGGTCCAGCAAGACGGCCATCCGATCGCCCGTTTTGATGATGCCTTTAATGACTTTTCTATCTACCGACCGGGCATCGGGCGCACTACCGAAGTCAGGAGCGGCCTCAACCGCATCCGGCAAAACGGAGAGGACATCGGAAACCGAATCCACAATCAGTCCCATCCCTTTGGCTCCGACCTTCGCAATAACAATCACCGTAAACTTTGTATATTCGACCGGGGGCTTTCCAAACTTGATACGCAGATCTACCACCGGCACCACCGTGCCGCGCAGATTGATGACGCCTATGATATGGGGCGGAACATGCGGCAGAGGCATGATCGGCGTGTAGCCGCGAATTTCCTGAACCCGCCGCAGTTGAACCCCAAATTCCTGCTTATCCAACATGAACGTAAGGAATTGTTCAAAGCTCTCTTCTTCCGATTCCTTTTTAACCTGAAATAACTCCACTGAACGCTCCTTCTTTCCGATCTGGTTGGGGGCGCTTGTTCACGTCAACGCCCTAGTTAAGCCACCGACATGATTTCGCCTGCAGCGTTAGATGTTTGCGCAACCGTCTTTCTAAGCGCTTCCAACGATTGCCGGGCGCGCCCGGAATCTTCACATGGCCCCCCATCAGACGCAGTAGTCTTAGCAGCTGGCGCGAGCTGCTTTTCGGCTGAGAATCTGCTTTCAGGCAAGACGAACCTGGAAAGCGTCTGCTTTAATTCTGTGGACTGGTGAGCCACATTGGTTGCCGCTGCGGCAATGCGCTCGGTTTGGTGGCCGCTTTCTTGCGCCACCCGGTTGATCTGACTGACTGCGGTGGCCAATTGATCCATGGCAGTGGCCTGCTCCATGCATGCAGCCGAGATCTCACTCACTACGTCGGAAGCCCGCTTAACAGAGGAGACGATGTTCCTGAGTGCTTGACCCGATTGATTCACCAGGTTCGTGCCTTTCTCCACTTTCTGCACCGACTCGGTGATGAGACTCTTAATCTGTTTGGCCGCGCCGGCACTACGCTGAGCCAACGCTCGAACCTCCTGCGCCACCACGGCAAAGCCACGGCCCTGCTCGCCGGCATGGGCCGCTTCCACTGCTGCATTCACCGCCAGCAGGTTGGTTTGAAAAGCAATCTCGTCTATGCTGCCGATGATGTCCGCGATTTTGCTGGAAGACTCATTGATTTCGGCCATGGCATCAACCGCCGATTCCACAACTTCGCCGCTGGCAGTTGCGATATCACATGCGGCCGCCGTCAGGGCGCTGGCCTGCCTGGAACTGTCGGAGTTCTGCCGAACTGTGGACGTAATTTCTTCGAGGCTAGCGGACGTTTCCTGCAGGCTTGCGGTTGAACTCTCCGCGCCTGCCTGCAAGGACGCGCTGCCGTTAGCCAACTGCTCCGATGCTGCTGCCAGGTTGTTAGCCGAATTTCGTACTTCGTGCAGCGCCCCCGAGATGGACGTCATCGCTTCGTTAAGTGCCCGCGCCATCGCGCCAATCTCATCCGTGGTGTGGACTTCCAGCCGTTCCGTAAAATCGCCAGATGCGACGTGCTGCAGCACCCGGACAGCGGTGCCAAGCGGCCTTGAAGTAGCATGGGCGATCAAGTAGCTGATGACAAATCCAAGGAAAATTGCGGATGAAGCTAGAACGATTGTGCTGCGCCGGACGTTCGCGTAGGTTTCGCTGGTCTGCTGCCTCGAACGCTGCAGCACGCCTTCCTTGTTTTCGATTTGCCGGGCAAAAGCTGCCAAAATCGCATCGGAGATTCCAGCAGATGCCTGAATGGCTGCCTTCGCCGCCTTGAAATCTCCGCGACGTGCAATGTTTACGATGTTGTCGCAAGTGGTTTCGTACTCTGCAAATGCCGCCTTCGTCTGGACCATGGTTGCCCTGCCATTTGCGGTAATCAGGTTTGACTCGGCCTTTCTCAAGTGTTCGTGTCCCTTGGCAAATTCGCTATCCATCTTTTCAATATTGGTTTCAACATCGGCACGGTCGCCCGTTGCAATGACGACGTTGCGCATTAAACGCGCGCATTTAAGCTGGCTGACCGCAGCATAATTGATTTCCTGCAATCCCAAAACATCCCGATCGACGGTAAGCGAAACCTGCTTATTGACTTCCGACAGTTTTTCCAACGCTTGTACGCTGATCACGAGGGTCGTCAACAAAACGAAGCCAAAGCCAAGCCTCAGCTTCGTGATGGTTTTAAGATTGCCGAACCAGTTCAATTTTGGATCTCCTGTAAGGCCCAACGCGCCCTAAACCTCCCATCGACAGAATCCGCAAGTTGGAGCAGGGGCCAGACTGAAGGAGAGCGCTTCAGAAAAATCCTAGAAGGCGAGCGGGCGCGGGACTCGCTTTGCAAGCCATTATGCAGCGGCTGGGGTAAAAGTCGAGGCGGCCGGGGCGGTCTGAGCAAATTCCTGGCCAGGTGATGACCAGCGCCGCGTGGCTGCCCGGGTAGCTATCATTAATGAAGCGTTGCTGCCGCTTCCGCCAGGCCACTAGTAATAAATGACTACAGCCGACCAACATCCTATTCGCAAGATTCTTCAGAACCGCATCGCCATCATCGATGGAGCTATGGGCACCACCATCCGCACCTATAACATGGCGGAAGCGGACATACGCGGCCAGCGCTTCAGGGATTCGAAGAAAGACCTGCTGAACAACGGCGACCTCTTCTCGCTTACCCAGCCGAAGATGATCTGCGATATCCACCGGCGCTTCCTGGAAGCCGGCGCCGACATTATAGAAACCAACACTTTCGGCGCGACCAGCATCACCCAAAGCGAATTTTTTGTTGACGATCCGCGCGAACATGGCGGCCGTAAAGACGCGGCTTTCTATCAGAGAATTATCGACGATCCGTTTCTGAACGATCTTGCATGGGAGATCAACGAACAATCCGCCCTGCAATGCCGGGAATGGGCCGACCGCGTAGGCACCGCCAGCGGCCGTCAGCGCTTTGTAGCCGGAGCCATCGGCCCGCTCACCGTCTCGCTCTCCAACTCGCCCGATGCCGAGGATGCCGGCTTCCGCGTGGTTACGTTCGATCAAGTGAAGGCCGCCTACATGCAGCAGGTGCGCGCCCTGATCGCCGGCGGTTCCGACCTGCTGCTGGTTGAAACCATCTTCGACTCGCTTAACGCCAAAGCGGCGCTGGTGGCCATTCGCGAGGTTTTCGAGCGGGACGGCAAGGAACTGCCAGTGATGATCTCAGCCGCGGTGGGCCGCGGCGGCGAGACCATGATCTCCGCCCAAACCATTCAGGCGTTTTGGAACGCGGTGGAACATATTAATCCACTCTCGGTTGGCCTCAACTGCTCGCTGGGTCCGGACCTGATGTATCCCTTCTTAGAGGACCTGTCTGAGAAAGCGACGTCTTTTATTTCCTGCTATCCGAATGCCGGTCTGCCCAACCCGCTGTCGCCCACGGGCTTCGATCTGGAACCGCCCGACATGGCGCGCTACCTTGGCGACTTCGCCCGCGCCGGGCTGATCAACATCGCGGGTGGCTGCTGCGGCAACACGCCCGAACATATCGCGGCCATCGCCAAGGCGCTGGAAGGCAAACATCCGCGCGAGTTGCAGGCTGCCTCAGGCGGCGAATCGCGCACCGTCGTAAGCCTGCCCGGCGCCATCGCGCCCAAGCCGCTGCGCCTTTCCGGCTCACAACCCTTCACCCAGCAACCCGGCGTCTTCATCATGATCGGCGAACGCACGAACGTCGCCGGTTCGCCCAAATTCGCCAAGCTGATCAAGGAAGGCAACTACGAACAGGCGGTAAGCATCGCCCGCCAGCAAGTGGAGAACGGGGCCAACGTCATCGACATCTGCATGGACGAGGGCATGATAGACGGCGTCGCGGCCATGACGCGCTTCCTGCAACTGCTTGGGAGCGAGCCCGAAGTAGCCAAGGTGCCGTTCATGGTGGATTCCTCCAAATGGGAAGTCATCGAAGCGGGCCTGAAATGCCTGCAGGGCAAGGGCATTGTCAACTCCATCTCGCTGAAAGAAGGCGAGGACAAGTTCCGCCAGAACGCCGCCGCTGTGCTGAAGTACGGCGCTGCTGTCGTGGTGATGGCCTTTGACGAACAAGGCCAGGCCGCCACTTACGCCGAAAAAATCCGCATCTGCGAACGTGCCTACCGCATTCTGGTCGATGAGGTGGGCTTCCCGCCTGAGGACATCATTTTCGACCCCAATATCCTTACGGTGGCCACCGGCATGGAGGAGCACAACAACTACGCGGTGGATTTCATCAACGCCACGCGCTGGATTAAAGCCAACCTTCCGCATGCCAAGATCAGCGGCGGCGTATCCAACATCTCGTTCAGCTTCCGCGGGAACAACAAGGTGCGCGAAGCCATGCACTCGGCGTTTCTCTATCACGCCATCGCCGCCGGCATGGACATGGG
>PLRJ01000062.1 GCA_003163855.1 Bryobacterales bacterium | reverse complement strand
TGCCTCAACGACCTGCTAAAGCTAAGAAATCAAAAGGTCAACCAGCAAATTGGCTTTGAATCGGAAAAGCGCAAAGCTGACCGTCACCAAAGCTTCCTAAAAAACGAACAAAGCTATCAACGCTTGCAAACAGTTAAAGCCTACATGGCCGAATACAATGCCGGCAGGCAGATTGAGGCCGACGAGATAGCAAAACTGGTCCAAAAAGCCGCCTAACTCGCCTCCAACTCAGTCGTGCGAAGTAAGCCAGCACTACAACTACGTCCGTCCATATAGCGCAAACGATCCTGGTCCGAAGGCTTAAACTGACCTCGGATACTTTCGGCGGTACTGACAAATTGCTCGAGGTCGCCCATGGGCGCCCGCCGGCTAATGTATTTCGGGCGCCTCGGTCACTGACCCGGCGATATCCTCGAGAAAATCGAAATCGCAACCTTTATTGGCTTGTGTCACCCGTTCCAGATAAAGCGCCCCATAACCACGATCGAAATGCCGCGCCGGCCTGCGCCAGCGCTTTCGTCTTTCGTCCAGTTCCTCTGCAGACACCAGCAAATCGAGCTTTCGATTCTCGGCATCGAGCGAAATCAGGTCGCCATCCTGCACCAGCGCCAGCGGTCCACCGATGTAGCTCTCGGGCGAAACATGCAACACGCACGCGCCATACGCCGTTCCACTCATGCGCGCATCGGAGATGCGCAGCATATCGCGCACACCCTGCTTCAACAGCTTTGCCGGAATCGGCAGCATGCCCCACTCCGGCATTCCCGGTCCACCCAGCGGTCCCGCGTTCTGAAGAACTAACACCGAGTCCGCCGTAACATTCAAGTCCTCGCTGTTGATCCGCGCTTCCAGGTCCATATAGTTCTTGAATACGACCGCCGGCCCGGTATGCTTCAGCAGATGCGGAGCCGCAGCCGATGTTTTAATAACGGCGCCGTCAGGAGCCAGAGAACCAAGCAGGATCGCTGTCCCGCCGGTTTCAGAAAGAGCCTTGTCGCGCGGTCGAATCACGTCATCGTGAATCACGCGCCCGCCGGCCAGTGCCTCACCCATCGTTTTACCGGTGACCGTGCGGCAGTCTGTATGCAGCAGATCGCGAATCTCGTTCATCAACGCCAGCAGTCCGCCCGCGTAGTAGAAGTCCTCCATCAGGTACTTGCCCGATGGCCTTATATTGGCCAGTACCGGCACGCGCTTGGAGATCCGGTCAAAATCTTCCAGCGCCAGCGGAATGCCGCAGCGGCCCGCCAGTGCCACCAGGTGAATAATCGCGTTGGTGGAACCGCCAATCGCCATGTCCACCGTAATAGCGTTCTCAAACGACTGCAAAGTCAGAATGTCGGAAGGCTTCAAATCTTCCCACACCATCTCGACAATGCGCTGGCCCGCCGCCGAAGCCATGCGCGGATGCGCCGAATCGGCCGCTGGTATAGAGGATGCGCCGGGCAGCATCATGCCTAGCGCCTCAGTCAGCGCGGTCATTGTGCTGGCCGTGCCCATCGTCATGCAAAATCCAGGCGAGCGCGCAATGCCATCTTCCACCGCGTGCCAGTCCTCAATCGACAGAGTTCCGGCGCAGCGCTCCGTCCAGAACTTGCGCACGTCCGTACCGCTGCCGATAGCCTCGCCCTTCCAGTTGCCGCGCAGCATAGGCCCGGCGGGCATGTAGATGGCCGGAATATTCACACTGAACGCGCCCATCAGCAGCCCCGGCGTGGTTTTGTCGCAGCCGCCCATCAGCACCGCCCCATCAATCGGCATGCTGCGCAGCGCTTCCTCCGTCTGCATCGCCAGCAGATTGCGATACAGCATGGGACTCGGCTTCATGAACGTCTCGGTTACGGTCAGCGTCGGAATTTCAAGCGGAACGCCGCCCGCCTGCCACACGCCGCGTTTGACAAACTCCGCCCGTTCCCGCAGATGAAAGTGGCAGGGATTAATCTCGCTCCATGTATTAATGATGGCGATGATCGGCTTGCCCGAAAGATCTTCGCTCCGCAAACCCGCCTGCTTCATGCGCGAACGGTGGTTCAGTCCCGCCAGGTTATCCGGACCGAACCAGCGGGCGCTGCGCAACTGATCGGGCTTCACTGGTTATCCTGATACTCTTCCAACCAAGCCATCTGTATGGCTTCGAGTTTGCCTTCCGTAGAACCCATGGGGTCGTCCTTGAAGTCGGGCAGTTCAGTAATCCATTTGTGCATATCGGTGTAACGAATGTGTGTCGGATCGACGTCGGGATGCGCTTCATATAAGCTCAGCGCGATGTCTTCCGTGTGATTCCAGGTAAGGCCAGGCATGGATTACATTGTATGTCCCCTTTAAACGCCAGCGCCTGTGCGTCGGCAATAGTTGCCTGCGCTGGCAGAGCGTCCCGGAACTCCGGCCACGGCAGCACAGCGTAATGCCGGGCGATCCGGCTATGAAAGCTCCGCAGTTCTTCATCCTGTGCGTAATCGATGTAGAACTTCCGATCGACCCTGCCAGCCCGGGTCAAAGCAACATCCAGCTTCTCCGGATGGTTCGCCGTCATGAACAGCACCCGGTCCTCACTCGCTCCTATACCGTCGATCACGTTCAACAGATCGGCCATTGTAAGACCATCGGTGCTTTTTGAAGTTCTCGACGTCGCAACTTTCAGGCAGTCCACATCTTCCAGCGCAATCAGCGATGGCTTGCGGCAGTTCGACAGCAACTGCAGCAGCCGCTCACCGGTCATTTCCGTTCCGCGCAAGGGCACCGAATAGATCGGCAGTTTGAAGTTCGTAGCGATAGCGAGTATCAGGGAAGACTTGCCCGTGCCCGGCGGCCCGGCCAGCAGGTATCCACGCCGATAGGGCATACCAAGTTCGCCGTAGATCTTTTTCGATTCAAGGTACGTCCGGACGTCGCCGATCAGATCCTGGATGAGTTCCGCCGGATGATACACCGATTCCAGCGACCGGGGCGATATTACCTCGCCTATCCAGTCTCCATATTGATCGCTCCGGAAATACTCAACTCGCGCCGGTTGCGAGTCTTCATAGGCAACTTTGGCCTCCCGGATGATATCGAGCATTAGATTACGATCCCACGCCAGCCATATCTGCATGCGCATTGAATGCGTAGGCCGCGTGCGTGTCATGTTCGAGTTGGGCGGTCCATCCTTGCGGTGCTCAATCACCATCAAGCGCTTCTTGTACTTCATGTAGTAAGTGCCGTATTCCGGAATCAGCCGAAACTGCGCGCGCTCTTGAGAATTATCGTCATCGTCTTCGTGCTTCCGCAGCAGCAGCGAGTTGATGCGACGATGACGCAGATTGTCTTCCACCCAATGGCTCAGCCAAAGGTAAGCCTCGCGATGCTCCACATCCTCCACCGTCAAGGAAAGGCTGACCCGCGTCATGGCGTAGCCGATGGTGTGCTCATAGATAAAGGTCCATGCTGTGCGCAGGCCGCCGGCAACAACGCCGAAGCCGAGGATCATCCAGGGCGGCAGTGCTTTTGCGAGTTCGAATAAATTGGTCGCCACGGCAGTTCTCCTTTCTGAGTTCAGGCGCAAGCCTGATACGGGCGATAAGGACGTGAAGGTGCGGGAACGGTCTTTGTAACTACGACCGGCGTGAGCTAGGACCAAACACGGAGGTCCGGATTGTTGCTTTGATTGAGTTCAATTGTTTCATCGGGTAACCTCCTTCTCTGCTGGTAAGTTCTATTGCCAGAAGTGAGTCTAGCATTGTTCTTTGATTGCAGCAAGCGGCTGCAACGCTAAAATCGAATCAGTGCCACTCTCCGCTTACGACGCCCTTCGTACAACTGCCGCCTGGATCGATCTGTCGGCTCGGGGCAAGATCCTGGTTGGCGGCGAAGACGCAGGCCGCTTGCTCCACGCCATCAGCACCAATCATGTGAATGGCCTTCTACTCCATCACGGCCTCTATGCCTTTTTCCTGAACGATAAAGGACGGATTCTCGCCGATGCCTTTATCTACCATCGCGAAAACGGATTCTTCCTCGACACCGAGCCCAAGTCGGCCGTCTTTCTGCGCGAACATATTGATCGCTACATCATTGCCGACGACGCCTATGTCACCGATGAAGGGGACGAGTGGGGGGTCATTGGTTTAGAAGGGCCGCAAAGCGAAAAGCAAGCCGCAAAACTGAATATCCCTGTTCCCACGACTACTCTGGCCACGCTTCCCTGGGAAGACGGTTTCGTCGCCAAAGTAGCCTCCGCCGGTACACACGGCGTTCGAATTTTCGTGCGTGTTGAAAAACAGCAGTCGTTGCTTCAGCGTTTCAAACTGGTTGGCATCCCGCAAGCTTCAGCCGAAGACGCGCACATCGTGCGGCTTGAAAACGGAATTCCACGTTATGGCGAAGATATCTCCGAGCGTTACCTGGTGCAGGAGACACAAGCCCTGCACGCCGTGCACTTCACCAAGGGATGTTATCTGGGTCAGGAGATTGTCGAACGCATCCGCTCACGCGGGCAGGTTCACCGTTTCCTCACGCCGATCCGCTTGCAAACCGCGAACATCCCGGAACCCGGCACAAAGTTGGTAGCCAACGGAGCACCAGCCGGTGAAATCACATCCGCAGCCTATTCGCCGGCACTTGGCCAAGTGGTTGCCCTCGCCTATCTGCGCGCCGAAGTAATTCACTCCAAAGCAGAAATAGCGCTGGCCGATTCCGTTCCCGCAGTGGCCGTCAGCCTCAGTTAGCTACTCGTCGCCCATAATGCGGCCGAAGTTCTGCATTGATTCCACATTGTCGAATACCGCTTTAATGCCTGCTGTTATGGGCACAGCCAGTATCAAACCAACGCCGCCCCACATTAATCCCCAGAACATTAACGCCACCGTCACCACTAGCGGATTCAACCTCACGCGGCGGCCGATAATCTTCGGATAAAGGAAATTCATCGCCACCACGTGTAAAGCTCCGGTAATGACAATAATCATCACCACCACTTTGAACTTGTTCGGAATGGCCAGCGCCGCCATCACCGGTGGCACCACCGCCAGCGGCAAACCGACATAGGGAACCAGGCTCAAGAAGGCGCTCAGCGGACCAATCAACGGCCAGTACGGCACCTCCAGGAAAAAGAACGCGATGGCGCTGACACTGCTTACAAAAATCCACAGCAGAAAATTTCCCAGCACATACGCGCGTGTAGAATCGCCAATGCTCATCCAGCTCTTGCCGACTACATACTGATGCTCGCCCTTGAACAGCCCCAGAAAGGTTCGGCTGATATGGTCGCGCCAGCTCAGCATGAAGTAAACCAGGAACGGCACAAACGACGCCAGCACTAACATGTGAAAGTACCCGGACGCATACCCCAGCACCGTACCTAGCAGCGGTTTTGGATCGGTATGGATGCGCACTTCCTGCACAGCATTTGGCAACGGCTGCAGCGTTTCCAATCCGGCCCGCCGCCGCCGCGCCTTCAGCGCTTCCTGCGGCTTCTGCTGAATCTGCTGTTCCTGCTTCTGCAGCGTCTGCGGAACTACAATGGCAATCGTCTTCTTCTCAATGTCATCCAGTTGCTGGTTCGCTTTATCCACCAGTTCGCTGATGCGTGAACTATATGTCGGCAAATCTTCGCGGATGGTTAGCAACTGCGTCCATCCCACCAGGCACAAGGTATATACAGCGCCCACGGCCACGCCAATAACAATCGCCGTTGAAGCCGAACGCGGCAGCCGCAGCCGCATAATCAATTGCACTACCGGGTCGAGAATGAAGCTGAACACCGCTGAAACAATCAGCGTGACAAAGAAGTCGCGGCCATAGTAAAGCAATGCTATGAGTGCCGCCAGCGCAATCAACCAGACGCCGACTTGAACCGATTTTTGGGTGGGAAGCGCAGGACTGAGGATGGCCAAAATAAATCCGTCCCGGTACCGTTACTCTAACACGCAAGCGCGTTACTATAATCCAATTTGACGGACGTTTATGAATCGCAAGCGCCGCGCCGCATCCTGGCGCTGGATGTAGGCAAAAAACGCATAGGAATGGCTGTCAGCGATGCCCTGGGCTTTACCGCGCAAGGCATTCCTACGCTGCATCGCACCCGCATACGCGAAGATCTGGCGCGTTTGAAAGAGCTGGCGGATAACTGGAACGTCGAACTACTCCTTATAGGCCGCCCCCTGCACTTAAGCGGTTCCGAAAGCCGGCAGAGCGAATATACCTCCGAATTTGCCGACAAACTGGCCGCTTACTTGAAACTGCCCGTCGTCTACTGGGACGAGCGCCTGACCACGGCCGAGGCCGAACGCCTGATGCGTTCAGACGGCGCAACGTTAGAACAGCGCAAAAACGCGGTGGACCGCATGTCCGCTACCTTGTTGTTGGAGAGCTATCTGGGATTTCGCAGCCTGACTTCCGATGACTAGAACCAAACGCTTTCTGACCGCGCTGCTAAGAACACTCCTTTTATTGCTGGTAGCTGCCGGTGGCGCAGTCTACTTCCTGCTCTTTAATCCGCCCGACGCCACAGCGAACGGCGAAGACCAATTTGTCGAGATTGAGCCTGGCACCTCCACGCGCGCTATCGCGAACAAACTAGCGCAAGCCGGAGTCATTCGCTCACCGTTGGGATTTCTGCTTCTTCGGACCCTGCATCCGCGCGCGAAACTGCAGGCTGGCGAATATGAATTCAGCGGGCGACCAACTCTCTGGCAGGTCTTCGAAAAAATCCGCCTCGGTCAGGTTTATTACGAAGAGATCACCATTCCCGAAGGCAGTAACCGTTTCGACATCGCCGCTGTGCTCGAGCAATCGGAGACCATCACGCCCGACGATTTCCTCGCTGCCGCCAAAGACGCCACCAGCATTTACGATCTTGATCCGTCCGCGCCCAGCCTCGAAGGCTACTTATTCCCCTCCACTTATCGCCTTACTGCCAGGTCAACCGCTAAGGAACTCTGCCACATGATGACAGCGGAATTCCGGCGTCAGTGGGCCGCACTTCATCCCCTGGCCGGCACCGATGTTCATCGCGTCGTTACTCTGGCATCGCTGGTTGAGAAAGAGACTGCCATCCCACAGGAGCGCCCGCTGGTCGCCGCCGTTTTCACCAACCGGCTGGCTCTGCACATGCCGCTGCAGTGCGATCCCACCACGGTTTATGCCGCATTGTTGGACAACCGCTATCGCGGCGTCATCCACAAGTCCGATCTTGCCAGCACCAACGCTTACAACACCTACGCGCATATAGGTCTTCCGCCCGGTCCGATCGCCAACCCCGGCGCCGAGTCTTTGAAAGCCGCACTGCACCCTGCTACCACTGATTTTCTCTACTTTGTAGCCAAAGGCGACGGTTCAGGACACCACAACTTCTCGCGAACCTTGGGCGAGCACAAAACCGCCGTATCGCACTTCCGCCAGACTGCGCACTAATCCTGCCTCAGGTGTTACCTGCTAAGCCATCATTTCTTTTCACAATGAGCTCCGGAAATGCCGATGAATTGATTGTCGGAAATAATTAAAAAAACGATTAAAGCCCGGATCCACCCGTCCTGACCGTTAAACCGGTCGCTCAATCAAGGAGTGCAAATGAAGTTTCGCGCAACCATATGGCTACAAGTGTGTCTGGTCTTCCTGGCATGCGCCAACGCAATGCTGGCGGCCGGTCCAGCCGACGTTCCAACGAACGTCCGCACGCCGAACGGACCGGATCAAAAGCTGACTAAATCCTCCGTGGTCCAGACCGATCTTGAAATTCTGGAACGCGCCCGGGCGGCCAACGAAGATGCCTATCAGGCGCTGCAGTCGTTTGTCTGCAACGAACAGATTGAGAGATACAAAGGGTCCATTGACGGAGATTTTGCAGATCCCATCGATACCATCAACACCAAGCTGTCCTTTGAACGAGGCACCGAACAATATACGGAAATCCGCCAGAATAACCACCCTCGAACCAGCTTGTCCAGCCTGCCCGGGGCTTGGTCGGAAGGTGAGTTCGGCACTCTGCTGCTCCAGACCCAGCAACTGCTGCAGACCCAGCATGTTTCCTTTGATTCGTTCGTGGATGTGGACCGCGTTCCCGCCGCCCTCTATCGCTTTGATGTCTCCTCCGAAGAAAGCCCCTGGGATCTCGAAGTGGCCGGCCGCCACTATCGCCTGCCGTTCCGCACCAGTGTCTGGCTCTCGATTAACACCGGCGAAATGCTTAAAATTGAACGCACTTCCATATCCATTTCTGCGGATACTCGCATCTCCGAGATTCAATGGACCATCATGCTCGACCACGTCGATCTCAACGGTAAACAATGGCTGTTACCGCGCACCGGCACGTATGCAGTGCTCTATCGCGAATCGCGCCGCCGCGAATGGAACGTTTTGAACTTCTCTGATTACAAACGCTACAGCGCTCAGACCTCCCTATCCTTCAATAATTAGCGCCGCGCGCTGGCAGTATCTAACGGCGCTGCAAGCGGCATTACCCTGGCAAAAGCACGCAGGATAAATCCTCATCCAACCAGCGACCGTCAGGTTAGGAAGACTATAGAAAAACGGCTACTTGGTCGATAGATAGGTGTATTTCTGCTTTACCCCTATGCATCCAAACAGCCTTCCTAAGTTTTATGCTTCAAAACGACTTCTCATAGCAGCGCTGGGGGGCTTGTTGCCGCTTCAGCCAGTTGTCCAAGCCGCGTCTTCTCTGCCCACCGGCGGAACCTTCACTGCAGGCGCGGGCACTATCAGTGCGTCAGGCAACGTTTTGACAGTAACTCAGAATTCCCTGAAGGGCATTGTCGATTGGAATACCTTTTCCATCGGAAAGGGCGCAACCGTCAGTTTCAAAAACGGCTCGGGCGCGACCCTAAACCTGGTGACGGGGGGCGCACCGAGCACACTGCTGGGGCAGTTGCTCGCTACCGGCAACCTTTACTTGCTGAATCCCGAGGGGGTCCTTGTCGGCAAAAGCGCAACCATAAAAACCGGCGGTGATTTTGTGGCTAGCACGCTGGCTTTACCGGCTGCGCAGTTTCTAAGCAATGCGCCGTTGCTGTTCAGCGGTTCCTCGGAAGCAACGGTGGTCAATCTCGGATCCATCAGTTCGAGCGGCGGCAATATTTATCTGATTGGCCGCGCTGTGCAGAACGGCGGTTCCTTGTCCAGTCCGAACGGTACTACCGGGCTTGCTGCTGGCAGCCAGGTGCTGATTTCGGATTCTGTCAGCGGGCAGAAAGTGGCGGTGCAGGCTCCTGGCGGCGACGTGACAAATAGCGGATTCATCAAGGCGGCGCAGGTGGAACTCAAGTCCAATGGCGGCAATATTTATGCGCTGGCGGGAAGTAATGGCGGCTATATCAATGCCACCGGATCGGCCAAGATCGACGGCCACGTCTGGCTGATCGCAACCAATGGGACAACAAACGTTTCAGGCGCGATAACGGCCACCAACAGCAACGGGCAAGGTGGCGCCATCGAGACTTCGGGCGCACAGGTGAATGCCGGCGGCGCCCAAATCAAAACCGGCAAGGGCGGCAACTGGCTACTGGACCCCGACGATTTGACCATCGACTCTACCCTGGCTGCCACCATTGATTCCACCCTCAACGGCGGCACCAACGTCACCGAACAAACAGGCAACGGCAATACCGGCAACGGCGACCTGACGGTCGCCAGTCCTATTGCCTGGAGCACAGGAGCCAACCTTACCCTCAGCGCTTTTCGTAATGTCGTATTGAATGCCGGAATCTCCAACACCGGAAGCGGCAGCCTGACGGTGCGTGCCGACAATACCTCTACCGGAACCGGGACCATCAGCGGCGGCGGTCTTATCGATTGGTCAGCGAGCACTGGCAACGTCGCGCTGCTCTACAACCCAACAAGCTACTCCAGCCCAACAGACTACACACCGAACTTCGGCAGCGTGAATGGCGGATGGGCCGCGCCGGTCAATGGCAGCGTCTCCAGCCAGTACACCGCCTACATGCTGGTGAATTCCGCTGCCAATCTACAGAACCTCGACGCCAACGATGCCGGAACTTACGCCCTCGGCACAAATATTGACCTGTCTTCTATTTCCAATTTTGCCCCGCTTGGCGCTGGCGCTCCCTTCAGCGGCACTCTCGACGGCATGGGCCAGACCATTAACAATCTGGCCATTAACAACAGCAGCCTTTTCAGTATCGGCCTCTTCGACGCAATCGCCCTCTCGGGCATCGTTCGAAACCTCAACCTGACAAACGTGAACATCACCTCGAATGGGACTCACCATATGGGAGCTCTTGCGGGCGTTTCTGCTGGCACAATAAGCAATGTTTCCTCCAACGGACTCATGAATGCCAACAATGTCTCGGATGCGGCTGGTGGATTGGTGGGAGGAATCCGCACTGGTGGAATCGTTGAATACTCGTCATCGAGTATTAACATCGATGCCTCAACCAATGGCGGCGCAAATATAGGCGGTCTTGTCGGAGGTGTAGCTGACAGCACGGGCTCCATTCTGAATTCGTTTGCTACTGGATCAATCGCAGGAAATGACGGCACCACGATTGGCGGACTGGTTGGCAGCGCAGCCGGCAGCATCACCAATTCCTATGCAAGCGGAGCACTAACTGGCGGAAACGTTGCCTTTGCCGGTGGTCTTGTCGGATCCAACAGTGCGGTTGTGACGAACAGCTATGCCACGGGGAACGTCACTGCTACTGGCGGATCAGTGGGCGGACTGGCTGGTTACAGTAATGCTGCCGTGTCTGTATCCTATTCCACCGGCGCCGTAAGTTGTGTTGCCTCGGGTTGCACGGTCGGCGGCCTCATCGGTTCAACTGCCACCGGCGGCACAATCGCAAATTCCTACGCTACCGGCAATGTAACTGGTGCCGACCACTCATCCATTGGTGGACTCGTCGGCTACAGCGGCGATAATATCTCAGACTCCCACGCCTCCGGCAGTGTATCTGACAGCGGAGGAGGCAATGGCAATGTAGGCGGCTTGGTAGGTCAAAATACTGCCTCCATCTCCAATTCCTATGCCACCGGCTCAGTGTCGGGCGGCGACGACGGTAATGTTGTAACTAACGTCGGAGGCCTGGTCGGTAGCAATGGCGGTTCTATCAGTAATAATTCCTACGCCACTGGCTCGGTCTCGGGCGGACAGTCCGCCCAAGTCGGCGGCTTGGCTGGTTATAGTAATGGCCCAATCTCCGATTCGCATGCCAATGGCGCTGTTACCGTGGCGGCCGCCGGCGATAACCAGCCGTCTTATGTTGGCGGCCTGGTCGGTTACGCCGACACCGGCGGAACCATTGTGCACTCCTATGCCACAGGCTCCGTCAGCGGCGGCTCCGGCGATTATGGCAATAGTGCCGCCGGCGGGCTTGTCGGAACCAACGTCGACACCATTACCACCTCTTTTGCCACTGGCGCAGTCACCTGTACTACCAGTTGCGATACTGGTGGCCTTTCGGGACAAGCGTCAGGCAGTATCTCGGTTTCTTATGCCATGGGGTCCGTTACCGGCAACGGCGGCAACTTGGGAGGACTGGTTGGTACGGCCACTGCCTCTTTGGTCGATACTTATGCACGTGGCGCGGTCACAAACACATCCGGCAACACTGGCGGCTTAGTAGGCTATTCCAACTCCGTCGTCGCTACTTCGTACAGCTCTGGACTTGTTACCGGGCCGGGCGGAACTACTGGCGGTTTAATGGGGCAGAACGACGGCGGCATCGTTACCTACACCTACTTCGACAATCACGTTAATGGCTCTTTGCCGGGCGCCGGAATCGGAAGCACAACCGGCATCACGGGCGAATCCACACTTACTCTCCAGAGCGGCACCATGCCAACCGGCTTTAATACAAACAACACTGTCTGGCTCGCGCCCGCCGGCGTCTACCCCTACTTCAGTTGGCAGGGACCCATCGTCCCGGTGCAGGGCACTGCCCTCAACGGATCTTCCGCTCTGGGGGGTGCTGGTGTCGGACTCCTTTGGGAAGGATCGGTAATCGCCAACACCGTCACCCAATCCGGCGGCTACTACAGCTTTGGAGTTCCACACAATATGACCGTGGGTGGCGTTCTCACCTATCTGACTAGCGGAGGGGTTGCCAACGCCTTTACTGATGGTGCTTCGATACAGGGTTTTGGAGGCATGGAACTCTATGTCGGCAATATATACGTCATCAACGGCGCAATTGGCACCCTCTCCAGCCTGACAAACTCTCTAGGTACGGCAATCGGCAGTCTTACAGGCTCAAACTTCCTCTATACCGTGTCCAGCGGCCTTTTGAATCTGAACAGCGGAGTAGGTCTTCTTCTCGCCAGCTACCCTAGTTTCACGTTCGACCAGCCCCTGACCACGTCCGGAAGTATCCTCTTCGAAACTCTTCAAAATGCGACTGTCGCAAGTGCCAGTCCGATTACCGCGGGCTCGGGAGACCGTATCACGATAGCCGTGGGCCTGGCGAACCCGGCAGGCACCTTTACCAATGATGCCGGCGCCAACGCCCTCAACGTCTCTGGCGGCGGCGAATGGCTCGTATACTCCCACAATCCCGCCAATGACACGGCGGACGGACTTACCCCCGCCTTCATTCAGTACAACGCCGGTCTGCTCTCCACCCCTGGTTATTCCGGTGATGGTCTGCTCTACACCATCGCCCCCGTGATCACGCCGTCCCTGACCGGGACCGTCGGCAAGACTTATGACGGCACCAGCGCCGCGGCACTGACATCGGGCAATTTCGCCATGTCGGGCGCTATCAACGGCGACACAGTCACTCTCACAACTCCCACCACCGGAACCTTCGCCAGCCCGAATGTGGGTACCGGCATTGCAGTGACCGCGCCAGGGGTAGCCATTGCCTCCGCAATCAATGGCAGCATCCCGGTCTATGGGTATCAGTTGGCAACCCCTCCCGCAACCGGCAACGTAGGCGTTATCAACCCGGCCACACTGACGTATATCGCCAACCCAGCCAGCACCACCTATGGCACCGGCAACCCTGCCTTCAGCGGCACCGTTACCGGTTTTGTGAATGGCGAGACCCTTGCGGGCGCCACCACAGGAACAGCCACATTTACATCGAGCGCGACGGCGCTGAGCAATGTCGGCAGCTATGCGATCAACGGTTCTGGTCTCGCCGCAAACAACGGCAACTATATCTTCACGCAGGCTGACGGAAACTCAATGGCGCTCACTATTAACCCGGCAACCCTCACGTACACCGCCAATCCCGTTAGCCTCGCCTATGGCTTCACGAATCCGGTCTTCAGCGGCTCGGTGAGTGGCTTTGTGAACGGCCAGACCTTGGCAAGCGCTACAACCGGTACTGCCACGTTCTCCAGCCCTGCTGGCGCGACCAGTACTGCGGGTAGCTACGCCATTGATGGTGCCGGGTTAACAGCCAATAACGGTAACTACATCTTTACGCAGGCAGCTTCGAACGCAAGCGCGCTGACGGTAACGCCGGCGGCGGTTCCCCCGCCCACACCTACTCCGACACCAACACCTACTCCGACACCAACGCCTACTCCAACTGTTCTCACATTCGTCATTGGCAATGCGACCGGCTTACAGAACAGCAAACCAACCTTCACCGCTACCTACACCGGCGCGCCGATCGCTGGAGTCGACATTGCCTCTATCCTGTCGGGCCTGACCTTCACCCTCACTCCCTCCATTTCTGGACCGGGAGTGTACACCATAAGTGCCATCGGAAACGCCCCCGCCGGCTACACGCTCAACATAGCGCCCGCGACGTTGACCATCGTCGCCAGTACCTCCGCGATATTGCCGACGCAGGCGCCGCTCATCGTTCCTGTTGTTCCTCAACTGCTCCCCAGCGCGGCCGCCAACGGAGCCACCAGCCTGCTGCAGCCGCTGAACTCCATAGGCCTCTTCCAGGTTGACGTGACCAGCGTCAGCGGCGGTGCTTCGGCATCCTTCGTGGGCTTTACCAGCCAGCCAGCGCCGCTAGCCCAATCCCAGTTTTTTGGAACCAGCGACAAAAAAGATACCTATAGCGCGGGAGCGAAGCCCTGATGCCCCTCACAAACTCACTCAGGACCTGTCAAATGAGACTTTTCTTTCTTCCGCTTCTACTTGCGGTTTCCCTCTGCTCTGCACCTTCTGACAACGACAATACCGTCGTTATCCCCTCGCTAAAGGGCATTGTTTTCCTCGCTTCGCCGGCCGGCTTTAAGAAAACGGGCGTTTCAGTTTCGGGCGTTTCGCTGGCGAGCCTCCCGCTGTTGGACCACGCCGCCTTCAAGGACTCCATGGCCGCCTATCTCGGTCAGCCGCTCACGCTTAAAGCGTTGAATGAAATCACCTCGAAAGTTTCCGATTTCTACAAGCAGGCGAGTCACCCGATCGTCGACGTTGCGGCACCCCAGCAGGACGTTTCAAGCGGAACTATTCAGATTCTCGTAACCGAGTTTCGCGTGGGCGAAGTCCGCGTCCAGGGCAATCGCTGGTTTTCAGATGAAGTAGTCACCTCCCCCATTCGTCTGCAGCATGGCGACACCATCAACACCAATGCCGTTCTGAATGAACTGGACGCGGTGAATGCCAATTCCTTCCGTCACGTCGATCTGGTATATCAGCCGTCCCCCCAGCCCGGCTATACCGACCTTGTACTGAATACCCAGGACCGCTTTCCCGTCACCGTGTACTCCGGCTTCGATAACACCGGCACTGCTGCTACCGGGCGCAGCCGCTGGAACATAGGCGCCACCTGGGGCAATGCCTTTCAGCGGGACCAGACTCTGTCGTATCAATTCAGCGCCAGCGATAACTTCTTTAACCGCGCCGGCCCGACCAACTACCTCAGCAACGGACTCAGTTGGAGCATGCCGTTGCGCAATGGAACCGACAGCGCCTCCTTGTTCGCCAACTATCAGATCAGTACGCCGAATGTGGGCGCCGACTTCGGATATAAAGGCAAGTCGGGTCAAACCGGTGCCCGCTACAGCATAGGGTTGCCGCGCAATCGCAGGTTCGTCGAGACGCTGCAGTTCGGCTTCGACTTCAAGTTCACCAACAACAATCTGGCGTTCGGCGGTACACAAGTCTCGCGCACGTCCTCGGAAATCGATCAGTTCCCCATCGCCTACGCCTTCAACGTCACGGATGGACAGGGCTCCTCTTCCTTCACGACGACGCTGGTCTACAGTCCGGGCGGCTTAACGCCAACCAATAGCGCCTTCTACTTTCAGCCCGGCGTTGCGCAAAGCGGCATCCCCGGCGCCATTGCCCGCTACGTCTATTGGCGCAACGATTTCACGCGCCTGAACAAACTGCCCGGCAAGTATGTCTACGCTTTCCGATTCCTCGGCCAGACCTCGTCAACAAATCTTCTCTACACTGAAAAGCTGCTAGGCGGCGGACCCGACATTCTCCGCGGCTACGATCCGAATTCCGTGGCTGGCGACCGCGGCATCATGATGAGCAATGAAGTGCGCACTCGCGCCTTCAATTTCATGCCGGAGCACAACGCAGGTCAGGCACAATTCTATATTTTCTGGGACTATGGCCATCTACTGGCCGCCCAAGCCTTTCCAGGTTTAGTCAACTCCCTAACCGCATCCAGCGTCGGCACCGGTGTTCGCTACAATCTCCGCTCCAACTTCACCACCCATGTGAACTACGGGCGCGCTTTGATTCAACTGCCCGATAACAACGCGTCCGCCCGCAATTCCTTCTTGGATTTGGCTCTGACCCTGGCTTACTGAGTCAATGTTGATTTCAATGCAGGCATCTCGCAGCTGAGAACGTAGTCGATGATGCGCTCGAATCCGGGATCGGGCGGAACTACCACATTCGTGTGAATGGTAGCGTCCAGACCGATCGAATGACAGTGCTTCCGATAGGCGCGCAGGTTGATCAACGGAGCGGCCGCAAACATAACATCGAGGTCAAGCTCGACAGTCCTCTGGCAGAACCTTTTCCACAGTTCGAGCGACACCCGCCCATGGCGAAATTCCGGCATCAGGACTAACCTGGAAATTTCTCCGTAGCGAATCCCTGGGCTCTTCAACCTCGGAAAATAATCCGCAAGCATGAAGTGCTGAGTTTCCATTGGCAGCGCCTTCGTTTGTCGGTCGCTGCGGACCGATAGACGGCATCCCCCAATGCACTCGCTCCCAATGCGCGCTATCAGGATGTGGGCTCTCCTGGTGTGGTCTTCGTCCGCCGCCCGGTACTCGTCATCGTTTACGATCCTGCACTCTTCCCGATACAGGCGGAAATACTGCCGCAGCAGGCTCTGCTCCTCGGTGAACTCATAAACAATCTGCTCCGATTGTGGGGACCACAGTCCCGCAACTGCCGCAGCATTGGTTGACGCTTGAATCATGGTTTCTCTTGCTCCTCCGTGCTCAATCTGGTAGGCGCAAAAGTCCCGCTTGCATGCTCACAATCCTGAAAATGGTCGGAGGGAAGAGTGCGGGTGCGTGCGGCAGGCGCGCTACTGGGCCCCGCGGCTCAACAGCATCACCTTGATCGTGTGAAAAATGATGTAGAAGTCCAGCGCCGGCGCCAGATGCTTGATGTAGTACAAGTCATATTCCAGCTTGATCATGGCATCCAACTGCGTGTCACCGTACTTGTGATTAATCTGGGCCCAACCCGTGATACCCGGCTTCACCGCCAACCGCTGCCGGTAATAGGGAATCTGCTGCGACAACAAGTCCACAAACTCCGGCCGCTCCGGCCGCGGACCCACCACCGACATATCGCCCTTCACCACGTTCCACATCTGCGGCAATTCATCCAGCCGCAGTTTCCTGAGCCATTTCCCCACCGGCGTAACGCGCGGGTCGTCCTTCTTGGCCCATACCGCGCCGGTGCGCGCCTCCGCATCCATATACATCGAACGCAGCTTGTACACCGTGAACACCTTCCCGTTCAGGCCCACACGCTTCTGCCGGTATAGAATGGGCCCGGGCGACGTCAACTTCACTGCCAGCGCTGCCAGCAGCATCACGGGCGACAACACCACCAGCCCAACTGCCCCAATCAGGAACGAATAGAACTTCTGCGCCGTAATGGCATGCCGCCGCGGCCCCAGTGCCGACGAAAATATCAGCTGCGACGGCTGAATCTTACGGCTGCAAACCCGTTGCAACGCCAGCTCGTAGGTGTCCGATGCGTCCTCAATCATGATGCCGCTGAAACGTATATCCAGCAGGTCTTCCACCGGCAGCCGGTTTCTCCGCTCCGCCATGCCCACCACAATGCGCGTCGGATTATGCTCATCGCAAATCTTGCGGACGTCGCTCACCTTGCCCAGGCAAGGCACCGAAAAGCCGCACGGCGTCTCCTCACATAAGTAGCCGATAATGGAGTAGCCAAATTCAGGTCGCAGCAGGACATAATCGATAACCTCCGACATCATGCTGCTGTTACCCATCAGCAAAACGCGCTCCGACTGGAAACCTGCCAGGATGTACTTCCAGAAAAACCAGCGCCACAAGGGAATCGCGATAATCACCAGAAAACTGCCGATGATCATCAGCCAGCGTCCCCACAGCAGTTCCGCCCGCGCATAGCCCAGCAGTGCGGCCGCCAGCAACGCGCATCCGACCGAAAAACACACCTGCTGCACTAACAGAATGCGCGAAGTGATGCGCAGATCGTCATACAGGTCCTGAAAGTAAAAGCCCAGGATGACAAACCCGGTGACAAACAAAAGCTTCCACCAGTGGTTCGCATCCACCAGGTAGAAATGGACATCCACCCCCAAAATGAACAGCGCAGCCGTGTAACAACCCAGGATCAGCAGGATCTCGGATAGGAAGAGAGCTACCACGCTCGCAGGAATGAAAACGCGAAAAAGCCTAATCAAAACTAGAAGTTACCGTTGTGCCGGATTGGCTCTGAATTTACCACGCCCCGACCTTAGCGCCATTTAGATTCCAGGCTAACCCAGCCGCACAAACGTTTGATAACAAGTAAGATATCAGTTGACTTACGCTCAATATTTCGTGCTATAACAAATAGGACGCCTTCGGTCGCACATACCAATGCTCAGGCTTACAAAAAAAGCGGACTACAGCCTGATTGCCCTCCGGCATTATGCCGCGAGGCGCGCGGAACAGAGCACCGAAGTAGCCATCAGTGCAAAAGAACTGGCAGATTGTTGTGGCATTCCGCTGCCCATCCTCTCTAAGCTTTTGCAGAAGCTGACTAAATCCGGGTTCCTGACCGCTGAGTACGGTACCAACGGTGGCTACCGTCTCGCTGTCGATCCCGCCAAAATATCAATCCTGGAAGTTATCCGGGCCATCGACGGCCCCATCGTATTGGCCAACTGCTTCACCGCCGGCGCTTTCTGCGGCCACTCCGACAAATGCACCGTCAAGCGCCCGCTGCGCCGCATTCACGATGGAATACTGCGACTTCTGGAAAGCGTCAGCATCCAAGACATTTTGCAGGACGAGGTTGCACAAACCTCCACCGAACCATCCGGTTCAGCGCCGCTTCTGGACAGCGGACTTTCGCAAAAGCTAGTTGCTATTGACGCCATTCCGAAATTGGGCAGTTTGCCGGCTTTGCTTGAAGGTTCTTTAGGAAAGAGTTTAAACGTATGAAACTGCCCATTTACATGGATAATCACGCGACCACGCAAATGGATCCGCGCGTCTTTGAAGCGATGAAGCCGTACTTCATCGACATCTTTGGTAACGCTGCCTCCCGTAACCACAGCTTCGGTTGGGAAGCCGAGGAAGCGGTGGAAAAGGCTCGCAAGCAGATTGCCGACCTGATTGGCGCAACGCCTAAAGAGATCGTTTTCACCAGCGGCGCAACCGAATCGAACAACCTCGCCATCAAGGGCATTGCCGAGATGTATGCCGAGCGCGGCAACCACATCATCACGCAGGCGACCGAACACAAGGCTGTCCTCGACACCTGCAAGCGCCTGGAAAAAGATGGTGTGCGAGTTACTTATCTGCCGGTGAAGGTTGACGGTACCGTCGATCTCGATCAACTGCGAGCCGCCATCACCGACAAGACCATTTTGATCTCCATCATGTACGCCAACAACGAAATTGGCGTCGTTCAGCCCATGGCTGAAATCGCCAAAATCGCCAAAGAACGCGGCGTACTGTTCCACAGCGATGGTGTGCAGGCGGTGGGCAAGATTCCGGTGAACGTTACCACCGATGGCATTGATGTCATGTCGTTAACCGCACACAAGCTTTACGGTCCCAAGGGCGTTGGCGCGCTGTACGTGCGCCGCCGCAACCCGCGCGTTCAAATCACTGCTCAAATGGATGGCGGCGGACACGAACGCGGTATGCGTTCCGGCACTTTGAACGTTCCCGGCATTGTCGGTCTGGGTGCGGCCTGCGAAATCGCCCGCCTGGAAATGGCCGAGGAATCCAAGCGCCTCAGCTTCCTGCGCGACAAGCTCAAGAACAAGCTGACCAGCGAACTGGACGAAGTCTACATCAACGGTTCCATCGAGCATCGTCTTCCTCACAACCTGAATATCAGCTTTAACTATGTGGAAGGCGAAAGCCTGCTGATGGGCATTAACGACATCGCCGTTTCCAGCGGGTCGGCCTGCACCTCGGCAACGCTCGAACCCAGCTACGTGCTCAAGGCGCTCGGCGCCGGCGACGATCTGGCCCACTCCTCCATTCGCTTCGGCATCGGCCGATTCAACACCGAAGCGGAAGTGGATTATGTCGCCGACAAGGTCATCGATGTAGTGCGCAAGCTGCGCGAACTTTCGCCGCTCTACGAAATGGCCAAGGAAGGCGTTGACCTTTCCAAGGTTGTCTGGGCGGCTCACTAAATTCATCGGTACTTAGAAGAAAAACAAGGAGAAAACATGGCTTATTCAGATAAAGTTCTCGACCATTACAACAACCCTCGCAATGTGGGTTCACTCGATAAAAGCAGTCCCTACGTCGGTACCGGAATGGTGGGCGCTCCGGAATGCGGCGACGTCATGAAACTCCAGGTCAAGGTGAATGCGGAAACCGGCATCATCGAAGACGCGAAGTTCAAGACGTTCGGCTGCGGCAGCGCCATTGCCAGTTCCTCCCTCGCCACCGAATGGCTCAAGGGCAAGACTGTGGACGAAGCTCTGGCCATCAAGAACACCGACATTGTCAACGAACTGGCTTTGCCGCCGGTGAAGATTCATTGCTCGGTACTGGCCGAAGATGCCATCAAGGCCGCCATCAGCGATTACAAGTCCAAGCAGGGTGTCGCTGTCTCGCACGAAGCTGTTTCGGTTAGCTAAAGGAGTTTTTCAAACATGGCTGAGCTAAGCCAACTGGGCGCGCCTGCCGCTGCGCCTCCAAGCACCGCTGAAAAGCAAATACACGTCACGCCGAAGGCCGTCCAGAAAATCCGCGACGCCTTCGCGCGTGAGGGCGTGTCCGGCGGTTTGCGTCTGGGCGTTCTGGGCGGCGGTTGTTCCGGCCTTAGCTACCAGTTCAAGTTTGCAACGGAGCCGCGGCCCCGCGACCATGTCTTCACCTTTGAAGAAGATGTGCGCGTGTTTGTCGACCCCAAAAGTATGATTTTTTTGGACGGAATGACGCTCGATTGGCACGATTCGCTCATTCAATCCGGCTTTGTCTTCCAAAATCCGCACGCCACCAAAAGCTGCGGCTGCGGCACCAGTTTCTCGGCCTAACCGCCGCCATGCCCACTCTTTCGAAAAACTTCTTCCATTTCTTTGGTCTCGATCAAAAGCTATCCATCGATCTGTCAGATCTGCAAAAGCGCTTTTACGAGCTGAGCCGGCAATGGCATCCCGACCGTTTCAGCCGCCGAAGCCCCGCCGAACAGGCACAGTCGCTGGAAGCAACATCCATCCTGAACGATGGTTATCGTACCCTGCGCGATCCTGTAAAACGCGCTGAATATCTGTTGACCGAAGAAGGTTTTCCCATTGGCGAGCAGCGCTCTAAAGACGTTCCGCCCGAACTGTTGGAAGAAGTGTTCGAACTGAACATGATGCTGGAAGAGTTGAAACACGGCGACGCCGACGCTCGCCCGCAACTCGAAATCGCGCGCGAGAACTTCGCCGGATTGCGTGCGCAAGTGGATGGCGAACTCGAAAAGCTATTCTCAAAATACGACGCCTCCGATGCGCAAAGCGAAACCGCCAAGCAGGCGCTGCATGAAATCCGCGGCGTCCTCAACCGGCGCCGCTACATCGAAAATCTCATCCGCGATGTGGATCGCGCGCTGAATCCAGCCGCCGGCACGCCCACGGACGATCTTCTCTAGAAACACAAATGGGTACTTTTCAAATCGACTTCGGCGACAGCCGTAAATCCAAAATCGTTGGCATCGACCTCGGCACCACAAATAGCCTGGTCGCCTACATGGACCTCACCGGGCCGAAAATCATCGAAGACGACAAAGGCCGTAAAATCGTCCCCAGCATCGTCTCTCTCAGCGACGACGAATCAACCTTAATTGCCGGCGACACTGCCCGCGACCTGCTGCTTACCAAGCCTGAACGCACCGTCTACTCGGTGAAACGCCTGATGGGGCGCGGCGTCCAGGATGTTAAAGAGGAACTAAAACTTTTCCCTTTCCGCATCGCGGAAGACAGTGACTCGGTTATTAAGTTAAAGCTGGGCAGCCGTTCCTTCACCCCGCCGGAAATTTCAGAAGCCGTTCTGCGCAAGCTTAAGGACAACGCCGAAGCCGCGCTGGGCACAGCCGTCACGGAAGCCGTCATCACTGTGCCCGCTTACTTCAACGATGCCCAGCGTCAAGCCACTAAAGACGCCGGACGGCTCGCCGGACTCGACGTTCTGCGCCTGGTGAACGAGCCTACCGCCGCTTCGCTCGCCTATGGGCTGGATAGCCGCAAACAGGGCATCATCGCCGTCTATGACTTCGGCGGTGGCACTTTCGACATCTCCATTCTTCGGCTGCACGACGGCATCTTTGAAGTGCTGGCCACCAATGGCGACACGCATTTGGGCGGCGACGACATCGACAACTTACTGCTGCGCATTGCGCTGGAAGACATACACAGCGAGTGGCGGGTCGATCTCTCCACCGATTCCGAAGGCGTCCAGCGATTGCGCCGCGCCGTCATCACGGCCAAAGAGCAGCTTTCGTTCGCGCTGGAATCGACCATAGAACTCGCCTACCGCGGCCAAGAGTATCGCCGTCTTATCGACCGGGCTCTGCTGGAGCGTTTGATCACGCCCATCGTCAACCGGACCTTGGAACCCTGCAAAGCCTGTCTGGCCGATGCCAAACTCACCCCCTCTCAGATTGATGAAGTGGTTCTGGTCGGCGGTTCCACCCGCATACCCCTGGTTCGCAGCGCCGTCGAAGCGCTCTTCAAATCGAAGCCCCACACCGAACTCAATCCAGATGAAGTCGTTGCTCTAGGAGCCGCTGTGCAAGCCGGCATTCTCTCCGGCGACGTGGAAGATCAGCTCCTGCTGGACGTCACGCCGCTCTCGCTCGGCATAGAAACCATGGGCGGCGTAGTCTCGAAACTCATCCATCGCAACTCCACTATTCCGGCCAGCGCCACCGAAAGCTTCACCACCGCCGTGGACGGCCAGAGCAACGTTCTCATCCACGTCCTGCAAGGCGAACGCGAACTGGTGAAAGACTGCCGCAGCCTGGCGCGCTTCGATCTGAAGGGCATTGCGCCCATGCCGGCTGGTTTCGCCCGCATCGAAGTCCGCTTCCTCATCGACGCCAACGGCATCCTCAACGTAACCGCGCGCGACGCCCGCACCGGCCTTGAACACAGCGTCGAAGTAAAACCGTCTTACGGTCTGAGCGAAGAACAAGTCGAAGCCATGATCCGCGAAAGCTTCGACAAAGCCGAAGAAGATATGCGCGAGCGCCAGGTGCGCGAAGCCCGCGTCGAAGCCGACAACATCATGGCCGCCACCGACAAAGCCATGAAAAACGAAGCCTGGAGCGGCCTCACCGAAGACGAGCGCAAAGCCATCGACACCGCCAAGCGCGAACTGCTTGCCGTTTATCACGGCAGCGACCACCATGCAATCACAGCCAGGATCGAAGCGCTGAACGAAGCCACACGCTCGCTGGCCGAGAACATGATGAACACCGCCGTCAGCGGCGCCCTCAAAGGCACCAAGATTTAAGCCACTTAGAATGGGAACTATGAATACTTTGCTGCGCCGCCTCTGCCTGTGGAGCATTATCACGCTGCTGGCAGGCGTCTTGGCGCTCGCCCAGGATTGGCAGAAGTCCGATGCCCTGCCCGGCATTAAACTCGACGGCCTCACGGGTGCGCAAAAAACCCTGGTGCTGAAAATTCTGCGCGAACAGGGCTGCAGCTGCGGCTGCTCCATGAAGATGGCCCAGTGCCGCGTTGAAGATCCCAGCTGTTCCTACAGTCTCGGCCTCGCCACTTCCGTCATTCAGTCTGTCAAGGACGGCAAGACCGAGCAGCAGGCCATTGAAATAGCAAAAGCTTCGCGTTGGGGGCATGTGCAGGAAGAGACTGCCAAGCTCTTGGAAGACCCGGTGAAGATTCCGGTGGATGGTTCACCGGTCACTGGGCCTGCCAACGCTAAGGTTACGATTATTGAGTTCTCTGATTTTCAGTGTCCTTATTGTGTCCTTGCGGTGCCCGAAATCGCCAGCGTTCTGAAGGCCTACCCCAACCAGGTGAGGTTGATTTTCAAGCAGTATCCGCTGGAGATTCATTCCCAGGCGTTCCTGGCCGCCACGTCGGCATTGGCCGCCAATAACCAGTCCAAATTCTGGCCCATGCACGATGCCCTGTTTGCCCACCACAATGAACTCACTCGCGACACCATGCTGAAAATCGCCAAAGATCTGGGTTTAGATGTCGCCCGTTTCCAGAAAGACATGGATTCAAAAGAAGTGCAGCAGGCAGTGAAAAAGGATATGGCGGACGGCGACAAGGCTGGTGTGGAAGGCACGCCAACCATCTTTATCAATGGCCAGCGCTACAACGGCCCTATTTCTTTAAGCTACCTGAAACCGCTTGTGGACGCGGCCGCGGGCATTGCGCCGGCTAAAGTGGCAACGCGCTAAAACAGCTACTTCTTCTGGCTGTCTAAATCCTCTACCAGCGCCACTACAACGTCGCCTACAACCTGCAAGCTATGCGCGCTCAGCTTGTCCATCGTGTCGGAAGCCTGGTGCCAGTAGGCATTATTCGGGCCGTAGTTGAAGTCGATCAGATCCAGCACATTGACGCCGGCTTCGGCGAACGGCATGTGGTCGTCATCAATGCCGGCCGGCTCTTTGTGAAAGTAGGCCCCATAGCCAAGGCGCGCCGCTATGGCCAGCGTTTTGTCGCGCAAATACTTGGCCGAGTTTCCGTCATTCATAACGTCCAGATCTTTGTCGCCGATCATGTCCACGTTGATAAGCGCTGTCAGGTGCGCCAGCGTGCCGTCTGAAGCCCATTTCGAAGCCAGATGCCGGCTCCCATACACGCTGTCTGTCTGGCTCCACTCGCCAATTGCCTCCTCGCCATCGAAGAAAACGATATAAAGGTCGTCCTGGTGAGGCATGTGCGCCGCGACGCGTGCAAATTCGAGCAGAAAACCGGTGGAAGAGCCGCCATCGTTCGCCCCCAAAAAATGCACCATTGGTATTTTCTTGCTGTCAAAATGACCCGTCACGGCGATACTGCGCCCGGATGTGCCCGGGAACTTCAGAATGATGTTTTCCATTTCCAGCGGCCCGGTTGGCGTGTGACCTGTGAAATCGTCTGTGGAAAGTTGCCCACCAAGCGGCTTCAGGTCAGCAAGAATCCATTGGCGCAGTTTCAAGTTGGCGGCCGAGCCGGAAGGTCTCTCGCCGAAAGCAACCGCCTCCTTAGCATATGTAAACGCCCGTACTGCATCGAAGTGGCTAGGACTGATGGTACTACTACTTTTCACGGGAAGGGGTATAAGGGTATATACCAAGGCGATGAAAAGTAGAAGTTTAGCTGCCAGAATAGTCCGAGACTCGTTAGAACGAAAGGATTTACTCATTTTTTGGCAAGATGGTGCGATAAGAATATTGCCACGGTATTACTGTATAACAAGAAGACGTTTTCTTTGAAACTACTGTAGTATTATAGCCTTACAACCAAACGTCAGCCATTTTTAAAGTCTTATGGCCATAAAGTCCGTCGGGGCAAATTTACGCGAAGCGCGCGAAAAACAGGGCTTCACTCTGAATGATATCGGTGCGCGCACGCGAATTACGGCGAAATGCCTGACGGCTATTGAAGAAGACGACGTTAGCAAACTTAGTTCGCCTTTCTTTTACCGGAGTTTTGTTCGCCAATACGCTGAGCAAGTCGGTCTTGAATATCAGCAGTTATCCACCGGGGTAGAGAAGTTGGCCGCAAACATGCGCGAACCCGACCTGCCCGGGCAAGGCGAGTATCCGCCGGTTCGGGTGGCGCCGCTCCAGCCGCGCATCAAGCGCGATTTTAGTTGGGTTTCCCCCGTCCTGCTGTTTGTAGGCGCCGTGGGTCTCATTACCAGCGGTTATGCCGCTTGGCGCTACCAACCCGTCTGGCTGAATAACACGCCTGTCGGATCTTTCGTGCGCTCGCTGAAGTCAGTTCAGCCTGCCGCCCAGCCGATTGTGGATCAGTCCGTGTCGGCAGTACAAAAGGAAGAGCCCAAAGCCGCACCGGTAGCGGATCCGGACACTAAGAAGAACGACACGGCAGCAAACCCCGGTGAGGAAGCAGCAACCACCAGCGACGCGCCCTCCGGCGCTGAAATTACCGCCGCGATTGTTTCCGAAACTCCGCAACGTCCTGATACCGGCATCCATCTGGAAGTCGCTGCAACCGAACGTACCTGGCTGTCGGTGACGGCCGATGGTCGTCCCGCCTATTCGGGCATCCTTGAAAAAGAAGAAGTGAAGGTTCTCGACGGTCAGGAAACGGCTGAACTACGTACTGGCAATGCCGCCGGCGTCAACATAACATTCAACGGGCGGCAAATAGGCGCGCTCGGACCTCGCGGCACCACCCGCCGGGTTATCTTCACCAAAACCAGCTTCGAAGTACTCTCGAAATCGCGCCGTCCACAGTTCGCACGGGCCACCCACATCGGCGGCTGATGTGTTTCTCAGCTTGAGCGCCGAATAGGCCGCGCACCCGGCGACGGTTCTTTTGGCTTGCGCCGCGCTGTTATCCCTTTTTCCAGCCGCCTCTTCTGCCGTTCCATCAGCAGCAGTTCGTTGCGCCGCCTCAGCTTGATACTATCGTCCACCTTGTGCCAGAAGTTTCGGAAGTAGTCAACAGCCGACCACACGCCGAACACCACCACCGCCCACATAGCAGCCAGCGCGTAAGGCCGCAATCCAGACCAGCGAATCGACATCATGACTAACGCAACACCCACCACCTGAAACACCATCTTCCATTTGCCGATTTCACTCGCTTTCACCGGATAGCCTTCGGCGGCGGCAATGCTGCGCAACCCCGATACAGCAAATTCACGGCTGATAATGAGAATCACCATCCATCCCGGCAGCAGTCGCATTTCAACCAATGAAATAAGCGCAGCCGAAATCAGCAATTTGTCGGCGATAGGGTCAAGCAGGGTCCCGACGGTAGTTACCTGCTTCCAGCGCCGCGCCAGGTAACCGTCAAGCAAGTCGGTGGCGGCCGCGGCCAGGAAAACGAGCAGCGCGAAGAAATCGTTCGCCACAATCACGCGGCTTCCCCACGTGATTTGAAAATTATGCAAAACCAGCGCAGCCACCAGCAGCGGAACCAGGAAGATCCGGACAAGAGTCAGCGAATTAGGAAAGTTTCGCATTCGAAGCATCCGCACTGTTGGCGAAAATAGGCCATGGCTCGACGAACTGCCGAGTCTCTTCATGGTACGCCGTAACCGAACCGGTGCCTATGTGATAAACCCAGCCATGCAGTGCCAGATCGCCATTTTTGATTCTTGCGGCGACTGTCGGATGCGAACGCAGATTCTGCAACTGCGCCACTACGTTTTGCTCAGCCAGGCGCAGCAGAAATTCCGAGCTTGGATTCTCTTCACGCTCGTCGATCTTTACAAAGCGCAGCCACGCCGCGACATTCGGATACGCGGTCAAAGCCTCAGGATTAAGCGCGCCTTTCATAACGCCGCAATCGGTGTGGCCGCAGACAATCACCGTCGGCACCCGCAGCACCCCGACCGCATATTCGATGGTGGCGGAAACGCCGCCAATCAGGTCGGGGTAGGAAGGCACGACATTTCCAATCACCCGGCAGATGAACAACTCGCCGGGCTTCGTTTGCGTAAGCAGGCAAGGATCGATGCGCGAATCGGAACAGGTTATAAACAGAGCCTCGGGGCGCTGTCCAAGAGCCAATTCTTCGAATAGATCCCGATTTTCTGGGTAAACCTCTTTTTGGAAGCGGGAGATGCCGCCGAGGAACTTTTCTACTGGCATGGGGTGAATACCCATTTTAGATGCATCACGGCAAGACAGCAGTCTTCGGCGTTACGCATCACTACTGTTGGCTCGCCTAGGCGCGCTCGCCTGAGTGACAGGGAAACGCGGTCTTGAAAAAGGAAACGAATCCCCGGATTGGGGCTGCCATCGCTGCCGACAGCCTTAAGCTAATCTCTACAGCATGTTCATCAAGTAGAGAACCAGCACAATCACCAACACCAGCCCCAAACCGCCGCTAGGATAGTAGCCCCAGCTTCTAGAATGCGGCCACGCGGGGAATGCCCCAATCAACAACAAAACAAGAACGATTAGAAGGATCAGACTCATGCCTGTCTGACGCTGTTCCCGGACCGTTTATAACAGACTTTCAAGTTGTTCTACCTAAGATGAATTGATAATGGGCACGGGCGCAACCCGCAACAGCTTCAAAAGTGAAAAGGTAAATCCCAAAAGCGCTCATGTCGGCCGGCCCTCTGCTGAATTTTGCATAGCGGTCTGATGGCCAGCGACGTGCAACTTTAACCGCATGCCCATATTCAGCAGTGTCCGCAACGCCTGGCGCCAGTTGCTGAAGCGTCCGGCGATTTCGTTCACCATAATCGTCACGCTGGCATTGTGCATTGGCGCCAATGCGGCCATCTATACCGTTGTCGATGCTCTGTTCTTTCGCGCCCTCCCCTACCCTCAGCCAGATCGCCTGGTTCTGCTTACCACGAGACAGTCAAAGCAGTCTGCGTCCGAGGTGGATACTTCGCAGGATGGTACCCAATGGGAACTCGTCCGCGATCATGCCACCTTGCTTGAGGTGGCTGTCTTTGGCAGTCCGAATGGCGTCAACCTTGTGGCGAACAACCAGGTGGAATTCGTCCAGAGCCATCGCGTCGGCGCCGGATTTTTCCGCGTCCTTGGCATGCCGCCTTGGCTGGGGCGTGAGTTCACACCGGCCGAAGACGTATCTAACGGGCCACGAGTGGCGGTCATCAGTTATAAACTCTGGCAGAGGGTATTTCGCGGCGATCCGCATCTGATCGGCCGTACTATCGATCTGCGCGGCACGCCCTACACAGTGGTTGGCGTCGCGCAGCCCGGTTTCCGAACCATTCCCGCCGGCATTGACACAGCAACCGTAGCCGACGTGGATGTATGGACGCCGCTGCACCCAAGCCGCACGGGAGAAGGCAGCGGCGATAACTATGGAATCGTAGGCCGCCTCAAACCAGGCGTCACCTTGCCGCAAGTAGACGCGCAACTAAATGCAATTCTGCAGGACCGCTTCGCCAGCCTGCATCTGCCGCCGGGTGTGCGATTTTACGAACAGGCACTGCCGCTTGAAACGGGCCTCACAAGCGATATCCGGGCCGGCGTGCTGCTGATGTGGGGCGCTGTTCTGCTGGTGCTGGTCATCGGCTGCGTCAACATCGCGGGCATCCTGCTGGCCAGTTCTGCCGCCCGTACGCTTGAAATTGCCACGCGCCTCGCCCTGGGCGCCACGCGGTTCAGGATCGTTGCCGAGCTTTTTACTGAGTCGCTGCTGCTTGCTCTTCTTGGCGGCCTGCTCGGATTGGCATTGGGTGAACTCGCAGTGGAAGGGCTTGCGTATCTCAATCCTGCCGAATTCACTCTGAACGGATCTATCCATCTAAACGCAGGCATCGCCGCCATGACCTTGCTTGTATCGCTGGCGACTAGTTTGCTTTTCGGCCTGTTTCCCGCTTTTGAAGCAAGCACGGTGGACCTGCGGGCGATTCTCGCCGAAGGCGGCCGGAGCAACACGGGCAGCCGCCGGCAATGGAAGCGCCAGTCTCTGGTTTTCGCTGAAGTCACGCTGGGCGTAGTGCTGGTGGTCTCAGCCGCACTTCTCGTTCGAACCTTTCTGAACATCGCGAACGCCCGGCCCGGGTTCGATCCTGCTCATCTGACCATCGCCTCCGCTTCCTTACAGGATGCGCGCTATGCCACCGCAATCGCCGGCTCACGCCTGTTTCGCGACAGCCTGCAACGCATGCAAACCATTCCCGGCGTCGAGTCGGCCGCCGTCGAACTGGCATCTCCCTACGGCCGCCCTTTGAATGACGGCTTATCTCAGGTCGACGGTCATCCCATGCGAGGTACCACCGAACTCAACTACGCAACCCCAGGCCTCTTCGATACCTTGCGCATACCAGTACTCCGCGGCCGTGCGTTCACTGACCTGGACTCGGCCCTAACCACGCCGGTGGCTGTTGTCAACGAAGCCTTTTGCCGCCATTTTCTCAAAGGAATTGACGATCCCATCGGGAGCATCATTCGCATCGAAGGCAAGGACTGGAAGGTGATTGGTGTCGTCAACAATGTCCAGGAAACCAATGCTATTGGTGGCGGAGGGCCCATCGACTATTTCCCCGAAGCTTATGTTCCCGTGTCGCAATTCCCCGATGCCCTCTTCGCCATGTCGAACGTCTGGTTCTCACCTGTCTGGATCGTTCGCACACGCAGCGACGACCCCTCGCTGCCGCAGGCACTGCAGCAGGCGTTGTTCTCAGTAGACCCGCGCTTGCCGTTCTCGTCTTTCAAGAACATCTCAACCGTTCGGCGCAGCGCCATGGCGCGGCAGTCCTATCGCGCCACTATTTTCTCTGTCTTAGCC
>PLRJ01000118.1 GCA_003163855.1 Bryobacterales bacterium | reverse complement strand
GAAGGCGCGCTCAAGCTGAAAGAAATTTCCTACATTCACGCCGAAGGCTATCCGGCCGGGGAGATGAAGCACGGGCCGAATGCGCTGATTGATGAAAATCTGCCGGTGGTGGTGCTGGCTACGCGTGATCCGGAGTCGGAAGAGAGCCAGGTTCATTACGAGAAGACGCTGTCCAATATTCAGGAAGTGAAAGCGCGCAGTGGGCAGGTGGTAGCGATCGCGTGCGAAGGCGATGAGGAAGTGGCGAAAATGGCGGACTACCTGATTACGGTTCCGGTGAGCCGCGAGTTACTGCTGCCGCTGCTCGAGATGATTCCGCTGCAGTTGCTGGCTTATTACATAGCGGTGCGGCGCGGGTGTGATGTGGATCAGCCGAGGAATTTGGCGAAGAGTGTGACGGTGGAGTAAGCGGGTGAGTTACTCGGACTCGACTTCTTCATCCAGTTCGGCGAACAGGTCGTGAATGGACAATTCGATTTTAGGCTGCAACGTTCTCAGCACACCGACCGATTCGCGCTTGCCTGCTTGCGTGTAGGACCAGGCAGAGCGCTTGCGTGGATCGATGAGCCAGATGTGGGGTACGCCGAAGTTTAAGTAGTCGTCGATTTTCTCTTCCATGCGGCTGACGCGGTCTTCGGGTGAAAGAATCTCGATGCAAAGAAATGGCGGCGTTTTCAGGATGCGGCCCTTTCCTTTTTCGAGGGTGACGGCGATGTCGGGGATGCGAAAGCGGGTGCCGCCGACCTGTGTTCTTATCTCTGTGAAGATGTGGATGCCAAACTGCTTGCGCTGGGTGAAGAGCCAGGAAACCAGCACGGTCTGCAGAGCCGCATGATCTATTTCGCCCATGTTGCGCTCCAGAATCTCGCCGTCCACATATTCACAGTCAGCTTCATAAGTAGTGGAGAGGTACTCTTCAAGCGGAACCAGGGCGCCGGTTGCCATATGAATTAGCTTACCCCGTATTTCAAACTACTGGGTTAAACTGTGACATGACCACAGCGGCGAGGGACGTTATTGCGGGACCTGTTAGTGCGATTCCGCCCGATGAAGGGCGCACGTTTGTCTTAGGCGGCTTGCGGATTGCCATCTTTCATACGCGTACTGGGCAGGTTTTTGCGACCCAGGCGGATTGTCCGCACAAGAACGGTCCGCTGGCGGATGGGCTGGTCGGGAATGGTTTGTTGATCTGCCCGCTGCACTCGTGGAAGTTTGAACTGGCCACCGGCAAGGCGCTCTACGGCGAATGTGGGTTGACCACTTATCCGGCTAAACTCGATGAGCAGCAGCGAGTTGTGGTGACCGTGCCGGCGCTGGATTAACGCGCGCTTCCTACGGCCATATCTTCTTCCTCGGTCACCGGGATAGCGGCAGCCATGCGGCGGCGTTTCAACTGATAGTTGATGTAGAGAAAGCGGAGCAGGTAGAAGGAGCAGCCGATGGCTACGGCCAGTACCGCGTTGACGATGAGAACCGCAATAGCGGTGCTTAAGAAGGCGGCGGCGTCAACTCTGCGCATGCGTTTAAGACGACGCCAGGTGCTCCATTCCAACAGACAGATACCGATGTAGGCGGTTACTCCCGCGAGCGCCGGAATGGGAATGTGCGAGATGTAATCGGCGCCGAGCGCGAGAAATCCGACGATAAACGCGGCGTGAAAAAGGTTGGACAGGCGGGTGGTGCCGCCGCAGCGGACGTTAGCCAGGCTGCGCGCGGGAATGCCGACGCTCATGGGTGCGGCAAAGATTCCGGCGACGATGTTGGCGATGCCGTAAGCGCCGAGTTCGGTATCGGAGTCGGCGGGCTTCAGATGCTTGTGACGGCCGCGGAAATGTTCGACCACGCGCGAGGTGATCAGGATATTGACAGAGGAGACAAAGGCCAGTCCGAAGGCTTCGGGAACGACTTTGAGGACGTCGGCAGGTGTCCACGAGAAGCCGATGAAGTCCGGGATGGTCAGCGGGAGTTTGCCCACTTCGCGCTGGTGCAGACCGAAGACAGCGGCGAGGGCAACGGAAGCAACAATGCCGATGAGCGGGGCGGGAGCCTTTGGAACAAGACGGGCGGCGGCAAACGAGCCGACAATGACGGCGCCACTGATGATGACGGCGCTCCACTGCGTCTCGGCCAGGTGGGTTAGCACCTGCCAGCTTTGATAAATCATATTGTTGGAGGTGCGGTCCACCACGGTCTTGACACCGAAGATGACACCAAGTTGCGAAAGGAACATCATGGCGCCGATACCGCAGGAGAAGCCAGTGACCACAGGCTGGGGAACCTTTTGAATGTGCCTGCCCAAGCGGAGTACAGAGAAGACCAGCATGAAGACCGAGGCGATGATGCAGACCTTAGCAGCTCCGCCGATGCCTTGCGAATGAACAGACTTGGCGATGAAGGGGACGGTGGCGCTCGCTGTGCCGCCGATGAGCACGGGATTCCGACCCAATGCCGCTGTGATGGGCGCGGTGGCAATAGAAGTTACCAGACCTAGGACAGGGGGCAGGCCCATCATGTTGGCCATGGCCAGTCCGTAGGGAAGCGCGATGAGCGCGGCAATGCCGCCGCCGGCTAAGTCACCGGCGAATTTCCGCCAGCTGTAACGGATGCCCAGAAAGCTCAAGAGGGTAAGAACCTTGTTTTGGAATAAAAAAAGCGGAAACCGGGTTTGGGCCCGATTCCCGCCTAAGGGTTAGGAGGAAACTAGGCGTAAACCTTGGTGAAGGCTTCCTTAAACTTGGTCATATCTTCCTTGGAGCCGACGGTGACGCGGACCCACTCAGCCCACACGGGCCAGGCACGGCCGATGTAAACCTTGTTGTCGGCCATGGCTTTGGCGAACTGACGGCCATTCACCTTGGTGTTCAACATGAAGCAGTTGCTTTCCGAAGGAATGAATTCAACGTTCTTGCTGGTGAGGAAGCTGAAGGTGTCTTCGCGGATGTCGCCAATGATCTTGCGGCGTTCGGCCACCAGGTTCTTCTGCTTCAAACTGGTGGTGGCGCCGACCATGCCGGTGATGGGCATGGCGCCGGCGCTGAAGGGGCGCATTTTCTCGAGCAGGTCGGGACGGGCGAAGGCCGCGCCCGCGCGCAGTCCGGCCATACCGTAAAGCTTGGAGAAGGTGCGCAGAACAACAACATCCTTGCCAGCGGCAACCATGTCGGAGCACATAACGGCGTTGGGCGAGATATGGATGTAGGCTTCGTCGATCATGACGATGGAACCGGCGGGCTTGTTGGCGACGAGCCATTCAATGTCGGCGCGGCTGGTGAGGGTACCGGTCGGGTTGTTGGGGTTGCAGATGTAGAAGAGACCGGCATTGGGTCCGCCGGCAGCCAGCATCGCTTTTACGTCATGATCCCACTTGCCTTTGCGCAAGGGCACGTTGACCACGGGAGCGCCGATGAACTTGGCAGCGCGTTCGCCCGCTTCGTAACCGGGATCGGCCTTGACGAAAGCCTTTTCCTTGGAGCAGAAGGCGAGAACGGCCTGGTGCAGCGGCGCGCTGGAACCGGCGAAAACTTCGACCATGCTCTCGTCGGGCTTAAAGCCTGCTTTCAGACCTTCCTGCTTGGCCAGGGTGTCGGACAGATCGTAGGTGTCCTCATACATATAACGGCCGCCTTGTTTGACCACGCTATAGATGGCCTCGGCAGCCGCGGGACAAGGTCCCATCGGGTTTTCGTTGGCGTTGATCTTGACAGCGTCCGCCGGCATGTTCTTCACCATGCTGAGTTGGGCCAGGGCGGGTTCGTTGTAGAACGGCAGGGCAGCGCCTGCGGTGATGAGGCTGGCGATTTTGCCGAAGTTGCGGCGTGAAAAGCCACGCTTGATCAGGTTCGATTGCAATTCGGGGGTGAGTATCTCTGACATCTATTCTCCTGTTATTGGTTGAGCTTGATTCATGGTTTAAGCGAGGCTGACAGAGCCTCGCTCCAAACTTATACAGCATTCAGTAAAGCTATGCTCTTCCCTTAGAAGGAGAAGCGCAAGGCGAGTTGTAATTGACGCGCGAAATTCTGTTGAGAACTGATCTGACCGAAAGATCCGCTCCCGACTTTGGTGTTCGGCGCAGAGAACAAAGGCGAATTGAAAGCGTTTAACGCTTCAAAGCGGAACTGAGCTTTAAACCGTTCCTTAATAGAATACGACTTAAACAGCGACATGTCCCAATTTTTCTGTCCGGGTCCCAGCATCGACAGGGTGCGGGCCACATTCCCAAAGGTGGCTGCGGGCGCGAGAGAAAACGCGGCCGGATTGATGTAATCATACAACCTTTGCTCCACGCTGCCTGAGGTTACAGGGGAAACGCCGGTTGCATTGGGGCGTTGCGCGCCATAACCATAAGCCGAATTGTTGTCGGCTTGATAGATCTGAAGCGGGAAGCCGGTCTGATAGACAATGACGGAGTTTAGCTGCCAACCGCCCACGACGGCGTCGAGAATCGCGTTGTTGTTGACGAACTGCTGGCCCTTGCCGAACGGCAGGTTGTAGCTGATGGAGGTGGCCCAGCGAACCGGGGTATCGAAGTTGGACAGGCTGTATTCGCCCGCCACGTTGTAAGGATTCTGCGGATAGCCTTGCTGGCCGCCGTTTAAGGAGTTACCGGCGGTGTTGTTGGATTCATCCATGTTGCGCGACCAGGTTAAAGAACTGAGGAAGGTCAGGCCTTTACTAAGACGCTTCTGCGCTTTGACGATACCCGAATTGTAGGTGGCCTTGTCCTGGCTGTTGAAGATAAGGTTAATGTTCTGGTAAGTGGAGTATGGCCGCAGCAACTGGTATTCGGGAACCTTTGCTCCAGATAGCGTACCGGAGGAAACCAGGCCGTAGTAAGGATTGGCAACCGAAGCATTCAGGGCCGCTGCACCCATTGAAAAGTAGGAGGGGTTCAAGGCGTTGATGTCGATGTAGCCGGAGCCGAGAGTCAGGTTGGTGGTGTGCGAACCGACATAACCGACTTCAAGCGCGACGCCAAAGGGGAGTTCGCGTTGAATATCGAATGAGTACTGCTGAATCATGGGCGACTTGGCGTTGGGATCGACCAGCGAGAAGCTCTGACCAAGGCCGGAAGCGGCGCCCAGACTGTTACCGGTAGGCTGAATCAAACCGTTTGGAAACGGATTGGCCAGCGTGGAAACAGGCTGACCAGCCGAATTCACACTGCCGGTGTAACTGGTGGTGGCGGCGTAGCCAAGCGTGTTGATGGGAGCGCCTAGAGCAATCTGCGGAGCCCAGAAGATGCCATAGCCGCCGCGCAGAATGGTTTTGGGGTTCAACTGGTAAGCAACGCCCACGCGCGGGCTGAATTTGTTGCCGTTGTAGTTTCCTACTTGCGTTGGTGCACCGCCGATGCCGGCGTATTCCACCGCGCCCTTGGGCGAGATGCCGGTGACCTGGCTGGCGAGAACGTTGGCAACCGTTGTATTGAAGCCGGTGACGAGTGCGTTGTTCTGCTCTGATACGCCACTCTCATGCTCCCAACGGAGGCCAAAGTTGACCGTCAACTTGGAATTCACACGGAAGTCGTCCTGGGCGAAGGCGCCGTAGTAGCTGATGACATCGTTGAACTTGGTGAAAGTGTCAGCCTGACGTGTGTAGGGGAAGCCGGTGAGCAGGTCACCGAGATCGAGGCCGGTGTAGCTGTTGGTTCCGGTGTTGAAACTGTAGGCGCCGGTGGGATAGTTCTGACTGTTGCCGGCAGTTCCTAATCTACGGAAATCGAAGCCAGCCTTCAGGTTGTGGCGGCCGATGTACTTATCAACCTCGGAACCGAAGTTGTGGGAGTATTCGTCGTAGAAAGAATTGTCGCCGGTGTCGCCGAGCGAGTAGTTATAGCTGCTCATGCCGATGTAGGGGAACTCGGCCACGGCCGGAGAGATGGTGGCAGCGTAAGCCGGACTAAAGCCGAGCGAGGCGATATTGAAGCCTTGCGAACTGTTGTAGTCGTAGTTGGGGAATCGGTTGAAGCCGTAGCGAATGGCCACAACAGTGGTGGGGTTGACGGTGAAGATATTGTTCCACTGGGTGGTATCCACGCGGCGCAGAAGACGCCAGCCGGATTCGGTGGAAGGGCTATTGAACCAGGTGTCGCCGGGTTCGAGCGAATAGTAGCGCAGGTAGCTTAAGCTGGAGTGCCACCAACTGGTGAAATCTTCATCCAGTTTGCCGGTGTATTGCACGGCGCGCGCTTTGATGGCTGACGCCACAGCGATGTCGTTTCCGCCGTAAGAGGACGGTGCGGAGGTGGGAAGTGGGAATTGATTGGCCAGGGCGAGGCCGACCGGGGTGATGAGCGACGCCGGCAGAATATTGCTCATGATGGGCTGCCCGGTTAATGGATTCAAGAGGGTTCCCGGCTTCAAGCCGCTTTGCGAGAAGTTGCCTTGGCGCTCGAGCACGGTGGGTACGGCAAAGTTGGCCGAGTCGGATTGCTGATCATCATAATGCTCGGTAGCGATCCAGAAGAAGGTCTTGTTCTTACCGTTGTAAACCTTGGGAATCCAGACCTTGCCACCGAAGCTTGCGCCCCAGGTGGAGTTCGGTTGCGGGGCGATGGGCAGGCCGGCGGCGTTGCTGAAGAAGGCATTGGCGTCCCAATCGGTCCGGCGCAGGTGGCCATACAGGCTGCCGTGATAGTCGTTCGTTCCCGAACGCATCAGGGTGTTGAACATGCCGCCACCGGTGCGCGCCATATCGGCGTCGTACGTATTGGCCTGAATTTTGACTTCCTGCACTGCTTCTAAAGAAGGAATAATGATGGCGCGGTTATCGGCGTCGGTTATCGGGATGCCGTCCAGCAAATAGTTGTTGCCGCGGATGGGGCCGCCGGCAATGGAAATTTCGGACGAACCGCTCTGGTCTTCCATGCGGTTATAGGCGGGCGGACCAACCTGCACGACGTTTGCCGCCAGGCGGGACATCATAAAGGGGTTGCGGCCCAGGTTAGGAAGGTCGGTTAATTTCTGGTTGTCGAGAACCTGGCCCTGGGAAGCGTTGGAGGCTTCAACCAGCGGTACGGCTTCGGTGACAGTTACGCTTTCCGAGACGGCGCCGACTTCCATCGGCACATCGACGGTGACAAACTCCTGCGTACCGACGATGACGTTCTTACGTTCGTACTTCTTAAAGCTCGGGCTCTCCGCCGAAACTGTATACGTGGCCGGGACAACCGATTCAAAGTCGTAAGTTCCGGCCGAGTTGGTGACGGTAGAGCGCGGTTCGCCCGTACCTTGATTGGTGATGGTTACTTTAACGTTGCCAATGGCCGCGCCGGAGGCATCGGACACAGTGCCGCGAAGCCCTCCTTGCGTCGATTGGCCGTACATGCCGGCGCACAGCGCAAGCGCTATGCCGCTAAGCAAAAAAATCGGAGCGAAACCTTGTTTTGCCCTGTGAAGCATTCAAAAACCCCTTTCGCGAGTAAAACCTAGACAATCAACCTGCACGCGTTAGCGCGGGTGGGAGTCTGAGACTCTGACATGGTTCAAACAGGGAGCCGGAGCTTGACGGGCAGCTATAACCTCTAAGGCTAAGTGGTCTGTCTACTACAGACACCTTAGAGGAATATGTCGTATTCGTGAAGTGTAACATCATCCGAGTATCCAGGCAAAGTAGAAATACGGGTAAGTAGAACCAAGAACGCTGCGAACCTTGTCGTACGGCGAGGAATTCGAGGAGTTTCAGGGCTTGGAGCCACACCGTGACTATCCTGACGGCGTCCGAAGCGTCCCGACTGTAAGCTTTATTACATTTGAGACGATTTTGCGGTCGCGGTCTTCCTGTCACCGGCCCGCTTGAGATCGCGAGCAAACGGCTAAAGCGGGAAAAAGGTCACTGCCAAAGCCGGAAGGTTGGCTGGCGCTATGTCATGAGCCGAATAGCCGGAACCACCACGCGGCGTCAAAGTAGAGTTGATGACCGTTGTCATATCCGGCAGATGCACTGAAGCCTTTGTTAACGATGTTATGCATCTTACTGTAAGTAACTATTGCCCAGTTACTCACTTACAAGGTTGGTGAGATATTTATCGCGATCGGTAACTTTATGGAGGCGTTATCAGGAGAGTGCTCATTACTGATCTTGCTTCATCCGAACGCGAGCAGCACCTAGCCTCCGGATAAAAAGTTCCAGGCGCAGTTCTCGTTGCTTAGCACGCCCCTTCCATCTTGTCGGTAGCGCGATCAAGCTTGCCGTCGAACTCGGTATGCTCCTGCACCTCACCGGACGGCAGATTGATCCGTAAAGACAAGGTAGGAAAAAGTACTGGAGCTTACACTTCGCAGACAAAACTAAGCTGACAACTGGTAGTTTTCGTGTAATCCTCTTTCTGCGCCCGCAATACACTGACCATTGCCCACCCTTCTATGACACCTTCTTCGCCCTTCGTTCGTTCAAAGTGCGTGCTTTTGTTGTTGTTTACTGGCTTGACGGCAAAGGCGCAAAATGTGGTCAACATCGCTACCCCGGCAAACGGCGGGACGGGTGCCCAGATTGCGGCGATTGCATCGTCTTACGCGCAATCGGGCACACAGGTGACCATCAATATTCCGGCCGGTACCTACTATCTGAACCAGTCGATTGTCATGAGCAATAACATGACGATTAGCGGCGCTGGGTCATCGACGATTCTTCAGTTGCCCTCATCTCCGAACGGCATTGCGGCTTTCACGTCATATAGCGGCGTCAATATGACCATCGAGAACCTGGTGATGGACGGCGGCATTCCGCGGGGAGCATTTTTGCTATGTTGCGGCGGTAATAGCAATCCCTACAACAGCACGGGTGTCAACATGTACTCGACCTCAACGGCCGAGGTGAATGTGACGCTGAGCAACCTGGAGATCCGAAATTTCAGGCTGGGCTTGTTCATGGGAACGGTGAATGGGCTGTATATTTCGAACGTTTACATGCACGATAACAATACGGTAGCGGGCTTTGCGCATAACGCCTATCTGGTTTCGTGCGACAACGTGACGATCACGCATTCGCGCTTTAACGACGCGCATACAGGTGATGGTTTACATATCGATTTCGGCGGTGCGAACACGACGATTACGAAATCGGAGTTTACGGGGAATAATGGATACGGGATTCTCAGCCAGGGAAACGTGAACGTCACTATGGCGAGTACGCGCACCGACTTCAACACGAACGACGGCATTCAGATTGACGCAGCGGGCTTGAATTTGCTGACGAACGAGGGCAGCTATAACGGCGGATACGGATTCAACATTCCAGACACATTGGACGGGAACGGCCATCTGAATGGTTACTGGGGCTACGGAGATGGAGGGGACATCGGCTATTTTTATGAGTCGAGCATCGCCAACATCACCGGCAACGGCTATCCAACTTCGCCGAATTTTTATGAAGCGGAACAAGCGGACGGCGTGCTGGGTGTGAACGATACAGCGGATTGGACAACGGCGTATGAGGGTTTCAGCGGAGTGGGTGCGGTGGATTTCAACGCCAACCATATAAAGACTCCCGGTCAGCTGAGCTTTTCGCACGTAGGGGCAGTGACGGCAGGCAACTACCCGATGACTCTGCGCTATTCGAATGGCACCGGATCGACTCAGACGATGTCGCTGACGGTCAATGGCGTGGCACAAAACGCGCTTGCGTTTCCCGCCACGGCGAATAATTCAAGCTGGAGCACGATTACTTTCTCAGCGCCGTTGCAGGTGGGGAACAACGTCGTGCAGATAGGGGTTGTTGGTTCGGCTGCGCCTGAGATCGATTACTTGCAGGTGACGGCTTCGTCATCGGGACAGGCGCCGGCGTCTCCGACGGGAGTGACAGCGACAGCGGTGGACCCTTACACGGTGACACTGATCTGGCAGGTATCGCCGATTGCGTCCACTTATAACGTCTACCAGAACGGGCGCGTGATGGCGGTGGGCGTGGTGGGAACTACGTACACGGACAAGAAGATTTATTTTGGTAATTCGACTGTGACGTACACCGTGCAGGCGGTGAACCAGTATGGCGCCAGCGCGGGGAGTTCGGTCACGGTGACGACGCCGATTGATTCGCCTGCCGGATTCCAGAATGCCAGTGGAAGCGGCGCGGGCAATTATTTCCAGTGGATGAGTGCGAATGGGGCGGCGAGTTACAACCTGAAGCGGTCGGCAGTTTCAGGCGGCCCGTATGTGACAGTAGCGAGCATAGCGAATACGACAAGCCTGGGATCAAGCAACTACGAGCAGAGTGGGCAGGATGCGACGGCCACGCCCGGGACTGCCTATTACTACGTGGTTACGGCTGTGGACGGCAAGGGTAATGAGTCTGCAACAACGACGTATCAACTCGGGGCGACGGCGCCTTCGCCAAGCCTTTCGTTGAGCGCTTCTCCGAACACGGTGAGCATGGCGGCGGGCCAGAGCGTGACTGTCACGCTTGGGGTTACCCCGCTCTATGGGTTCAGCGGGAAGGTGAATCTTTCCGTTACTGGATTACCCACCGGCGTGACTGTGTCGATTGGAGGAGGATCGAATTACAGCTATCCGTTGACGCTGACGGCTGGCTCTAATGCGGCTTTAGGGAGCGCCACCGTCACGATTACCGCTACCGGCGCGGGTGGAACGCCGGCGGCGTCCACGACGATTTCGCTGCAGGTGGCGACGCAGTTGATTACGTTCAACGCGATTCCGCCGCAAGCAGTGGGGCAAAGCTTGACGCTGACGGCGACGGCAAGTTCAGGGCTGCCGGTAAGTTATACGGCGGTTCCGAACGGCAACTGCAGCGTCAGTGGGAGCGTGGTGACATTCCTGAATACCGGCAATTGCGGCATTGTTGCCAGCCAGGCCGGGAACGGCGCCAACTACGCGGCGGCGCCTACCGTGGGTCAGATCATTGTAGTGAACAGCCAAGCTTCGGGGCAGACCATCACATTTCCAGCGATCCCGGCGCAGGCTGCAGGAGGTACGCTGACGCTGGTGGCGACCGCGACATCGGCTTTGCCGGTGAGCTTTGCGTCTTCGACAACGGGGGTTTGTACGGTTTCCGGGACAACGGCTTCGTTGGTCGCTTCCGGCACTTGCACCCTTACAGCGTCACAGGCTGGGAACGGCAGCTATCACGCGGCTACGCCGGTGACACAGAGCTTCAATGTCGGGAGTCTTTCGGCGCAGACGATTACGTTTGGAACGATTGCGACGCAGACAGTGGGGACGCCGCTGAGCTTAAGCGCGACGGCGAGTTCCGGTTTGCCCGTTATCTACGCTTCGTCAACGATGAGTGTTTGCACAGTAACGGGGACGACGGCTACGTTGCTCGCCACAGGAACTTGCACTATTGTTGCTTCGCAAGCGGGGAATGGCAGTTACGCGGCGGCGGCGAATCTAACACAGAGCTTTGCGGTTAGCGGCGAAGCGCAGAGTATCAGCTTCGGAGCGATTCCTTCACAAGCGGTGGGTACTTCGCTGACCGTGAGCGCGACGGCGAGTTCGGGGCTGGCTGTGAGTTTTAGTGTTGTCCCGAATGGAAACTGCAGCGTTTCGGGCAACGTAGTTACGTTTCTGAATACCGGCAACTGCGGGGTAGTTGCGTCACAGGCGGGCAACAGCGTTTATGCTGCGGCGCCCACGGTGGGACAGATCATCGTTGTGACGAACTTCGTCCCGAGCGGACCTGCTCCGAATATCAGTTACGTGAACTTCTGGGGTGTGAGCAACTCGGGCGTCACAATCTCGTGGTCTACCGACATCCCGTCCACCACGTATGTCGCCTACGGAACTACTAATGCGCTGGGCCAGACCAGCCCGGTGCAAAGCGCCGTTAGCAACAACCACGGTGTGGTACTGACCGGCCTGAACGCGGGCACCACTTACTACTTCCGCGCGATGTCCACTTCGGCCAGCGGAAGCACCGGCGAATCAACCGTCTTCAGTTTCACCACCACTGGCGGCCAAAGTGGCGCGCCGGCCGCGCCGGTGATCTCGAGCGTGGTGGTTAGCGGCGTCACGGCAACCTCCGCCACCGTGACCTGGACGACCGACCAAGCCTCGAACTCGGCCGTCACTTATGGCGCAACCACTGCTTACGGATCGGAAACGGGACCGGATAGCAGTTACGTGACAAGCCATTCAGTGACTATCACGGGCCTTGCTACTGGAGCCACTTACAACTTTGCTGTGGTTTCGGCGAACTCGGCAGGAGTGAGCAGCACTTCGCCCAACGGCACTTTCACCACTACTGCGTCGACCAGCGCCACGCCGCCGTCTATCGGGTATGTCAACTTCTGGGGGGTAAGTGACTCGGGAGTTACGATTTCGTGGTCCACCAGCTTTCCCTCGAACACGCAACTGGCTTATGGAACGACAGCGGCGCTGGGACAACTAACTCCGCTGCAAAGCGCCCTGGTCAGCAGCCACGGCGTTGTGTTGACCGGCTTGAGCCCAGGGACAACTTACTACTTCGTAGCGCAAAGTACGGGGAGCAATGGGGCGACGGGTTATTCGACCACTTATAGCTTTACGACCTTGACGCCGTAGGCGGGAAGCGCCGGTGAGAAGAAGGCGAAAACAGTGGATCAGCCTCTGTGCGACATGTGGATTGACCGCGAGGACTTAAGCGATCGGATTTATATATTCGACAGTTGCGCGGGAGCAGGTCAGGCTTGTCGATCGCGCGGGAAAGCGAGCATCGGGCGGCAAGCGGCTCAAGTGATCTTTGGCGCGACGTTCTGCTTTGATCTGACGTTATGGGTTTGAGACGTTGGCACAATTGGCGTACAATTACAACAAGGGGGCTTCAATTTTGCCAGCTTCGGATCAGTCGTCGCGGGAAAGCACCCGTTTTGCCGCGCGCGTGAGTCGCAAGAAGAAATCTCTCTGGAAGCGCGCTGCAAGTATACGGGGCACTACTATGACCGAATTCGTTGTAAGTAGCGCCGATGCGGCTGCCGAGCGCATCTTGAAGGAAGCCGAGTTCATGGAACTGACCCGGCGCGACAGAATGGCGTTCGTGCAAGCGCTTTTAGCTGCTCCGGCCGCGCCCAATAGCAAATTGCGCGAAGCAGCCAAGCGATACGCGCAATTGTTCCCCGCGAGTTAGTCTAATTTTCCCGACTTTTACGATTGAGCCGCTGGCGAACCGTCACAAGAGGCTTCGGGAGGCCTTTTCATGCGGTGAGGAAGCGCTCGACCGTTACCTCAAACAGCAAGCTCGTCAAGACCTGGATTCCGGAGCCGCGCTGCCATTCGTGCTGGTTGCCGATGACCAGATTGCCGGCTACTACACCCTTTCGTCTTACGGTATACGCTCCGATGATCTTGCGCAAGAGCAGATAAAACAGCTTGGGCTTCCGCGCTATAACGTGATTGGCGCGACACTGCTGGGAAGGTTGGCGGTTGACGGTAAGTTTCAGGGAAAGGGAATCGGCCAGATCCTCTTGCTCGACGCCATGAAAAAATCGCTCGAGGGTAGCCGCGCCGTCGCCGCGTCGACAGGTCTCGTCGTAGAGGCGAAAAACGACAAGGCCCACGGGTTCTATCGCAAGTTTGGGTTCTTCGCTCCTTTTCCGGATACCCCAATGCGGCTTTTCATGCGCATGGAAACCATTAGTGCTTTGCTGGACGGGCTTTTGCAGCAGTAGGAGCAAGAGCTTAGAGGGCTAGATGATGCCGTCGACTGCACATGTGAAGAATATTCTCTCTCGGAGCACCGAATCGACGTAGCCCACCGGCGCAGGGCCAGAGCGCAGTGATGACACTAAGCCGTTCTTATCAACGTAACTGTGGTTGATTACTTCCGCGACATCTTTGAAATCATATTCCTCTGGCAGTTGGAGAAACTCCATGTTGAACGGCGATCCGTAGCTGAATAGTGCACCGTCCTTCATTCGAAAGACCCACCCGGTCCACGCCATGAAAGTTTCGCCGTGGATTTGGCTAAGTAGCGAGAGTGGTGGCGCGTATTTTGACTCGGACGCCGACCGAACTGAGTAATCGGCAATGTTATTTGCACTGGAAACAAACGTCGACACGATCCGTCCATATGGGTCTGGCGCACTAAGACTGCCTTTCCCTCTCATTTCCTCTTTGATGCGGCGCTTCGCGAGTTCCACGAGGCGTGACTTCGATAATAGGACAGCGCATGGAAGGAAGGTGCCGTCTTTGAGCGTCAACGCGCACCGATACTTTAGACCGTAGGATCTATCGGCGATGGGCTCGACCTTCGCAATGATCTCTTCGAAACAAGTGTTCATGTGAGTGTTTGTCGGGTAGGGAAAGCCTCTTAACGTGGTAGGAGCACCCCATCCTCCCACTCCGGAATCTCCATCAGCGTTTGTGTCCCTTGCCCAGGCCGGCTTTCAATCACCATGCGGTAGCGCGGTCCAAACAGTACACGCAGGCGTTCGTTGACATTGCTCACGCCAATGCCGGATTCAAAAAGCGAATCGAGCTTGGATTCTTCAATGCCTACGCCGTCGTCCTCGATACAGATGTTGAGTTTCGGGCCGTCGAGCCATGTTCGAATACGCACCGTCCCGCCGTCTACCTTGCTCGCGAGACCGTGTTTAATCGAATTTTCGATGATGGGCTGGAGGATCATGCTGGGAATAGGGCGGTCGAGGGTGCGGGGATCGATCTCTTTTTCGAAGCGCAGTTTTGCTCCGAAGCGGACCATTTCGATGGCAAGGTAGTCGTCCATGAACGAGATCTCTTCACGCAGGGGAGAAAAGTTTTCGGTTTTGCGCAGCAGGCGGCGGAGGATTTTGGAGAGGCGGTAGATCATGCCGCGGGCGCTTTCGGGGTCGATGCGGATAAGAGTAGCGATGGAATTCAGAGTATTGAACAGAAAGTGCGGGTTGATCTGATTTGTCAGGGCGGCCAGCCGCGCTTCGATGAGGCGGGCATGCTGGGTTTCCAGTTGTTTTTCGTTGCGGAAGCTGCCCCATACGCGAATGGGAAGGGAGACGGCAAACAGCGTCGCGACGGCGGACAAGGCGAAGATGCGCCAGGAATGGGGCTGACCCTGAAAGAGGGAAAAGGTGCCGTGGTCGTGAAAGCCCAGAAGTTGAATGCCCCAACGAAGGGCTTCGGCCACAAGCACCAGTGCGTTACAGGCGACGTTAAAGGCAGCAAGTTCAACCACGCGACGGTGGATGGCGTCGCGATTCAGTCGTGAGACCTGGCGAACAAAGCGATAGAGATTGAGATCGACGAAGGGTGAGAAGGCCCATATGTCCTCGCGGCGCGGCGCCAGGTCGTGCATCAGCGCGCCGATAACGCCGGCCGCGGCGAACAGCGGCATCGACATGAATTTGGCATTAAACATGTCGGGCAGCGAGGCAAAGATGCCAGTGAGAAGCCCGCTGACGTAGCCGCCCAGCATGCCCGAGACAATAGCGCCTTCAAAGGCGAGGTCGATGGCGGGGTAGGTATCCTGGGTGAGAATGCGGACCTCGGCGCTGCCGCCGAACAACAGGGAAAAGATAAGCGCCAGGTGCAGCCGTTCCTGAAGAGTACGCTCGTCGCGTAAAAGCATGCGCTGAAAACGGCCAAAACGCATCAAGATACTAGCGATGGAAGCCGAGACAGCGACTTTGATAAGCAGCGCAGCGAGTTGCTGTTGGTTCAGCATGGGAGGGACGGATTGCGGACCGTTCCTATAATAGAAGGTGACAGCCCAACGGGCTGCTTTTGGCGCTTCAGGAACAATTTGTCTGACTTAAAACTAAATAAGGTCGCGGAAGCTGACTTTCCCAGCCGGTTTGGCCACTTCCGGATCTACGGTTTTGAGGGTGTGCGTCCCAGCGAAACGGAAGAGGCGGTTGTCCTGAAGATGGGAGATCTATCGCCGGAAGCAGGGGCAGTGCTGGTGCGGATACATTCGCAATGCTTAACCGGCGACGTTTTTCATAGTTTGCGCTGCGATTGCCGCTCGCAGTTGGAGCTGGCGCTTGACCAGATTACCGCTGAACAGCGGGGATTGTTGATCTATGAGCACCAGGAAGGGCGCGGCATCGGCCTGCTGAATAAGTTGCGAGCTTATGAGTTGCAGGACGGCGGCTTAGATACGGTCGAAGCGAACGTGAAGCTTGGGTTTGATGCGGATTGCCGCGATTACGCGCTGCCAGCCAAGATCTTGCAGTATTTCGGCGTGCGGGAAGTGCGGCTGCTGTCGAATAATCCTGACAAAGTGGCAGCGCTGGAAAGCGCAGGGGTACGAGTTGTGGAGCGGGCGCCGATTATCGCGCCGCCGCTGGCTACGACTACCGAATATTTACGGACGAAGCGAGAAAAGATGGGCCACTTATTCTAGATTTGGGATTTTCCCCTGTGAATAGTAGGAAAAAACCTGCGTTTGGCCCTTTTCAACATCGCACGTTTTGAGTTAAACTTCTTTCATAACCGGGGCTTCCGCGTTCTGGAGCCTCATCGATTTTCCGGGCTCCGAGTTCCTCCACGTCGAGCCGATGGAACCCAAACCGACGGCATGATCGACTGAATCGCTGCGCACGCTTGCGCAGCCGGAGTAACTTCCTATGAGCGCAGCAATTACACAAGTGTCCCTTCCACTCTATGAGGAAGCCACTTCCTATTGGGAAGACCTCACCAGAGAATGTGAACAGCAAATAGCAGCCATTAACAGCGTCGCTTCGGCGAATGAAGTGGCCGAGGAAGAACGGCTGACGTGGCGACCAGGCGAAAGGCGCCTCTCGATCGTTCGGGAGAATTTTCCGTCTACTGAGGTGAAGGTCTCACTGGCGTTTGAACAGTGGGGGCCTAAAATTTGCGGCAGTGTCCGCGGATATGAAGAAGACGAATGCGAGTTTTACCCGGAGGAGTTTGAGTTCGCGCTTGGATCGGATCCAGACCAGGGAACTGTGGCGATCACGGGCGAGGGCCGCAGCCTTTGCGCGCGTGAACTTGCAGCGTATTTGGCCCAGCAGTTCAGGCGGAGTTTTCCTGGCTTGTCGCTGCCCTGCCCCGGTTGTTGAGTAGAGCCAGGCAGGGAACTTCTTCCGGGCTGTAGATCACGTACTCGTCAACGAAGTCTTTGGTGTCGGCTGCCGCGGCGTACCCTAACATCCACAACAACTGGCCAGCGCCTTTCTCACTTTGCACGGTGTTAAGCCAGTTGGTAAACCACGGGTCGCGGTCTGCGGCTATCTTAATCACGGTGCCGTCGATCTTCAGCCCGAATTCTTCCATGAGGGCAGGTTTGTTGAGTCGCTGCGCGGCGGCGGCATGATCGTGAATCCAGCGCGTGGCGAAATGCAGATCCTTCTTCCACTGCTGCGGATAGAAGTGGAAGGTGCCGAAATCGATTCCCGCTACGGCGAGGTTCGCCACCCAGTCGACACCGTGGCTGCCGTCATACAAATCGCCCGAACCTTGCTTGTAGAACATTCCTTCATCACCCAGCGCCAGCAGATGATGGGAATCGTGCTGTTTGACGAAGGCCGCCATTTCGGCAATCCAGGAGAGCAATAGTTCCCGGCCGCCCTTGGTCTGGCAGCGAGCTTCGTTGGTTAGTTCCCAAGCCATGATGGCTGGCTCGTCTGAGTAGAGGCGGCCGGTTATGCTGTTGCGGCGGGTCAGAATGGCTTGGAGCCAGGTCTTATAGGCGTTCTTGATTATGTCAAGCCGGTAGAAGTCGGTGACATCGAGGGTCTTGGGATCGGGATCGGGACCTAGCCATTTTACATAGCTGGGCATGCCGCCCAAAGCAGTATCCCAATGATTCACCAGCGGCAGAATCAGTTTTACGCCCGCATCTTCCGCGGCCTTGATCAGCGCATCCAGCCGCTGCAAGCCATCGGGACCGTCGTTGATGACGATGGCGCCGTCCCTAAAATATTGGAAGGCAAGGGTGCCTGGCGAATAATTGTCGATGGCGAGGAAGGCCCAGCACCGGATGACGTTCGCACCCATTTGCCGGGCGACGGCAATGGCGGCGCGGCGGCTGGTGTCGCCGCAGTAGGCGAGAAAATAGCAGTTGACTCCATTCACTGGAAAGCGAGCGCCATCCAGGGCAAACGCAGTTCCTGCGGTGGTGACGAACGAAGCGGGCATAGAGCATTATTATGTTGAATGTGCCGAATGTCCAGGTGATTGACGAACAATTATTCGATGAAGTGGCAGCACGAGCCAAGGCTTCAGCGCGCCTCCGGATGAATCACAACTTTCACGGCGACGCCACAGCCAACCCGCATCGTTTTCTGAACGTGTTACTGGAGGGGACTTACATCAGGCCGCACAGGCATCTGAGCCCGCCTAAATCCGAAGCGTTTATTGTGCTGGAAGGCTGTGCCGATCTGATTATTTTTGATGAGGCAGGCCAGATCAAAGAGCGATATAGCTTGGGACAAGACGGCAACCGGGGCAAGGTGTGGGGAATCGATTTGGCGCCGGGCGTGTGGCACACGGTTGTGGTAACAAGCAAAAGAGCGGTGTGCTACGAAGTAAAGCCGGGCCCGTGGGACCCGGCATCGGATAAGGAATTTGCGCCATGGGCGCCCAGGGAAGAAGAATCAACAGCGGCGGCAGAGTTTCTGAACAGGCTGGTGGCTGAAGCCTGCTAGGATTTACGCTTTCGCAGAGCGCCGATGGCCAGAAAACCGCCGGCAAGGAGAGCAATACTGGCTGGCTCAGGAGAAGGAGAAGAGGAAGTCGCAGCAGCCACAAAGGAAACTTCGCCGAATTCAAAAGAATTGAGGCTCGAGGTAAACATGACGGAAGTCCAATCGGTACCCGGGGTGGCGGTGAAAAGAACCGCCATAGTGCCCGCGTTGCTATTATTCGGGATTAGCCCGGCAAGCAAGCCGCTGCCTGGGCTGTACGATTCCGTGCCGCCCGGGCCGCTGAAGGTGATCGTGTTGAAGGCGTCGGGCGAACCCCAAAGCAGGTCAAAACTGGTAATGCCGCCCGCGTAGGAAGCCGTGATGCTGGAAGCCCCCTCTGTGTAGGCAAAGTAACTAGAATCAGACAGTGGATCCAGATATAAGGCCGTGACACTGGTGTCGGCGGTACCTGCGCCTGCGGTAGCGGTCCAGACGCCTGGGCTGGTTGCAGCCAGACTCGAGCCGAAAGTAACCGCTGAGGAGCCAGCTGGAGCGGCGACTCCAACACTAACGGTAGTGGCCCCCGCGCCTAAGGCAAGACCCAGGGCGATTAAGGACAGGAAAACTGTTCTGCACATGTTGAAAGCTCTAACCTCGCAAAGCGACGTGGTCTGCACGCAAAGCAGGAATGTTTGGCGTACTCTCTGCGCTTAACTATAGGGCCTAAGGTCGGCTGCGTAAAGTCCTACGAGTTCTGAAGTTATGCGAAAACTGATAAGGGCAGCAGAGGCATCTTTACGTGAAACTTTCGCATGGCAAACTAAGCCGCAAAAGACGTGCTGAAAGAATTGGTAGAATTGCCTTGCCCGCCTTGCGGCGTTCGCTTCTGGGCCCATAGCTCAATCGGTTAGAGCAGCGGACTCATAATCCGTTGGTTCCAGGTTCAAGTCCTGGTGGGCCCACCACGAGAACTTCACTAAATGAGTAAAAAGTGAGGCAGCACGAAAGTTCCTCCGAACATTAAAGAACAGCGGCATCTAAGAACGAACGATGACTCTGCAACTTTCTTCGGGCTGCCCCGCTTCTCCGATCCACGAGTATGGTGCTTTGATTATACGTGGAATCGTTGTAGACGCCATAGACAAAGCGAGTAAAAAGTACCAGATTATTGAAAAAATTACCAGGAAGAAATACTGGTTATGGAGATGAAAAATGCGAGCATTAAGTCCCTGTATGTTGCTGCTATCTACTGCCCTTGTGGCAAGCGAAGCAGATGTTTACACCACGAAAGATCTGGCGGCAATTAAGCAGGGCCTGGAAGAAAAGCACACCGGGTCAGCCTTCGTGACTTTAAAGAAGTATGGCAACCACTACACCATGATGGCGTATCGGGAGGGCACGGGTTCGTCGGAGCTTCATCAAAAGGAAGCGGATATCTTTGTTGTGGAAAAGGGCGACGCGACAATCATCATTGGCGGCAAGATGGTGGGCGCACATCAGACCGAGCCCGGGGAATTGCGGGGAACTTCCATCCAGGGAGGCGAAAAAATTCAGTTGAAGGCGGGCGATGTCATCCATATTCCCGCGGGTGTGCCGCATCAGATGCTAGTCACCAAGGGCGACCCGATTACTTATTTCGTCGTTAAGGTTTCCGGGCAGTAGATGACGGTTGCCTGGCTGCTGACACTGGTGGCGGTAGCGGGCATTTGGCTAGGCGCGCATTTCTTCCGTGCCGAGAAGTTTTCGGAACAACTGGCGGCGGCGGGCGGCGGTTTGTTGCTCGGGATTTGCGTTTTCTGGCTGCTGCCGGAGATTGCGGAAAGCTCAAGCAGAATGACCGCGATTGTCTGGGTAGCGGCCGTCGCGGGCTTACTGCTCTTAGCAGATTGGGGACTGGGACACGCGGGCCATTCGGCGCATGCCGGGGTGCTGTGGCCCATTCTGGCTGCCACGGCTGTGCACAGCTTCCTGGATGGATGGAGTGTGCGGGCGCTGGCGCTGAAGCCGTTCACGCACGCGGCCGTAGCAGTGGGTTTGGCGCTGCATAAAGGGCCGGAAGGAGTGGCGCTGGGATGGATTTCGAGGCGCTCGTTGCGGTCGTTGCCGAAGGCGTTGATGGCAGGGGTGAGTGTGGAAATTCTTACCGTGTTGGGAGCGGAAGTGCAACCGGGGTGGAACGCGTCTGGTGCACAGATGTTTGGCGCCTGGTGGACGACGGCGGTACTGGCTCTAATTGCGGGTGGGTTTTTGTTTTTAGCCGTGCATGCCGTGGCGCCGCATTGGCAGGATAAAGGAGCTAGGGCGTTGTTTGTGGCGACGTTGGGGCTGGTGGGTCTGTTGACGTTATTCCGGGTGGCTGGAATTTAGTCAGCAGTGGCTATCTAGTAGACACCAAATCGTCTACAGGAACCGTACGAACGGTCGTGGCTGGATCGTTCAGGCAACCATTGGATGTTGTTTATGAAAGTCGGTGCGCCGCTGGAACTCAATACCGAAAGCCAGTATGCGATTTTCGGAGAAGGGTGAGCCGACAATCTGCAAGCCGATGGGCAATCCGTTGACAAATCCGCAGGGAATGGTGAGAGCCGGCAGACCGGCTAAGTTGGAAGCTTGCACCAGGCCGGCATAAATGCCTTTTTGGTCGGGCCGCTTGGGTGTTGCTTCGTCAAAGGGTTGGTCGGCGCGATCGGGTGGATCTATCTTTGTGGGCGCGACGAGTAAATCGACGTTGGCGAACATATCGGCCAGCGACTGTCGGATCTGGCTGCGGATGCGCATCGCCTTTAAGTAGTCGAGCGCCGAATAATTCAACGATGCTTTCAGGCCATCGATCTGGCCCTGATCGCCCAACTCCTCAATCTGCGGCGAGCGAATCAGCTTCTCAAAGATGGAAGCGGCTTCGGCGTCGATGATGCAACTGATGACGGGACCGTAAGGCAAGTCGGGCAGCTTGCCTTCCACCATCTGCGCACCCATCGATTTAACTGTGGCGAGGGCCTGGGCGAAAGCGGGCCGAAGCGCCTGGTCGGGCCACTCGGCAAAGTGGACTTCGGCGTAGGCGATTCTGGTTTCGGCGAAGCGCTCATAATATCCTGGCGCGAAGTAAAAGCTTTTGTGGGCGGAGCCGGGATCGTCGTCATCGCCGCCCGCGATCGCGTGCAAAACCTGGCCGCAGTCTTCGGCGGAATGCGCAAGCACTCCGATTTTGTCGAGGGTCCAGGAAAGCGCCATCGCGCCGTGGCGGCTGACAAGACCATAAGTGGGACGCAAGCCTGTGACCCCGCAATAACAGGCAGGCGTAAGGATGGAGCCCGATGTTTCGGAGCCGAGGGCAAAAGGGACGAGGCCCGCTGCTACCGCCGTGGCTGAACCGCTGGAGGAGCCACCCGACCAATACATTTTGTTCCACGGATTGAGTCCGGGTCCCTGCAGCGATGCGGAAGCCGAAGAGTAGCCGCCGCCGCCCGCCAGTTGAACCATGGATAGCTTGGCCAGGGCCATAGAAGATTTAGAAGCCAGCCGCTTGATGACGGTAGCGTCGTAATCAAACACCTGGTCTGCGTAAGGTTTAGCGCCCCAGGTGGTGGGGAATTTCGCGACGGCGAGCAGATCTTTGGCTCCGTAGGGAATGCCCTGCAGGATTCCTTTGAAACGCTCGCGTTTAATCTCGTCATCGGCATCTTTGGCTTGCCGCTTGGCCGGCTTCAACATAAGGCAGGCCAGCGCGTTGTATTGGGGGCCGAACTTTTCCAGGCGCTTGCCGAAGAATTCAGTAAGTTCAAGCGACGAGATCTGCCGGTCGTGGAGCGCGGCGTTCAACTCGGCGAGTGAAGCAAAGGGCAGGGTGCCTTGGTCGAGCTTGGATTTTTGCGCCATGAGTTTTTTTTCAGGCGCGGAACATGAAGGCAGGTTCGACGTCCATAGGCACATCAGCCTGGGCCAGGCGTTCGCTGACGCTGCGGACATCGGCGATGGCCTTTTGCATTTTCTGTTCAGGCGTGTCGGTAGAAGGCGCGGCCACGGGCGCGGGCTGGGGCGGCGGGGCTTGCGCGAAAACGGGAAGGGCGGTGAAGAGCAAGGTCCAGGCTCGCCGGGAAACACGCGCGGAAGTGAACGGGCTGTCCATGCCGCCTATTATAGGAGCCGTTTACTTGCCTTCGATAGCATTGCGCATGACGGATTTCGGAGCGGACTCGCCGGTCCAGATCTCAAATTGATGCGCGGCCTGCTCCAACAGCATGTCGATGCCGTGAATGATGGTGCAGCCCTGCTGTTCGGCATGTTCCAGCAGCACGGTCTGGTGCGGGTTGTAGACCATGTCCATGACGATGGACGCGGGTATGCGATCGCGAAACAGACAGCCATCGATGTTGGGCGCCATGCCCACGGGGGTGGCGTGAATGAAGGCATCGAAGTGCATGTACTGGGCTTGCCGCAACGTCACGGCGCTGCCTTTCACCACGTCGGCAAGGGCCTGCGCGCTTTTCAGATTGCGGCCGGTGATGGTAACTTCGGCAGAGGCGTCGGACAGGGCGATGGCTGCTGCACGCGCCGCTCCGCCGTAGCCGGCTAGTAGCACTTTGGCATGGGGCAGGCGCAGATGTTTAGCCAGCGGCTTGATGACGCCTTCAGTATCGGTATTCGCGCCGCGCCATTTACCGGCCTTGCGCCAGACGGTATTCACTGCCCCGATTCGCTTCGCCTGCGGCTCTACGATGTCCAGGTAGTGAAGGATGCGCTGCTTGTGCGGAATGGTCACGCTGAAACCGCAGACCGGGATGGCGGTGGCGAATTTCATCCAATCTCCCAATTGCGTAGGAGAAACAAGAAACGGAAGATAGACGGAATCGAGCCGCCGAGCCTGGAACGCGCGGTTGTGAATGAGCGGGCTTTTGGAATGCGCTACCGGACTGGCAATGATGCCGTAGATGTGACTTTGGTGCGTGAGCTTTTCGGAGCGATAAAGACTGCGCATCAGCTTTGCTGAGATCTGCCCGGCGGCGGTACCGGGCTCATGCGAAGGGGCAGCGTAGGTGTAGATCGATCCGTAGGACGTAGCGAGGACGCGCGAGGCCAGGCCGCATTCCGACATGGCCAGGGCGATCAGCGGCAGTTCATGAGGCTGGCGTATGAAGTCCAGGAGACGAAGATTGTCGGAGGGCTTGCGCGCCGTGGTGGCGATCTTATGTGCGTCGGCAGGGATTCTTTGCAGGCGCTTGAGTATAGGACCTAAGGCGGGAGTGCTCTCAAAGTTGTGGTACGAGAGGCAGAGCGGGGAAATTTGACGCAGTCGCTGGAGTGAGGGTTTTACCTGCTCGGCTGTCTCAATTTCCAAATCGATGAAGGCGGCTCCCGCGTGCGCGCAGTCGCACAAGATAGCAAGCTGTTGCGCAACATCCCCTTTGAAGTGACCAGCGGCCTGACGATGGCGGCAGGTGGCGAGGATGGTTGCTTCGGGATATTTTCTTCGGAATTTACGAATGAGTTCCACGCCTTCGTGGGGCGTTTCGAGATAGTCAAGGCGGAACTCGAGGAACGAGTTGCCGTCTTTGTATTCGGCTTCGGCGGCGCGCATCAGTTGTGTGGCAGTGGGAAGACCCAGAGCTACGCAGATGCGCGGCAAAGAACTGGGTAGGGAAGGCATGACGGGAGGTGCTTGGTTAGGATAGCAAGCGGGACCAAGTGAAGCGCACTCGCATATGCTCTTCTTAGGAGATTCATTTGAAACGCCTGAGTTTTTGTTTAGGGTTGTTCATCGGGATATGTTTGTTCGCGCGGACGGCAAGTCAATCTGACTACGATCAGCCATTCCGGCCGCAGTTCCACTTCTCGCCACGCGTGCATTGGACCAACGATCCTAACGGACTCGCGTTTTTCGATGGTGAGTATCACCTGTTCTACCAATACAATCCGTTTGGCGATGTGTGGGGCCACATGAGTTGGGGACATGCAGTCAGCCGGGACATGCTGCACTGGAGTGAACTTCCCGTCGCTCTGCCGGAGCAGGACGGCATCATGATTTTTACCGGCAGCACCGTGGTTGACGAACACAACACCAGCAAGTTCTGCAAAGATAACAAGCCCTGCATGGTGGCTGTTTACACCGGCTATACCGCAGCCAAAGGGGCGTCCAAATCGCTACAGACGCAAAATGTTGCCTATAGCAACGACAATGGGCGCACCTGGACGAAATATGCGGGAAACCCGGTGCTCGATCTGCATATGACTGATTTTCGCGATCCGAAAGTCTTCTGGTCGGAGCAAGGGAAGCATTGGGTGATGGCCGTGTCGCTGCCGGACGATCATAAAGTGCGGATCTATGGTTCGCCCGATCTCAAGACATGGAAGACGCTGAGCGAGTTTGGGCCGGCAGGCGCGACCGGCGGCCAGTGGGAATGCCCGGAACTTTTTCCTCTGCCGCTGGAGGGCAAGGCAGGACAGCAGCGCTGGGTGATGAAGGTGGGGTTAAATCCGGGCGGCCGCGCCGGCGGTTCGGGCGAGCAGTATTTTATTGGAAATTTCGATGGCAACGCCTTTAAGAACGGCAATCCGGCGGCGCAGACGCTGTGGACGGATTACGGCAAGGATTGTTATTGCGCGCTGACGTTCAGCGGGCTGCCGAAAAATCAAACGCAGGTGATGATCGGTTGGATGAGCAACTGGCAGTATGCGGACAAGCTGCCAACCAGCCCGTGGCGCGGACAGATGACGCTGCCAAGGCAGTTGAAGCTGCGCGAGACCGCGGAAGGTATCCGGCTCATCCAGGCGCCTTTGAAGGAACTGCAAACGCTGGCTAAAGGGCACCTGAAAATCGACGATGTGGACGACCAGAGTTTGAATGCGGCTCTGGCGAAGACGGATTTAACCAAGGGCCATACGTTTGAATTAAAAACGACTGTCGATGTGGGTTCAGCCTCGGATGTTGGCTGGAAGATTCTTTCGGAGGACGGCACCAGCTATACGCTGGTCGGCTATGACAAGCAGGTCGGCAAGCTGTATTTCGATAGAACCCATTCCGGCGATGTCAGCTTCAGCAAAGATTTCCCTGTGAGACTGGACGCGCCATTGCACCTGGCGGGCAAACTCACGATGGACATCGTCGTTGACCGTTCGTCCGTGGAAGTATTTGCTAACAATGGAACGGTAACAATGACCGATCTGGTATTTCCGGCGGCCAATGCGAACGGATTGCAATTCTATTCCAAGGGCGGCAAGACGGGCAAGCTGGCGGCCGATTTAACAGCTTTGAAATCGGCGCATTGACTGTCAGCGCTGGGCAGTGGCGGCAGAAACGCCCAGCGATCGCAGTTGCTGTAAAGCTTTGCGTGAGTTATCGCTGTTGGGATACTTGGCGACCAGGACGCGAAACTCCTGAACAGCCTTGTTGCGCTGGTTCGATTTCAACAGCGCGTAGGCCTTCATCAAGTGCGCATCGGAAGTCTTCGGATTGTTGGGATAACGTTCGAGAACCGCGTCGAAGGCTTTCACAGCACCTGTATAATTTCCGCGATTGTAGTCAATTTCTCCGATGTAGTACTGCGAGTTCGCCGCGTACTCGGTATTCGGGAAGTAGGTGATGTACTGCTGAAATTCGTTGTAGGCCAAATCGGTTTTGCCGGTTTGCAGATCGCGCAGGGCATCGGTAAAGCTTTTGTCCGCGCTCATGCCCACAGGTGCTACGGGTCCAGGAGCAATGTATTGACCGTTGGCCGGAGTTGCGCCCGCCATGGGTGGCATGGCAGTGGATCCGGGAGGCGGCGTGCTGCCGGGGGGCATCGCGCCGGGCGCTGTATTGGAAGGCGCAGCGGGCGGATTCTGCATAATCTGCAATTGATTCTTCAGATCGGTCATTTTCGCGTCCATTCGTTCCAGACGCCCGCTCAAATCGGCAAGGGCATCTTTAAGCGAACGTACGTCGTCGTTCACAGTGTCAACTTTGGCGCCCAGGCCCGCCACGGGCGTTAGAGATTTGGCAACATTGTTGCCAATCGTATCCTGCATGGTGGCCACCTGATCGGCCGTGCGGCGCGTATCGGCCTGCATAGCCGTAACCATGCCGGTAAGGCCCGCCAGCTTCGTATCCAGGTCGTTCTGCATGGCATTAAGTTTGTCTTCCAGGTCGCGCTGCAACTGGACAAGGTCCTTGTTCACGGCAAATGAAAAAGACGAGCAGCAAAGAAGCAAAGCAATGAGGCGAAGGATTTTCACGAGTATTCACTCCTTAAAAAAGGGGACGGATGGGCTCCGTCCCCGTTACTTACTCAATTTAAATGTAAGAAAGTTTAATGGTTGTTCTCAACCAGCCGGTTTCCTATTGCGTTGCGGCAAAGTGAGCGCGGCGGTTTTGGGCATAACAAGATTCAGTGGCATCGGTACATAGGGGATGTTCCTTGCCGTAGCTGATGGTTCGGAGTTTGTCACCGGGAACTCCAAGAGCGACGAGGGCATCTTTGGTTGCGCCGGCGCGGCGGTCGCCCAGGCCTAAATTGTATTCGGCGGAACCACGTTCATCGCAGTTGCCTTCTATGGTCACGATGAAATTCGGATCCATCTGGAAGATGGTCTTCAGAGCGCTGGCATCGCCTTGCAGCGTGCTTTGATCTTCAGGCCGAACTTCGCTCTTGTCGTAGTCGAAATGCAGATCCTGCACTTGGTGCGCCAGAATTTCCTGCACACTTTGGCTAGGCGCCGCATTCGGAACGGGAGCCGGCGGTGGCGGGGTTGAAACCGTGACAGTCGTGTCAGCTTCAGCCGTTCCGCCCGCGCCCGTGGCGGTCATGTGATACGTAGTTGTGGCCGTTGGATAGACGCCCTTGCGTCCGGAGGGACTCAGGCCGCCACCAACGCCATTATCGACGGTGATGCTGGTGGCATCGCTGACAGACCAGCGCAGCGATGACGGTTGGCCGGAACTGACAGTGCTTGGTTCGGCCGTGAAGTAACTGATGACAGGCTTGGCCACGGGTGCCGGCGTATTGTCGGTGACGGGCGGCGGTGGTGGTGGTGGCGGCACCTTTTTCTTGCAGCCTGCCGACAGGCCGAGAATGAGGGTGGCACACAACGCCACATACGCCCTTTTATTCAACATTTCTTTTTTTCGATCCCCCTAATAAGGTCTGACTATCTAGTATTTCATCTTACGCATCCGCATGTTTTAATGCTCAGCGTTTACCCAAAAAGGCTTTTCATTATTTCCGGCCTGCGTTAACACATGCTTACCGGTGCCGTCCGCATTCATAACCCAAATCTGCGATTGCCGGCCGCGCTTGGAGGCGTAGACAATGTGCGCACCATCAGGCGCCCAGGTTGGATTCTCATTGCGCCCCTCATTGGTCGTTAGCTGGGTGGTCACCTGCGAGACAGTATCCATTACGAATATGTTGTAGTTGCCTGGCTCAAAGCCCTTGGTCCAGGCGAACGCAATGTGGGCGCCATCGGGACTCCAGGCGGGATTTGTCGCTTCCCCCGTGCCGGCTGAGAGGCGTCGCACATCGGCACCCTCGATGTTCATTTGATAAATCTGTGGCAAACCGCTTCGGCCTGAGACATCAACCAGGTCGGTGCCGTTCTTTGGATTGATTTTGGGCTCGACTTCTATCGCGCCCGAGTGAGTGATGCGGTGCAAATTGCCGCCATCGACAGTCGCCGAATAGAGTTGCGCCGGACCGCCCGCTGCCGTGGACGAAAACACAATCGTTTTAGAGTCAGGACTAAAAGTAACAAACGCATTCATGGAGGCGCGCTGGTTATAAAACGGCAGTTTGCGGCCGGAGTCGATGGAAAAGATCTGAATGGAAGGGAAACCAGTGGCGTAGGTGGTAAACGCCACCATGCGGCCATCGGGTGAGGCGGATGGGAACGTGCTGATGGAGTTATAGCGCGTCAACTGGCGCTGGTCTGTGCCGTCCCAGTTCATCACCCATATTTCTTTGGCGCCGGAACGGTCGGACACAAAGACAATGCGGGTTCCTACCAGGCTGGTTCCGCCGAATTGCGCCAGGATGTCGGCCGCAAAGCGGTGGCCGCAATCCACGGCGCCGGCCTGGGTTAACGGTCCGGTATAAACTTTTCCGAACACTTGCGCCTGCTGCAGACTGGTGATGTTGGTGGCGGTGGAATAAAACCAACCAAAGGCCACGAACAAGCCTCGGTCTTCGGCGCCATAACCCATGCCCAGGTAGTTAGCTCCCACCGGTGGCAGACTCCAGTCAGTAAGACGGTTGGCTTGAATAATTGCGTTGTTACTGGGCGGCGCGACGCCGGCAACAAGATCGTTCGGCTGCTGCGGTGGTTGCAGCGGATAGGTTGTCTTGGGAACGAAGTTGATAAGCGGCGACGACTGCAGATCAGCCGAAACGGTGGCGTTAAAGGTTCCTATTAAAGGTGCCGCAGCGCCGTTGGCTCGGAAATCGGGCACGGCAATGCGGGGCTTGCCGGGATTTTTATCAATATTGCCGGTGATAGTTTGCTGCTGAGCGGAGACCCAGAAGCCAGCGAAAATGAGTAGAAAAGTAGCAGTAAGTAGGCGCATCAGCGTAAGTTGAAAGTAAATTGAGCGGAGATGTAGCTTTCGGTAATCTGCGGAGGAAGCGGGGGCATCGGATTCGATTCGTAAACTGCCCGCAGAGCCGTGTTGTCAATGGTTGGGTTGCCGCTGGATTGAGAAACCTGCGGATTGCGCACGGTACCGTCGCGCATAATCGAAAAGCTGATAACGGCGGGTGAGGACTGGCTGCGCGCATCCAGGCCGTTGGTGCGCCAGTTCTGTGCAATGCGCTCGCGAATGAGGTTGGCATACCAGCCATAGCGCTGGCCCAACGGCGAATTCGGGCCGACACCCACTTGCCCGCCTCCCGATTGCGCCGCGTACATCGGATTGGAAACGGCCTGCTGCGCGCGGCTGTAAACCTGGTTCTGGGGCGCAGGCTGCGTGTATTGCTGGCGCTGTTTCGGAGTAATGTCGTACTTCAGTTTGTCGGGAATCTGAAACGCGTCTTTCGGCGGTGGCGGCTTCTTTTCCACTTCCACCTTGGCCGGCGTCGGCGCCGTGGGAACTGTCGATTGCGTGTCGTGCGCTACCGGATTCTGCGGCGCGTCGCGCTGCGGAATGGGAATGCTATGCACGGGCGAGACAGCGTAGGCGGGTCCGCCCGCGGGATGCGGATCGCCCAGCGTCTCCTTCGATTTCTGCATCCATACCCAACCATAGAAGATGACAAAGGCCACCAGCGCATGTATGGCAACGGCTCCGACGAAGGAGGCGCCAAGCGGGTCGCGCTGATCGAGAATGTCTATCGGTTGAGGCATGAGTTAGCGGTTCTGCCGCGCCGCCGAATCAATCGGCGCAGTTACCATGCGCACTTCAAATTTAGCTTCGCCTAGCTGCGCCACAATTTGCGCTATGGGATCCCAGGGCGTTTCCTTGTCCGCCCTCACATAGACGGCGGTGGCATTGTGGAAACGTTCGTGAATGCCGTCGGCAAGAAGGTTGATGTTGATGGGTTTGTCGTTCAGAAACGATTCGCCGTTCTTTGTGATGCTGACCACCGGCAGATCCTGCGCGGTACTCTGGACTCGTTTCACCTGCGGCACTTTTATATCCAGCCCAAACTCCATGACGTTGGCCGTAATCATGAAAATGATTAGCAGCACCAGCACCACGTCAACCAGCGGCACGATGTTTATCTCAGACATGGCAGAAGTTCCGCCAAAGCGTCTTCTACCCCTGCCGCCGCTACCGCCGTTTACCGAGAAAGCCATGCTTATCCGCCAAAATCCCGCTCTGCGAAGTTCTGAAACTCAATGGCAAAGTCTTCCATGCGCGTGCCGAGTTCTTTAATCCTGGTGCCGAATACGTTGTAAAAGATGGCGGCGGGAATAGCCGCGGCCAGACCGATGGCAGTGGTAATCAACGCTTCCGAAATACCAGGCGCCACCGCGCGCAAACTGGCGCTGCCGGCGTTGCCCAACCCCTGAAACGCGTCAATGATGCCCCAAACGGTGCCGAACAAACCAATAAACGGCGAAACCGAGGCTACGGTGGCCAGCCAGTTCATGTTCATCTCAAGCTTGGTGACTTCTTCGCTGATTCCCAATTGCAGGCTGCGTTCCATGGCGGGCTTATTCACCAGCGCGCCGCGCTGTTTGATTTGACGTTCAATTTCCCCGTAGCCGAAGTCGAAGACAGCCACCAGCGGCGCCGCACTGAACTGTTCGCTGGCCATCGCCACCGCCTGCAGATTGTTGGCTTTGCGAAAGGCGCGTAGAAAGTTTCTATTAGCCCGCTTGGCGCGGCTGAACACCCCTGTTTTAGAAAAGACGATGGTCCAGGAAAGAAGGGAAAAAATAACCAGAATGGCAATGACAACTAAAGGAACGGGCCGCAGATTCTGAATCATGTCCCAAAGGCCAAGGTCCGCGGGCACTAACATGAAGGGCAATATCGAGATCCTCTCGTTCTTTCTTTGAAACTCATTTTTATTCTATCGGGAGCGCGAAAGAACACCTGGGGCTGCCCATCTGGTTGGATAGCGCCAGCGGCGATGGCGTTACAACGTTTCCGGGTCTGGGCAGCCCAGGGACTTAGAATGAGGTCAAATGCTGCTGGAACTCATGGTCGAGAACTATGCCGTCGTGGAGAAGGCCCGCATTCATTTCCACGAAGGGCTGAATGTGCTCACCGGCGAAACGGGAAGCGGCAAGTCGATTGTGGTCGATTCACTGGGTCTGCTGTTGGGAGCGCGCGCCTCAGCAGAAATGGTGCGCAGCGGGCAGGCGCGCGCGCATATCTCGGGCATCTTTTCGGTGGACCACGGGCAGTTGACGCCATTATTGAAAGACTCCGGCATCGAAATGGATGGCGAAGACGGCTTGATTGTCGAGCGCGAGGTGACGGCGAATGGAAAATCGCGCGCGTTTGTTGGCAATCGGCCGGTGACGACGGCGTTTCTGCGGCAGCTTGCGCCCCTGTTGGGCGATATCCATGGACAGAATGAGCAGCAGATGCTGTTCACGGCGCAGGCGCAGCGCCAGATGCTGGATGCTTATGCGAAGACCGAAGCATTGCGTGAACAGGTAAGCCAGTTGTTCACGCGCTGGCGTGCGCTGGTAGAACGCCTGGATGAATTCGGGCGCAGTGAGCAGGAGAAGCTTCGGCTGCTGGATTTGTGGACGTTTCAACATAAGGAGATTGAGACCACTGCTCCGCACGCGGGCGAAGATGCGGCGCTCGAGGCGGAACGAAAAATTCTGCAGAATACGACGCGATTGCAGGAGAGCGCGGCCGCGGCGTATTCGGCTTTGTATGAGGCGCAGCACAGCGCAACTACGCAGTTGCACATCGCGATGAAAAAGCTGGATGAACTGATTCGCATTGACGCGAGTCTGGCGGAGACGGGCGCGACGTTGAAGCAAGCCACGCTGCAAGTGGATGAAGCGGCCTACACTTTGCGTGACTATTTGGGAAAGCTGGAAAGCGACCCGGCGAGGCTCGAAGACGTGGAGAGCAGGCTGGCGGCGCTGGATAAGTTGAAGCGTAAGTATGGTCCGACTTTGGAAGAGATTGTGGCGTTTCGTGACGATGTGGCGCGGCGGATCAGCGAAGTGGAGAATGCTACGCAGCTTCGGCTGGAGTTGGAGAAGGAGCGGGACGAAGCGGCGGCGCGCTATGAAAAGGCCGCGCAGGAATTGAGCAAGAAGCGGAGCGCGGCGGCCGTGGGATTGAGTAAGCAAGTGGAGACGGAGCTGAAAGGCTTAATGATGGGCGGCACGCAGTTTCAGGTCAGCGTACGCCCCGCGGCATGGTCGGCACATGGCGTGGATGAGGTTTCGTTTCTGGTTTCGGCCAATCGAGGCGAGGAACCGAAGGCGATGGAGAAGGTGGCGTCGGGCGGGGAGTTGTCGCGGATCGCGCTGGCCTTGAAAACGGCAATTGGGGATTCCGGAACGCGCCATGGCTTGTCGACTTTGGTTTTCGATGAAGTGGATGCCGGCGTGGGTGGAGCAGCCGCGGCAGCGGTAGGAAAGCGTTTGAAGACGTTGTCGAAGAGCAACCAGGTTATCTGCGTGACGCATCTGGCGCAGATTGCGGGGTTTGCGGATCACCATTATTCGGTGGCTAAGCGGGAGAAGAAGGGGCGGGTTACGACGGAGGTGGATGAGTTGGATTTGGGGGAGCGGGCGAAGGAGATTGGGCGGATGTTGTCGGGGGAGACGATAACGGCGGAGGCGTTGAAGCAGGCGGAGCAGTTGATTCAGGCGGGGATTGCGGGTTGATGGTAGATTTGCCGACTGCCGAAAATCTGGCCGACTACCTAGCCTTTAAGGTTAAGCCCCACGCAGAGACCGCCTGCTCGGCATAAATAGTTGGTGGCTTTCGTTGCCGGAAAGGGTGTGAGAGGCTAATGTTATGGGCGTCCAAATGCACTTCAGCAATCCCGACATCCAGGCCAAGCTTGATCAATGGGCAGCGGATACAGGGCGCCCTGCCGAGGAATTGGTTGAGGATGTCATGACCAATTATTTTGACGAACTCGCCGAGGTGCGGCAAACGCTCGACAGCCGCTACGACGATGTGAAAAGTGGCAAAGTGAAGCTCGTTCCCGTGGAAGAAGTGCGAGCGTATTTCCGTGCAAAGAGCGCCGCCCGCCGTTCCCAGAATTCGTGAACGGGTACGATTTGCACCCAGGGGCCATTTCCGACCTGGATGGGATTCTCGCACAAAGACGCGAAATCTTAGAACCTCCATCGTCACGCGGAAGCTTGTACATTAGCGCGCAGACACGCCGCGAAGCCGGGGTCGTCCAATGTTCCGGCCGCCAAGCCTAGAACCGCCTGCGTCGCATCTTCCTCGCGAGCTGTAAAATTAAGCCCATTGATCTCAAGGAACAGCACGCGATTTTGAAGGCCGTGTCGAAGAGCAACCAGGTTATCTGCGTGACGCATCTGGCCCAGATTGCGGGGTTTCAGATCACCATTATTCGGTGGCGAAACGGGAGAAGAAAGGCCGCGTTACGACGAAGGTGGATGAGTTGGATTTGGGGGAACGGGCGAAGGAGATTGGGCGGATGTTGTCGGGGGAGACGATAACGGCGGAGGCGTTGAAGCGGGCGGAGCAGTTGATTCAGGCTGGGATTGGGGGTTGATGGGTGGATCCTTCGCTGTAATCCAGAGTGACTTGGCTCGGGCCCCAGAGCCAACGCAGTGGTGCGCGTGTCTTTTTGAGTGCCAAATTTAGGTATGTCGTATATAAGCTACAGCTCTAGATAAAGCCTATTGCGCATAAGACGAACCAAGGTTTGCGTCAAACATACGGCCTGCATAACCTAGGGTATGTGTCAAATCAGGATTTTTTCGAAGACTGTGGGCAAGCGGACCTGCGAGCAATCAGCCGATCAATTACATTTAGGGCACTCGTTCCCAAAGCGAGGACGGCTGCCCCAACTTTGAGAACTTCCGGGTTGCTGAAGATGGACTGGTCCATGCTCCTACTGTCAAATGCCCCCCGCGAAAAGTCAAATCTCCGCCGCACTAGCGAGTGCGCGGGCGTTTTTCATCGATCGTTCTGGCGAACAGCAGTGAGGCAACAGCGCCCATGCCGAAATTTTTGCGGCCTATGGGCATGGCTTACTTTATGGGTGGAGGATCTAACAAAATCGGGCGAAAACCAGCTTGCTCGAAATGGTGATCTGCAGTTAGGGCCGTATGAATATTGCGCGTCCCAATGACTACAAAGGAAAGACAATCGGTCAAGCTCCAGTCCTTGTCGGAACGATCGGCGAATAGGCGGAAAGCGCTCGCGCTCAGTTCCTCGCTGAAAGGAACAACATCAATTTGCGGATCTAGGCGGAGTCGTCCGTAGGCCTGCGCGGCTATGCTGCGCGTAGCAGCGCCCGACATAGCATTCATCCACTCCCAGCAAATGGCTTCGGTAGTCACGAGAACGATCTCAGACCGAAGAACATACTGTTGCCATCCGCGAGCCTCGCGGTGATGTTGGTCGCGCCGGCGAAATAGGGCGATCCAAAATGCAGTGTCGGCAAAAAGCGGAGAAGCCAGAATCAGCTCCGCTCAGGTGTGCCGTACAGGTAGTGATCGTGTTGAGCGGAAAGGTCGCCGGGCAACTCGTCGTCAACTGCATTTTCGACGAGCCACTGCAGCGCGGATTGGGGTGAGTCTTTCGATGCCGGAACTGGCTCATCGCATGGCTCGATATGCACTTTAAACGGGCGGTCTAGCGGCAGATTTACCGCTTCTTCCGGCACAATCACCTTCCCGTCGAAATGCGCGTTAAAGTTAATCATTCTGCCAAGATTTCTTTCCTCGATTATCCCAGAACCGTGATGCTGGAGTTCAGCACATGACGGCCGCTCTCTATAATTGGCGGGTCTCGCGAGTCCCCAATTAATACCCTTGCTTGTTAGGCCGAAGCTTCAACATTCGCGCGCAGCCACGCCGCGAAGCCGGGTTCGTCCATAGTTCCGGCCGCCAAGCCTAGAACCGCCTGCGTGGCATCTTCCTCCCTCGCCTTAAAATTGAGCCCATTGATCTCAAGGAACAGCACGCCGATGAGGAAGCCCGTTCTTTTGTTGCCATCGACAAAAGGGTGATTGCGGACGATGCCGGCCATGTAGGCGGCGGCCATGTCGATCAGGTCCGGATTGTCGGCGTAAGCATGGATCTGGCGGGGCCGGGCGAGAGCCGGCTCCAGTAACCCCTTGTCCCGCAAACCGGCCGCGCCGCCATCAAGGGCCAGCAAGCGGTCATGAAGAGTGAGCGCGTCGCGTTCGTCTATCCAGACCGGTTCCGTCACTTCGACAACGCGTGCAGGGTATTCCGGTATCGGCCAATGATGTCCTCGGCCTTGGCCATTTTCTTCTCGAACTCCGGGTCATGAGGCGTTAGTTGATACGTACCGGAAGGAGCCTCGATCAGGAACAACGGCTCCCCATCGCCAGTATGCAAGCGATTGATGACCTCCTTGGGTAAAACCACGCCCAACGAGTTGCCGAATTTGCGGACCTTCAGTTCGATCATGGCGCCCTCCTTTGTGTAAGCACTATTGTAATAACCCTGTAGAGGTCTGGCAATCTTTTCGTTCGTGGTGAACCGGGTGAACCGTGAGGGACGACATTATTTTCGACCGTAATCACCCGGCCTGTCCCCCAAACTAACCCGGATTTTCAGCTTGCGTCCCAGGATTCAAGACCTCGACTCCGAACCCGGCGAAATCCTTCACATTTCGCGTGACTACGACCAACCCGTGTTCCACTGCCGTGGCTGCAATCAGCCCGTCGGCAATTTTGATCGTTCTGCCCTGCGCTTCCTTTTCCCCGGCCCATCGGCCCATTTGCTCGGCAATCAATTCGGTAACAGGCAGGATGCGCCCTGCAAACCAAGGACGAAGACTCAAATCAAGCTACTGCTGAAGTTCCGTTCGTTTTTTGGCTCGGAGGCAACTTCGCAATCCCCTTACAGATTTCGGCCAACGATAGGACGCTGAAGAAAAGCGCACCGTTGTCCACTTGATCGCGCCAGCGCTCAACCAGCGGTTGAGGCTTGGGGTAAGTCAGTTCAGACGGAATATTCGTATCAAGCAAAAAGCCATTCACGGCTTCGAGGGAGGCAGGCTATCGGAAAATCGCTCAAATTCCATGCTCATGCCTTTGAAAGGGGATTCGGAAAATAGCTGGGCAAGGCTTTTGCGGCGGTCCGATCGCTGGGAGCAGAGGCCCTCGGCTTCAGGCTTCGTTTTCAGAGCATCCCAAAGGACGTCTTCCACATTCTGGAAAGCGCCACTTCGTAAGCGCTCCTGAATCAGTGCTTCCAGTTCAGGCCTATTGATTTCGATTGTCACCACTTCAAATTTACGACAAAACAAGCTGGCGTGTAGAGGTCCCGAATGCTCGCTGCGCCAACTTCCGCAAATGCGAACAAACCAAAAACCACCTCAAAAAACCGCCAAATAAACTGCGGTCTGCATGCCGGGGCTTAACGTGGGTACGCTCCGCCTGTTTCCAGCTTTCATGCGCATCCACTCACTCACCCGCAATCATCCGCCGCACATCCTTTAGCAGGACAAACAGATGCATCGGATCGGCCGGGGAAGGGATGAAATCAAACTTCTCGTAGAAGCGCTTTGCCCCCTCATCCTTGGCATGCACCGCGAAGGCACGTATTCCGGCAATGTCAGCGGCCTGCAGAGTCCGTTGCATCGCGTCCCTTAGCAGCCCTTTTCCCACTCCCTGGCCCTGCCAGCGCAAATCCACCGCCAGCCTCGCCAGCAACATGATTGGCACCCCATGCCTCGCGACACTCTTGGTGAGACGCTCCGGGGCTCCGTCGCGAGTAACTTCGCCTACGGCAAGGCTATAGTAGCCGACAGCGTCGTCTCCCACCAGACCGATATACGTCAGCCCCGCTCCCGCCTCTTGATTAGCCCAGGCGTATCGCAGCAGATAGCGGTTCAGTGCCTCACGGCCGCAGTCGAAATTCTCAATTGGGTGATTGGGGCGGAGCTTTTCAACGGATCGCGCGGCGTTCACTCATTTGGCCGCACATCAAAAAAGCCGGGTTCTTTCAGCAGGCGCTCCAGCCGAGGCAGCGGGCGCGGCGGTGCATCAAGCGCTGCGATAAAAGCTTTCCATTGCGTAGTAGTAACACCGAAGGTGCGCCGGTCCGCTAAGGCCTCATCCGCCCGGGACAAAGCGCTCTCCAGGACAAATTCACTCACTGAGCGACGCGCAGCCGCTGCCGCTGCCTGGAGCGCAAGTTTCGCTTCACGCGTCAGGCGAAGGTCCAGCTTTTCACTGCGGGTAACTCTCATTTGGCTGATTAAAAGTAGCAGTGATGCCAGACAATATCAAGACAACCCGCACGCCTCTATGATTAAGCCGAAGTTTCGACATTAGCGCGCAGCCACGCCGCGAAGCCCCCAGTCACAGTCCTGGAAAATTTTCTTTTCCACACCCGAAACCCAACAATACAAACCTACTTGCCCGTTTACCGCTGAAGAGGCGACAGTCCGTTTCCACCCGAACCCATGCTATGGTTCGGCAGGCTCGCGCGAAGGCTTCCAACCTTCCACCGCGAGCCATTTCTATTTCCGAAAAGGCTAAATCATGACCACTCACCAAATGACGCCCCGTCAAATCCGCCGCGCCGCCGAGCGCGAAGCCCGCAAAGCGGAAAACAAGCAACCCCAAGCCCCAGTGGCCGCCGCGGCCAATCCGGCCCCGGCGGAACCGGTAACACCCCTCGAACCTGCCACCACCATCTCCGAAGCCCAACTCGCCGCCAACCGCGCCAACGCCCAGCTCTCCACCGGCCCAACCTCCCCGGAAGGCCGCGAAATATCCTCTAAAAACCGCATCATCCACGGTCTCTCCGGCAAGTTTCGCCTCCTCGGCTGGGAAGACCCCGAACAGTTCCAGGAACTCCTCTCCAGCCTCTTCAAAGAACACGAACCCACCAACGATTCCGAACGCCGCCTGGTCGATTCCATGGCCCAGCACTTCTG
>PLRJ01000180.1 GCA_003163855.1 Bryobacterales bacterium | reverse complement strand
CAGAAGTGCTGGGCCATGGAATCCACCAGGCGGCGTTCGGAATCGTTGGTGGGTTCGTGTTCTTTGAAGAGGCTGGAGAGGAGTTCCTGGAACTGTTCGGGGTCTTCCCAGCCGAGGAGGCGGAACTTGCCGGAGAGGCCGTGGATGATGCGGTTCTGGGAGNNCGGTTGGCGGCGAGTTGGGCTTCGGAGATGGTGCTACCCGCATGGTCTTGTGTGACCGATTCGTGTTGGGGGGCGGGTGTGGCGGCGGCCGCTGGGGTTTGGGGTTGCTTGTTTTCGGATTTGCGGGCTTCGCGCTCGGCGGCGCGGCGGATTTGACGGGGCGTCATTTGGTGAGTGGTCATGATTTAGCCTTTTCGGAAATAGAAATGGCTCGCGGTGAAGGTTGGAAGCCTTCGCGCGAGCCTGATTAAGAATTAGCATGACGAGTGGGTCAAACGGACCTTTGGGCTTGGTCGTCGAGGCTGACAAATGGTTGTCTTTTGTTGGGGTTTAGGTGTGGAAAAGAAAATTTTCCAGGCGTGTGACCGTGTTTCGGGATAGGGAAGAGAGAGATTGCGGCGGGGCTAGAGTTTGAGGGGTGCGTGCGTTAATTGGGGCGACAACACCGCCCGGACTGCGCGACAGTTAAGCTGGAGCACGGTATTTACTGTGCTGTCCCGAATTACACCCGGAAAAGAAAGTCAGATATTCCACCAGCACTTCATCCGTGGTAACAATTCTGTCGGGCGTAATCGAACGGCTGACAGTCAGAGCGCGTTCATTTGTTCTCTTGGGTGTGCCGTAAACGTAGTGATCGATCTGGCTGAGACCGTCCTTAGGTAATGCCGCAAAGTCTTCGGCAGGAACGTCCTTCATGTTATCCGCGATGATGTCCCAAATATGGCGCGGCGTATCCTTGTGGCTTGCCGTGTCTTTGGCCGGCTGCTGGTCAGTTTGAGCGAGCTTCGCAATCCATTCAGCAAGAGACAGGCCCTCAGCGGCGGCTTTGGCTTGCAGCACCGTCGCTTGTTCATCGGATAGGTTGAGGGTGATAGCAGCCTTCCTAGCCTCATATTGACACAGGTGCCCTCCTGAAGAGCCGCTTCAGCGCAAACCAATTGCCGAGGTGGCAGCGGTATGGATGAGATGGTGCTACTAGCCTATGCTAGGGTCTGGCGGAGGTTGGATACTGGTGAGGCGTCCCCTCTTTACCATAGAAAGCGGAGCCCCCCGCTTGACGAGGTTCACCCTGCCAGTCGGCGATGTTAACGTCGTCAGATCATCCGACGCGAATACAGGCGCTTCCTCATATGTTATGGGCCAGCCATAATCCGATGCCAGCGCAAAGAAGACTTCGTCGAGGGGATGAGGCTTTTGTGTAACCAAATGCAAGCCGTCCCCTGTTTGTCGACCGCCTGCTCCCAAATGCTATTAAAAGCACCATGCCTAGGGCTTCTGCCCGGGTGCGAAGTTTTGATTTCATGAGCTGTTTGTACTTTGTTACTGCGTCCGCCAATCCGGCCAATCCGGGACAGCCAACTCAAACACCATAACTCAACGACAACTGATCCACGTCCTCCGCGCTTTCCGCTTTCGGACGTCCCACCGGCCGCGCCCGCAACCGCCGTCCGCAGCCCTTCTCTAAGTCGTCAACGAAGTGCTCTTCGCCGAAAGGCCGCCCACGGCGGCTAGCCTCCTGCAAGCGGCGGCCAAAGGCTTCCTCGTCAACGCTGGTCCGCAAGGCCTCCCGCCAACTTGGCCAGTCATATCTCTCCTGCCAGGGGCTCAGATCGACGAATCCTGCCCTACCTGACTGCCGCCACCTTGCGCTCGACCAGGGATAATCCTCGGCCTGGTCCGCCAGACACGCGCGCACGGGATTCCGTTCCACATAGGCCATCGCCCGCCACAGGTGAGCCGAATCCAGCGGAGTTGAGTGATAGCGAGCCTGCCAGACGTGACCACAAGAGCGCTTCTTCAAGTTGTAAAAACGCGCGAAATCGGCGTTTGTACGGGCCATCGCTTGCGCCATCGCGGTTTCGCGCCCGGGCACGGCCAGAAGATGAATATGATTGGGCATCAGGCAATAGCCCCAAATGAGCAGACCCGCTTCGTGACAGTGGTCCCGAAGGAGATCCTGGTAAAGGGAGTAATCGCGATCCTCAAAGAAGACTTGCTGGCGGCCGTTGCCGCGCTGCGTCACGTGATATGGGATGTCCTTCAACACAATGCGGGCGATTCTTGACATCATCAGTTGAGTCGTCGGTAAGACGAGTTATTCTCCGAAAATGGTGTTTGAGTGCTATATCCCGAATTCGTCCTTTGTGAAATTTGTCCCTAATTTTGCTGTCTCAGTTTTGGGGTGCACTTCAAGATGTCCCCGACTTTGCGCGGTGATCGGACGGGGCGGATCGTTCGGCTGCTATAAAATAGGCCACATACTACCTACCTATGGCTACAGCCCTACACTCGTTGACCGTGGCGGAATTCGAAGCGCAGTACGGTCATGAAAAGCCATACTACGAATTCTGGTACGGCGAAGCGATTCAAAAATCCATTCCCAGCTCAGTCCACAGCTTGCTGCAGAAGATAATCCTGGACCTGCTCGACAAGGCCTCGTTCAAGGCCATGTCCGAGGTCAAGCTCAAAATCGATCCATCCTTTAATCCAGTGCCCGACATCATTGCCACTCGGGGACGTGTTGAAGTTCCTTATCCGACCACTGCCGTTGAAGTGGTGTTGAAATTCTCTCCGACGACGATCCTATGTCGCGGGTGCTGACCAAGTGCCGAGCCTATCAACAATGGGGCTTCCAGCAGATCTATGTCGTCGATCCTAGTCCGCGCCTCGTTTTCCGCTGGTCTGAGCACTGTCTTGACGAAGTGGATCTGATGGCAAACCAGCCGGTTTCAGCGATTTGGAATAAACTCGATAGCGAGCTTCCGTAGTGTTTTTGAAAAGCTGAAAATCTAAACCACCGGCAGCGCGAAGGCGGGTTCGTTCGAATGCTTTCTCGACGTTTGTGAATCGAACTGTTCGGACGCGCCGCTGGTTTTAACAAAACAGCGCAGCACCTCCGCCACGCTCCAGGCTTGGGCGCAGCAGCCACGCGGCAGAAACGGTGGCTCGGCATCGAAGATTTCGCTGATAGAGCCAACGCAGGCGCTTTCCAGTTGCTGCCTGAAGCCATCCAGGAAGCTGCGGGCCGTCTGGTTGTCGTTGGGATGGACGCGCAGCCAGGCATCAACGAAAGGACCAATCAACCAGGCCCAAACGGTTCCCTGATGGTAGGCGGCGTCACGCGAACGAAGGTCGCCGTCGTACTTTGGCTTGAAGTCGCGCTCGCCCGCCGCAAGCGAGCGTAAGCCGACCGGCGTTAAGAGGCGTTCCTTGACAACATGAAGCACATCTTCCCAGCGCGACTCCTCCAGAATCGGATAATCGAGCGAAATGGCGAAGATTTGATTCGGACGGCAATAGGCATCAGCCTCCGGATCGTTGCCGTCGATGACGTCGAACAAATAACCCGTGCGCTTGTTCCAAAATTTCTCATTGAACGACCGCTTGGCTTTGGCGGCGTGTTCGGCAATGCCATCGGCATCTGCGGAACGGTCGGAATCGCGTAGCCACGATTCCAGCAATTTCAACGCGTTGTACCAGAGGGCGTTGATTTCCACTGCTTTGCCGCGGCGCGGCGTGACTACCCAGTCGCCCACCTTGGCGTCCATCCAGGTGAGTTGATAACCTTCCTCGCCTTGCACCAGCAAACCGTCATTTGGATCGACATGAATATTGAAGAGCGTACCGCGCAGATGATGGCCGACAATGTCGAGCAGCTTAGGCAGAACATAATCCAGCAGATGGCGGTCTTTCGACTGGCGGAAATAGCGGCCAAAAGCGTGGAAAAACCATAGAGTGGCGTCGGCGGTGTGATAAAGACCGTCGGTTTTGCCTTCAGGGAACATGTTGGGAATCAGCCCGTCTTTGATGTAGTGGGCAAAGGTTCGTAGAATGTAATTCGCCTCCACCAGGCGGCCGGTGGTGAGGGTAAGACCCTCCAGGCTGATCATGGTGTCGCGGCCCCAATCGGTGAACCAGTGGTAGCCGGCAATAACGCTGCGGATTTCATCGCCGGCGGCCCGAGCTCGCGCCGTGTCTTCCGGACGTCCCACCGGATTGAACACGAACTGATCGGCAGCCCAGACAAGTTCACGGCAGCTTTGATCGCAGGCGCGGGGATGGGCCTCTACCAGCAGGCGGCGCTTACGGTCCTGTTCGGCATTCCAGGCGTGCTCCGGCGTGAGCGCCGATAGCACCTCCCACGACTCGGTTGACGCGACGAGAGTGGACCAACCCAGCAAGCCAAGCTGGACGGTGAAGAAACCGGGGCTCCACAGGTCGCCGCAATGAATGTAGCCGCGGCTGCGCTCAATTTCATAAGTGACGTTGCGAATGAACTGGGAATCGATGGCAAAGCCATGGCCATCGCCGGCCAGGCACAGCCGCAGTGTGGGCATGCCGTTGTCCGATTGCAATTCGTAGCGGGTGTCCTGAAATGTGAATTTGTAATCGCAGATGGGGGTGTTTACCGGCGCTTCATGCGGCCGCATGTTGACCGCCGGACGCAAACGCAGTTTGATGGGAACGTCGCCGTAGGTAAGGCGGTAGCTGATGTACGTGGTGTTTTGCCGGTGCGGCATCACCAGGCGCTTTTCCAGCGTGATGTTCTCAAATTCATAGCTCCAGACGGGAAGTCCGGAGTCGAGTTTGAAATTCGTGAGATAGCGCGAGTGGCTGCGGGCCTCCGTGTCGTTAAAATCTTTTTCCAGTCCGTTGAGCGCTACGCAGTGACCGTCGGGGAATACGGCCTCTTCCAGGATGGTATTCAAAATCATGGTGCGGCCCAAAGGTGAAGGAGAGGCGGCGATCAGGTAGCCGTGAAAAACGCGTGTAAGTTCGCCACAAATGGTTCCAGTAGCATAACCGCCGAGACCGTTGGTGACAAGCCATTCGGTGTGCGTGATGATTTTCCAATCGTCATCACTGACTTTGCCGTCAGGATTTTTGTTGTATACGTTGTTCATGGTTGGTTAGTACAGGTTTTAAGAGAACCGCCGCATGTCCGGGCATGATCCAGATGCCTTCGCCATCCAGCGCCGCCGTCGCGCAGCCGCCGTATTCAGGTGCGTCGCTTGACCATTGATTAACCCACCGCTTGAGGCTTGGCGGTGCAAGCAGCGGCTCAGGCGCGGGATCGAATTCCAGATCCGATCCGAGATTGACGATGAGAAGGCGGTCGTCTTCGTAGGAAGGCGAGAAATAGCGCAACAGGAAGCACTGCGGAGACAGAACAGCGCCGTCGATGCCATCGGCGCCCTGCTTGGAGATGACAGGATCTTCGCGGCGCAGGCGCAACAGATCACAGTGCAGAGCATAAGTGGAGGCATGCTTCTCCACTTCCGAGAAATCCAAAATGCAGCGCTCAAAGGTGGAGGGAAGCGAAGGATCGTCAAAGCAGCGTTGAATCTCAGGCAATTGAAGCGACTTCCACTGTTCCAGGAAATCCCTGCGGCCTTCCCTGATTTTTCCAGCGAGTTCGGGTTGGTGATCGGCAAAAAAGAGAAAGGGATTGGAAGCGCCAAACTCCTGCCCCTGAAAAAGCATGGGCGTTCCAGGGCCAAGCAGGGTCAGCGCCGTCATAGCTCGATAGACTCCTGGGGCGCTTAGATGATGCGCCCGGCTGCCGCGGGCTGAGTTAGCTACCTGATCGTGGTTTTGTATGAAACTGACCATTGAGTAGCGAGGCAGGCCCAGCGTCGGAGAGCCGCGGCGTTTGTTTTGCCAGCGATAGCGCTGGCCCTGATANNCCGGTTAAAGCGACGGTGGCGGAGTGATGATAATCGTCGTTCCATAAGGCGTCGAGGCCGTAGCCGCCTTTGGCGACGGGCCTTATGAGGCGTGTATCCTGCGGTTCGTTTTCACCAATCAGGACGATAGACTTGTTTCCGGCCGCGAAGCGCGCCGCTTGGCTGACCTCGGCCAACATGTGGGGGCGGCAATCGTCGTGAATATCTTGCGTGGCGTCAAGGCGCAGGCCGTCCAGGTGAAAGTCGCGGATCCAGTAGGCGGCGTTGGCTATAAAGAACTCACGCACCGGCGCGCAATTTTCGCCATCAAAGTTGATGGCGCGGCCCCAGTCGGTTTTGTGCTTGTCGGTAAAGTAATCGGCGGAATATTTTTCCAGATAGTTGCCATCGGGTCCCAGGTGGTTGTAAACCACGTCCAGGATGACGCCGAGGCCGAGGGCGTGCGCCTTATCGACGAAGCTGCGCATATCGTCCGGCTGCCCGTAGAGCGCGGCGGGCGCGTAAAGCTGGACGCCGTCGTATCCCCAGCCGAACTTGCCGGGGAAATCGCCGACGGGCATGATTTCAAGCAGCGTGATGCCGGTGTCGCGCAGGTACGCTAGCTTTTCGGCGGCTGAATTCCACGTGCCACCTTTGGTGAAAGTGCCCAGGTGCAGTTCGTAAACCACTTGGCCTTCCATCCGGACGCCGGGCCACTTGGCATCGGTCCAAGGGAACGCGGCGGGGTCTACAACTTGGGAATATCCATGCGGGCCGGCGGGCTGAAAGCACGAGGCGGGATCGGGGAATGGCTCGCCTCCGTCCATTTGATATTTGTACTTCGCTCCGGCGCCGACCGATTCGCTGTGGCCAGAAAAATAACCAGCTTCTTCCTGTCCTTCGCTTTCAAGGGTGAGGGTTGAGCCATCTTCAAGTACCACCGAAACACTTTTGGCGACAGGTGCCCAAACGCGAAAGTGCGTGCCTGCTCCGGGTGCGAAGCCGGCTCCGACGGGAAGGCGCCTGGCGGTGGATGTTGTTGGTGAGAGAGACATCTTAAAACGGGACGCGTACAGAACATAGACCTA
>PLRJ01000243.1 GCA_003163855.1 Bryobacterales bacterium | reverse complement strand
TTCTGGCGCTCGATCTGGAAGGCACCGAGATTTGTGAGTGGTTGAATTCGGCAGGAGTGAGTGCCGCGCTGGTGAAGTACCGTGTGCCTGAGCCGGCGAATAGGGAGCGCTATGCGGAACCGTTGCAGGATGCGCAGCGCGCAGTTGGCGTGGTTCGCGCACACGCGGCGGAGTGGCATATTGATGCTAAGAAAGTGGGTGTGCTGGGCTTTTCGGCGGGTGGACATTTGTCAGCGATGATCAGCGGCCATTATGAGAAGCGCACGTACGAGGCGCAAGATGCGGCCGACGAGATTAGTTGCCGGCCCGATTTCGCGATCCTTATCTATCCGGCGTACCTGGCGGCAGGACCGAAGCTGGATGAACTTGCGCCTGAGGTGAAGGTGACGGCGGATTCACCGCCAACTTTCCTGGTGCAGACGGAAGACGATCCGGTGCATGTGGAAAACAGTCTGGTCTACTACCGCGCCTTGAAAGATGTGAAAGTACCGGCCGAGATGCATATCTTCAGCACGGGTGGACATGGTTATGGCATGCGGCCGGACCCGGCGAAACCCGTTACCGAATGGCCCAAATTAGCCGAGGCGTGGTTAAAAGCGCGCCAAATTTCGCGCTAATTAGTTGTAAATCAGTCGAATTTCCCGGTGCAAGGCGCAACTCTTCCGTTATCGGGGCGTCAAATGAACAAGGCGTTAAACTTGTGGCATAAGGTAAACGCAAGTATTCGCTATACTTAAAGGTAGTCTCTAAACCCCTCCATGAATAGCAGCTTCAAATGGACCGTCGTAGGTGGATCCACCTGCGTTGTTGTATTACTCTTGCTCGGCGCGCATAGCGGCAGAGCTGTCGCGACCGACGATGTTTATGGACACCTGAAGGTCTATACGGAAGTGCTTGAACACATCAAGCTGGAGTATGTAGAAGAGCCCGACATGAAGTCGGTGACGCTTGGCGCCATCAATGGATTGCTGGAATCGGTTGATCCATTTGCCAGCTATTTGAACGCGGATCAGTACCGGCAGTTCTCCAAAGGCGAGGATAGCGCCAAGGCCGGCGTGGGCCTGGTGCTGGCGAAGCGGTATGGCTACGTTGCTGTTGTGGATGCGGTGCCGGGATCGCCAGGGGCAAAGGCTAACATTTCGACGGGCGATTTGATTGAGAGCATTAACAATGTCGCCACGCGCGACATGCCGCTGGCGTATGCCGAGCAGTTGTTGCGCGGCGATGCGGGTACAACTATCGAAGTTTCGGTGCTGCGTTTGAAGAATCCGGGCGATCCGCAGAAAGTGACGCTGACACGCGCAGTGATTACGGCTCCGGACATTACGGCCAAAATGATGCCCAACGATGTGGGTTATCTGCACGTAACAACACTTTCGGGCAACCGGCTGGATCAGGTTAAAACCAAGTTGATGGATTTGAAGAAGCAGGGCGCGAAGTACATCGTGCTGGACCTGCGGCACTGCTCGACGGGCGATCAGGAGAAGGGCGTGCCACTGGCGAACCTGTTCCTTGATTCGGGAAAGATCACTTCTCTACAAGGGCAGAAGACGCCGACTAAGGATTTCGACGCCAAGCCGGATGCCGAAGTTTGGAAGGGTCCGCTGGTGGTGATTACGGACCGCGCTACGGCCGGCGGAGCAGAAATTGCTGCTGCGTCCTTGTTGGATGACAAGCGCGCCCAGGTGGTGGGTGAGCGAACCTACGGCGACGCCAGCCTTCGGAAGACAATTCAGATGGACGATGGCGGAGCGGTGATTCTGTCGGTAGCGAAATACTATTCACCCTCAGGAAAAGCCATTCAGGACACCGGCGTCACGCCGACCGTGCAACTGGCCGAGAACGACAATTCGCCCGAAACGGACCAGGACGGCAATCCTATTCCCGGGAGCGAAGTAAAGAATCCGGAAGATAATCTGTTGAAGCGGTCGGTTGATTTGATCACAGGTAAGACGTCGATAGCGCAACTGACAAACGATCCGAACGCGATTCAACCGGAACCTTCGGAGGCTGCTGAGAAACCAGCGCCTCGCAAGAACAACATGTCGGTGCCTCATTAAGCGAGTTTTTTGTATTTTGTTTTAGGAATGGAACAATGCCTCTCTACGAATATAAGTGCGACAATTGCGGCAACGTATTCGAAGCGGTGCAGAAGTTTGCGGATCCGTACCTGACCGTGCACGAAGCTTGCGGCGGCGGGCCGGTTCACAGGTTGTTATCTGTACCGCAGTTGCAGTTTAAGGGTAGTGGTTTTTACATTACCGACTACGCCCGGGGTTCTGCGGCCGGTTCGAACGGTCCTCCCAAGAAGAACGAAGGCGGTTCGGGGGCCGAGGCTTCTTCAAGCAAATCGGACGCTGGATCGGGCTCTAGTGCACCTGCGGCAGCAACGACCAGCAGCGACAGCAAGTCATCTTCCAGCACAACTAGCTCCAGTTCTGATAAAACGTAGGAAGTGATTAATCGGCGCAAGTTTCTAACGACGGCGACGGCAGCGAGTTTGGGCGCTCCGTTGCTAGCCGGGCAGACTTCCTATGCTCATTCCGCTAACGACAAAATTCAGATAGCCCTAATTGGCTGCGGTGGCATGGGCCAAGGCGATGCCTACACTTCCACCCGGACGGGGTTGACCAAGTTGGTGGCAGCTTCCGACTGCTACGACGGCCGCATGGAACACATGCGCGAAGCCTATGGCAAAGACATCTTTACCACGCGCGACTACCGCGAGATTCTGGACCGCAAAGATGTAGACGCGGTGATCATCGGCACTCCGGACCACTGGCACAGGCGGATATCCATTGATGCGATGAACGCGAAGAAGGATGTCTACTGCGAGAAGCCGATGGTGCAGCATGTAGACGACGGGCTGCCGGTGATTGAGGCTTATCAACAATCGGGCCGCATCATGCAGGTGGGCAGCCAGCGAGTTAGTTCCGTGGTCTACAAGAAGGCGCAGGACGTGTTCCGCAGCGGTGCGCTGGGCAAACTGAACATGGTAGAAGCCTGGTGGGACCGGGATTCGGCCACAGGCGCCTGGCAATACGCGATTCCGCCGGATGCCGGCACCGACACCTGCGATTGGAACCAGTTTCAGGGACGCGCACCCAAAACCGAGTGGGATGCGAAACGATTTTTCCGCTGGCGCTGTTATCGCGACTATGGCACGGGCGTAGCAGGAGACCTCTTCGTGCACCTGTTTTCAGGGCTGCACTTCATCACCGGCGCCATGGGGCCAACGCGCGTTTTTGCCACCGGCGGCTTGCATTACTGGAAGGACGGGCGTGATGTGCCTGATCTGTTTTACGGCCTCTACGACTATCCGCAGACGGCAAATCATCCGGCGTTCAACCTGGTGCTGCGCGTGAATTTCGAAAGCGGCGCCAAAGAGAGCCAGGGCTTCCGGTTTATCGGCAGCGACGCCATCATGACGGTGGATCCGAATGTAACGGTGACCAGGGCGCCGAAAGAGACCCAGCCTGGTTACACCATCAACACGTTCGATACGGCGGAACAGGCCAAGTTCCTGAAGTTGTATCACACAAAATACCCGGAGGTGAAGCCATCGCCCGCGAGCATGAAGAACAGCCAGGTTGAAACCTACGACCCGCCGCGCGGCTATAGTGACCATCACGATCACCACGTTAATTTCGCTATGGCGGTGCGTTCGCGCAAGCCTGTGGTGGAAGATCCCACTTTCGGTTTCAGAGCCGCTGGACCGGCCGTGCTTTCCAACATCAGCTACTTTGAAAATCGCATTGTGGAATGGGATCCGATTGCCATGAAGGTGAGGAGTTAAAGGCGATGTACTCACCAAACGATACGGTCCAGATTGCACTGATTGGCGCAGGCGGGATGGGACAGGGCGATGCCAAACTGGCGACCTCCATTCCCGGCGTGAAACTGATTGCGGCTTGCGACTGCTATGACGGTCGCTTGAAGCACATGAAGGAGGTGTATGGCACTGACACCTTCACCACGCGCGATTATCGCCAGATTGTGGACCGTAAAGACATCGACGCGGTGATTGTGGGAACGCCCGATCACTGGCATGTTCCCATCTCGGTCGCGTGCCTGGGCAGCGGCAAGCATGTTTATTGCGAGAAGCCGATGATGCACGCCGTCGAAGAAGGCGCCGCCATGATTGAAGCGCAGGAGAAATCGGGCAAGGTGCTGCAGATCGGCAGCCAGTATCGCAGTTCGCTCACCTACACAAAGGCGCGTGAGTTGTATGAGCAGAATGCTATTGGGCAGTTGAACTCGGTGGAAGCGTGGCTGGATAGAAATACAGCTATCGGCGCTTGGGAGTATTCGATTCCAACCGATGCTAGCGAGCAGACGTGCGACTGGAAGCAATTTCAAGGCAACGCGGCGAAGCACCCGTGGGACCCCAAGCGGTTTTTCCGCTGGCGCAATTATCGCGATTACGGCACCGGTGTGGCGGGCGATTTGTTCGTTCATTTGCTGACGGGTCTGCACACGGTTACGAATTCAAAGGGACCGCAGCGCATCTATGCCACCGGCGGATTGCGGTATTGGATCGACGGGCGTGATGTGCCCGACGTGATGCTGGCGACGCTGGATTATCCGGAGTCGGATGAGCATCCGGCGTTCAATGTGATGCTGCGCGTGAATTTCAAGAGCAGTTTGCCGCAGGAGTCGTTCGGGGTGAAGTTCATCGGCAGCGAAGGCATCATGACCACCGGGTACGACGGTGTTCGCATCGACAAATCGCCAATGGATAAGACGCCGCAGTATTCAAGCGGCACGTTTTCGGAGAAGATCCAGCAGCAGTTGCGGGAAGCGCGCACGGACACTCCACCGGACCCGATGGCGGACATCAGGCAGGATAGCGCGCAGGTGTTCGACACGGGGCACTTTGAAGCGCAATTGGAGCATCACAAGAATTTCTACCGTTCGATTCGTGAAGGCGCGCCGCTGATCGAAGACGCTACCTTCGGATTGCGCGCAGCAGGACCGGCTTTGCTGACAAATGAAAGCCTCTTCCAGAAGAAAATAGTCTTCTGGAACCCGGAGACGATGACGCGCGCCGAAGCGATGGAAACCAAACCTACCGGCGGCCAGTAAAACCGTCAGACCGATTTCTTCTTCCGAATCGCTGTCATCCACCGAAAAGTGGACGGAGGCAGTTTAAGCCTATGCAGAATAGTCTAGACCAGACTAAACTGCCTCCGTCCATTTTTCCGCGATTGAGAGCAAGGTTCGGAATCCGCAACCTTATAGTCAAATGCCAGCATTCGCGCGAATCGCCCTTACCGGAATTGCCCATCACGTTACTCAGCGCGGCAACTATCGCCAGGATGTTTTCTTCTCCGACGAAGACCGCGCCACTTACCTCGGATATGTTACGCGTGCTGCCTTGGATTACGGTCTGAAGCTTCTTGGCTGGTGCTTAATGACGAATCACGTTCATTGGGTGGTTGTCCCACGCGGGCCGGACGCGATGGCTCAAACTTTCCGACGCGCTCATTCGCAATATGCGCGCTATATCAACTCGCAAACCAAGCAACGAAGCGGTCACCTTTGGCAGGGGCGTTACTATTCCTGTCCGCTCGATGAACCGCACCTGGAAGCAGCGTTGCTTTATGTTGAACGCAATCCTGTCCGCGCGGGAATCGCAAAATTGGCCGCCGATTACCGGTGGTCGAGTGCCCCCCCTCGCATAGGCCTGGTTGCGCCGCCTCTCTTTCTTGCGCTGCACGAATGGAGCAAGTGCTATTCGCCCCAAGAATGGGAGAAAAAGCTCGCTGGCAGTCACGACGCTGATATGGAGCAGTGGTTGCGCGAAAGCACCCTCCAGGGAAAGCCTGTCGGAAGTTCGGCTTTCATCGAAGCACTCGAGTGCGCCACCGGGCGCCCGATGAATGTACGGCCACTTGGGCGACCCGCTACGCACGCGCGGGTAAGATAATCGGCATTGAGAGCGCCGGTCAGATTAAACTGCCTCCGTCCACTTTTTGAAGCGCCGCGTTCAGCGACCCTTGCCGGTAGCCTTCCAGATCGAGCGTCACATATAAAAAGCCCAGAGGCTTAAAAATTTCCGTGAACGAAGCAGCCATCTCCGCTGTTAGGGCTTTGGGCATTTCTTCTTTAGCCACTTCAATGCGCACCAGCTCGCCATGAAACCGCACCCGGAACTGGCGGAAGCCCAGATCTCGTAAAGCTTCTTCGCCCTGCTCAATCGTCTGAATGGTTTTCACAGTCACAGGCGTTCCATAGGGCACGCGGGAACTAAGGCACGCGGCGGCGGGACGGTCCCAGGTGGACAACCCGGCGCGGCGCGAAAGTTCGCGAATCTCGGCTTTCGTCAGACCGGCTTCAACCAGCGGCGCTTTCACCGAATGAATTTTGGCAGCTCGCTGGCCGGGACGGTAATCACCAAGGTCGTCCTTGTTCACGCCGTAGATGATGTGGTTATAGCCGTTTTCAGCGGCAAAGGCCTCCAGTCGCACGAACAGCTCGTCCTTGCAATGGAAGCAACGGTCTCTGTCGTTCTTGACGTAATCGGGATTATCAAACTCGTTCGTCTGGATGTATTGGTGCTGAAAGCCGCATTCGCGCGCGAAAGCTTCGGCGTCGCGCTTATGCGAGGTGGGAATAGAGGCGGAATCGGCCGTGACAGCGATGGCGTCGTGGCCCAGAGCGCGATGGGCAGCCCAAGCTAAATAGGCGGAATCCGTCCCACCGGAGTAGGCGATGATGACGCGCTCGAGGCTGCGTATGTTTTCGAGCAGGCTTCGCTCTTTTTGGTCAAGCCCGGTGGTGTCGAGTTGTGGGGCGCTGGCCTGCAGCGTTACTAGGGCGGCCATATACAAAGTATAGGACCGCCCCAGCGCCAGACTGTTACCCGCGCCTTCTACTGCAGCGGCAACTCGCCGTTCTTACCCGGCTCTTCGGGGGTTTCACGAATCACTGACGCCGCGGCTACACGGTCGTTTTCTTCCATGCGTACCAACCGCACGCCCTGGGTAGAGCGGCCGGCCTGGCGTATCTCGCCAGATTCGAGGCGAATAATCTTGCCTTCCTTGGTGATGATCATCAGGTCGGTATTTTCGCGGACTGAGAGGACAGCCACAACTTTACCGACCTTGGGCGTGGTCTTCATGTTGATGACACCTTTACGCCCGCGGGCGGTAAGGCGGTAATCGCCCAGACGCGTTCGTTTGCCATAACCGTTTTCGGAGATGGACAGAATCAGGCCTTCTTCTTCCACAACTTCAAGGCCCACCAGATGGTCGCCTTCTTCCAGATCCATCGCTCTGACGCCGCGTGCCTGGCGGCCCATGGCCCGCACGTCTTCCTCGTTGAAGCGAATGGCCATGCCTTCCTGGCTGCCTAAAAAGATATAATTCTTACCGCTCGTGATAGCGGCTCCCAGCAGTTCATCGCCTTCGTCCAGGCCCACCGCGATGATGCCCTGTGAGCGCGGACTGTCAAAGTCGGTCAACTGGCATTTCTTGATGACNNACGTGCTTTCCCTTCCCTGTTGTCGATGCGTCCGGAATCTCGTAAATTTTCAGCCAGTAAACGCGGCCCTTATTTGTAAAGATGAGCAGGAACGCGTGAGTGGACGCAATGATAAGGTGCTCCACCACATCTTCCGAACGCGTACCCATGCCGATCCGGCCCTTGCCGCCGCGAGCTTGCCGCGTATAGGTGTCAACAGAAGTGCGTTTCACATAGCCACCGCGTGAAACGGTGACGGCGACATCTTCCATCTGGACCAAGTCTTCCAGGTTGATGTCGCCCGCATCTTCAACAATCTGCGTACGCCGTTCGTCGCCGAAGTCTTTCTGCACTTCCTTCAGTTCTTTAACGATGACGGCCTTCAAGATTTTCTCCGAGCCAAGAATTTCCAGGAACCCGGCGATCTGGCGCTGGATTTCCGCCAGTTCATCGATGATCTTCTGGCGCTCCATGCCGGTCAAACGCTGCAACTGGAGTTCAAGAATGGCCTTGGCTTGACGTTCGGTAAAAGCGAAGCGGGCGATTAAACCGGCCTGGGCGATTTTGCTGTCGCCGGCAGCGCGGATCATCGAAATCACTTCGTCGAGATTGTCCAATGCGATCTGGAAGCCAAGCAGGATGTGCTCGCGCTCGCGTGCTTTTCGCAGGCGGTAATCGGTGCGGCGGCGCACAACATCGATGCGGTGCTCGATGAAGCGCTTTATCAGCTCAATGATGCCGAGTTCGCGCGGCTGGCCATTCACGATGGACAGCATGATGACGCCGAAATTGACCTGCATCTGCGTGTGCTTGTACAGGTTGTTGAGAACCACTTCGGCCTGTTCGCCGCGTTTCAATTCGAAGACGATGCGCATGCCGTCGCGATCGCTTTCGTCGCGCGCATCGGAGATGCCTTCAAGCTTCTTTTCGCCCACTAGCGCGGCAACGTGTTCAAGCAGCCGGGCCTTGTTGACCTGGAACGGGATTTCGGTGACTATGATGGCTTCGCGGTCGCCCTTACCGTATTTCTCGATGGCGGCCTTGGCGCGCATTTTGAGGCTGCCGCGGCCCCTGGTGTAGTAATCGACAATGCCCCCGCGGCCGAGCAGGAATCCGCCGGTGGGGAAATCGGGACCGGGCACCATTTCGATGATCTTTGCGAGCGGCGTATGCGGGTCCTCGATCAGCGCGATGGTGGCATTAATGATCTCGCGCAAATTATGCGGCGGGATATTGGTAGCCATGCCAACGGCGATGCCCGATGAACCGTTAATCAGGAGATTAGGGACGCGGGTGGGAAGGACTTCCGGTTCGTGTTCGCTGTCGTCGTAATTAGGGCGGAAATCGACTGTATCTTCGTCGATATCCTCTAGCAGCATGCCGGCAATGCGCGAGAGACGCGCCTCGGTGTACCGCATGGCCGCCGGTGGGTCGCCATCTACCGAACCGAAGTTGCCTTGCCCGTCTATCAGGGGATAACGCAGGGAGAACGGCTGCGCCATTCGCACTAACGAGTCATACACCGGAGTATCACCGTGCGGGTGATATTTGCCCAGCACTTCGCCGACGATCTTGGCGCATTTGCGCGTTGGCCGGTTGAAGTGCAGCCCCATCTCATGCAGGCCGAAAAGAATGCGCCGGTGAACAGGCTTCAGGCCGTCACGGCAATCGGGCAAAGCTCGTCCCACGATCACGCTCATGGCGTAATCCAGGTACGAGCGTTTCATCTCATCTTCGATATTGATCGGGATGAGGTTTTTACTGTCGCCGGACGGGAAAAGAGACCCGCCGCCCGGCCCATCTTGGTCGGCCAAAAAGAACTCCTGAAAGGCTTACGAAATGAAATGCAAGTTACTGGAAAGACAACAGCTTACTGCGCTTTTGTCCGATCGCCCTATTCTACCAGTTAAGGCGCGCAAAATACGATTTCCGATACACTGAAGGCCCATGCCTCTTGTGAACGCTTTTGACGGGTTTATTTTCGATTACGGTGGCGTCCTAGTCCATCACCAAACGGAGGAGGAGCAGGCGCAAATGGCGCAGATTGCGGGCATTCCCGAGAAGGAGTTTTTCGAGCTTTATTGGGCCGACCGAGCTGAATACGACCGCGGTGTAATGACGGG
>PLRJ01000105.1 GCA_003163855.1 Bryobacterales bacterium | reverse complement strand
ATGTTGGGCTTCAGAATCATTCCCTCCATTGCAACTCGCCGCTCATTTAGCTGGGTGAAGACGGTACCCAGCACTTGCTCTGTCACTTCGCCGCAACGTTCCAGTGAATCATCGCCATCCATCAGAACTTCTGGCTCAACTATGGGCACCAAGCCCATTTCCTGGCACAAAGCCGCGTAAGTAGCCAGCGCTTGTGCATTAGCCACTATGCATCCCATACTGGGAGTTCCATCGCCGATAGCGAAGACCGCGCGCCACTTGGCAAAGCGTGCACCCATTTCCACGTATTCCTTCAAGCGCACCCTCAGCCCCTCTAGGCGCCGCGTTATTTTCTCTCCTGGATAACCTTGGAAATCGTCCGTCCCGCTATCCACTTTGATTCCCGGAATGATTTCGGCATCCCTAATAACCTGCAGAAACGGAGTGCCATCTTTTTTCGCTTGGCGAATGGTTTCGTCATAAAGAATTACGCCGCTAATAAATTCTGATAGTCCGGGAGTCGTGATCAGCAGTTCCCGATAGGCGCGTCTGGCCTCTACTGTCTGTGGAATTCCCGCCGCTGCAAATCGCTTGTTGCAGGTGCCCGTACTTTCATCCATAGCAAGCAGCCCTTTATTGGCGGCCGCCATGGCTTTGGCCGTCTCGGCTAACCGGGAGATATCCATTTCCGGCGGCGGCTCTAGAACTTCAATCTGTTTTCTCACTCTTAACTCCCTAATCTTTTCAGCCCAAGCCGGGCAGCTTTGCACGAGTAGCTAAGCCTACTGCACAGATTCGTCAGCATCAGAACTCTTTTGCAACCTCTTTGTCCGTTTCCAAAGCAGGGCCAGCATGCCGCCGGTGAGCGCACCTCCGGCGAAGACCAGTGTCATGGCAGGCAAAGAATTATGTCTTACTTCGTGAATGGCATCTTCCATATAATCCTCCGCCGAGTTGCGGCCACGCTTCAGCAGGTTTTCCCCTCGTTTCAGGGTGTCGGAGACGATCTCCTTTGCTGCCTCAAAACTCTTGTCGATCAGTCCTATGGCTTCGTTGAAAATGTCTTGATCTGCGGCGTCCTGATCAATTCTTATCTGCTCGCTTAAGCTGTAATTATTCAAAACGTCCCTCATTTTTGCTCCTTTTTCCTTCTCACGCCCCGTAGTCGCTCCACTAGATTCACAGGGCTGTGGATGAGGGCGGAACCACAATCTTCAGCTTCACGAATTCGGCGCCACGTCCGCCGGAGCTCTTGTTCAGGCTCCGCGCATGGAGTCGCAATCGCTGACTGGTTTGTGAGATTGCAGGGATTTTCATTTCCATTTGCTTATCGAGAATTGTGACCCTAACTTTGTGGCTGTTAGGGTTACATGCAAAGATCGCAAATTGGCTTTTACCATCGTGACGAGTCCGTTCCTGACAGGTGGTGCAACCTCATCTAGAGCAACCCGAACACCAAAGTTTGAATGCTTAGAGAATCGAAGCTTGGTTTAACTCGAGCACGGTCTGGAGGCGCTGCTGTAGCGTCGAAACACTTGACCACACGTCGTCAGTTGACCGCATCCGGTCAAATTGGTTAGGAATGATACGAAAGGAAAACGCTAGTGTCTGATCTACTGTGCTGAGGAACTGAATCAAAGTGACACGCGAAGAACTGATTAGAGTGCTAAATGAGGATCTCTCCAGGGAATATCAGGCAATTATCGCCTACGTGAACTATTCACAGGTACTGAAGGGCGCTGCCTACATGAACATCGCAGCCGAACTTGCCGTCCACGCGAAGGAGGAATTAAGCCATGCCCTGCAAATAGCAAATCACGTGGATTACCTGGGCGGGATGCCGTCGGTAACAGCCAAGCCTGTGGAAACCTCCGAAAAGGCTGAGGAGATGCTCCGATTCGATCTTGCTAATGAAGCAGAGACCATCCGGCAGTATCGGAGGAGGGTAAAGCAGGCGGATGAGCTGAATGAGTTTGCAATTGCAGAAGGCCTACGAGGGATTCTGGTGGAAGAACAGGACCATCTGATTTCGCTTGCGACCGCCTTGGGCATTGATCCTCCAAACCCGGGCATCGCCGAGTGACAGGGTTCCTATTGCTCGATGGCTACTGAGGTTGAATCCTTACTGTATATCCGGTAAGACGCGCGTCTTTGTCTCTCCAGGCCATTGCAGTAAGACTGCAATTTATACGAGTGTCCTCCCTTTGACAGATAGATATTCGAAAGTCTTTTATGGAGTCTTTACCATCTAGGGTTGTGCGGAAACGGTGAAGTTCCCGTAGATTCCCATGGAACATGTCTACGTCCAAAGATTTAAATCTATCCTCTTGCCAGAGAAATAAACTCTGGCAAGCATGGTTTGCGCTGAGGCAGCGGCCTTCCGCATTCAGAAGAATCATAGCGTCCGGAAAGTGCTGAAAAAGCCTGTCGAATGAGGCCGCGAGGTGGCGAAACACCTCGTCCGGAAGCGCCTGTCCTCGTTCGCATCGAAGCTTGTAGCCTATGCCCGGCTCCGTGACGACGTGGCCGGCAAGACTGGAGCCGGCCACTAATTTCCTGCGCAGATTATAGACGGTGACGCGCAAAAGATGCAGGGCGTCGTGATACTGCGTGCCACCCCAGACTTCATGGATCAATTGGTAGTGGGTTTGCACCTGACCGGCGTGGCCAGCCAGAACCTTGAGCAAATCATATTCGGTGGCGGTGAGTTTCACTTGCCTGTGCTGAACCCGCACTTCGCGCCTGCTGAAATCCACCTCCAGGCTGCCCGATCGGAAGATTTCGCTACGCGGCACACCGAACGCCCTGCGGGAAGCCGCTCGAAGCCGCGCCAGAAATTCCCCCTTATCTAAAGGTTCTGTCAGGTAGTCGTCGGCGCCAATGTCAAGAAATTCAATCCTTTGTAAGTCACCGCTTTGACTTGAAATTACGATGATGGGCGCACTCGTCCAGTCGCGGAGTTGCCGCAGAATCTGCTTGCCGTCCGTATCGGGCACACCTACATTCAGCACAATGAGGTCTGGCCGGGAAAACGGAAAATTACGCAGAACTTCTATCCACGAGCAGACCTGGCAAAGAGTATAGCCAGCTGACAAAATATCAGCACAAATGGGGACAAGGGTTGAGCCTTCGCGCAGGATAAGCAAGACCCGAAGTTCAGATCTTCGAGCTGCGTTAGCCCTTGAGCTACTCTCCGCGAAAGATCCAAGAACCTGGAGTTGCGCCGCCATTCCATCCACCTCGCATTTCTTTAGCCTTGTACTGTCCCCAATTAGCAACTAATGGGCCGAACCTGCTTTTGCAAGCAGAGTAATCCTTTTCACTTGCGCCACAGTGACCAAGCATAGTCAATTGACTGCATGTGGTCAGCCTCATGTCTCCGCATAGGAGGGGTGGCTTTTGACGTAGCATTGACATTTTTTCAGTTACCGTAATGACGCACGTACAAGTTGATGCCATGATTCAAAAGCCGTTCGACAAGTCTGCCGGACACCTAATTCAAGTTGTGGATGCCTCTCGAGTTGTTCACCAAACCGGCTACGGAACACCACAGGCCGAAGCGGAGCTGATCAAGTTGAGATCCAGCTTGGTTAGGCACAAAAGACTATTGCGGCTCTTTAGCAATCGCTCAAAAATCCGCGAGTCGCAACGGTCAGCCATCTTTAGAGGAACGCATTGTGAATGATGCCATCCTGCTTCTCGGATCTGACTCGGGTATCAGGAATGCCATTGCTAAGACTTTGGAGGCGGCAGGATATTCCGTCCTCCGAGCAGGCGATTTGGGAGCCGCAGTGGATTTACTGAGCAAGCATTTTTTTGACTTACTCGTTGTCCGACCTTACTTGGAGAGTATTTCTGGTCATGATGCGGCAATCTACCTGCGGCGCCACGCTCCTGGACTTCCGGTCTTGATTGTGTCTGGATTCGTTCACGACCTGAACTTGGAGACTACCGAGGCTGTCGAAGATTTCTATACTTTTCCAAAGCCCTTCACCGCGGTCGAACTCGTGTCCAAGGTTTGCGAAGTCTTGGCCCACTCCTCTGCACACACAGAAACGTCACTTTGAACGAAGTCAAACAACGGAGACTGATCATATGCCCATTCAGATACGCGTACAAAACGATGGCACTTGCCTTGTTCACGTTAGCGGGAAACTTGTAAGCGCGGACTATGCGCACATCACTGCTGAGTTCGAGCGCCTAGTAGAGCAGCACGGAAGGATGCGCGTGCTGTTTGAAATGTGCGATTTCCATGGCTGGGATGCCGGCGCGCTGTGGGAAGAGATAAAGTTCGATACTAGACACTTCGGGGACATTGAACGCCTTGCTTGCGTTGGCAATCGCAACTGGGAGAAGTGGCTAACGGAGTTTTGCATACCGTTCACCAAAGCAGCCATCCGTTATTTTGGCTGTGCCGAGGAAGCTACGGCGCGAACGTGGTTGGCCGCGTCCGACGACTCGCCTGCTACTTTGACCACCGATCCGCCGGTCAAAGCCCCACTGCAACTGGCCTAATTAAAAAGAGAACAAAATGCTTTCTGCAACAATCTCTTCCAATTTCCATCCACAAAAGATTCTTTTGCCCATTGATTTCAGCCCGTCCTCCCAGGCCGCGCTGGATATGGGACAAAACCTGGCTCGGCACTTCAACTGCCAGCTTATTCTCTTGACCATTGTTCCGATGTTTTCACAGGACAAAGTAAGCGATGAATTCATTTCCACTTTCTTACCGGATAGCGTGAAAAGCGATGACCTCGGGCAGTTGGCTAAAGTTGCGTCCGTGCTTGTAGCTGACGGTATCAAGGCAACCTCGAGGACAGAAGTAAGCGAAGATGTTGCAGGCGCCATTATGCTCATAATCAAGCAGGAGTTCATCGACCTGTTGATCATTTCCACTCATGGGCAGACCGGATGGCGCGAGACGATTTTTGGATCGATTGCCGACGCGGTCGTCAAGCAGGTGGAATGTCCGTTACTGCTTCTAAGGTCTGTCGGGTCAACCGTCAAAGCCGAACAACCGCGCGACAGGGTCAAGGGAACCAGTGTAGCCATTCTCTAGTGCGAGGACACGCTGACTCCGAACTCCGGCATTGATGGATTGGCCTCTTCTTCTGAGGAGGCCGATAATACGCGCACCCTTTGACCTTCGACGAGCCTGCCCACTAAGACGATAGTTCCATTGCTGAAGCCGATTGCGTCGCGGAAGCTGTCAGCGTTACCGGTGAGGATAGTGGCGACTGCTACTTGCGTCTCTCCACGAAGTCGCCATTCAAGCTGCCGGTTTATGGGAATATCACGAACCAGCAGCCGCGTTCCCGGTGGGACCAGGATTAACGCTATTCCCGAAGCAACGGGGAACATAAACTCTCTCAGCGCCCGCCAAAATCCGCTGCGCCTGGCTCTTGCCAGCTCCTGCTTTTGCCGGAGATCGCAGGCTAAGACCAGCCCAAGCAGCCCGGTATCAAATCTGAGAACGACGAGTTCATCTCCATCGGCCGCCAGACGATTGCGAACGTTCATCGCAGAAAAATTAAACATTGCTGCTTCTCTCCTTGATCCGGGCACTCCATTGGCGATAAGCCACAGCAAAGATAAATCGCAAAGAACGGTTGAGCCTCTCTGAATAAAATAAAGGACGAGACATTTTCGGCGTGACGCCTAATCGCGCCACGCTTACAATAGCGGCCTCTTACCGAGGCTGCCTGGCAGATAAACCGAGCATCAAGGCGCCGCCGAGTGCTATCAGGCCGAGAAAGCCAACGAGTGGCGCGCCACTGGCGGTTGCGGGAAGAGCGGGTGCTGATGCGGGTGTAACTGCAACGATCTCAGCTTCTTCCCCAGTGGGCTGAGCAACCTTCACGGGAGTGGTCTTCATGGCAACTGCAGCGGGTTCATCCACCGTCTTGAATGGCTCCGTTACTTCAGTAGTCATTTCAGCAGAAACGAACGGTACTGGTGAGTTGTTGGATTTAGCGAGTTCCATGGCCTTTGCTTTCGGATATACGAATTGATCGCCGTAGTTGCTGCCGGGATAGAACCACGCCCGTAATGCCACGGGCTCCCCCGCCGGCCGCTCGTCAAATGTGATTACCGTTTTGTCGGTTGCTTTCAGCCGGTAGTCAGGGATTGCCAGAATTGTCGCGTAGATGGTTGTTTCGTCCTTGTTCCAGATTTGGACAATATTTCGGTCGGATTGTGAGTCCATAAGCTTGAAGACGTAGGTACCGGCTGGCAATACGCCCCAGCCCTTCAAGTGAACGCCTGGAATCTGGACGGGAGCGCTAAATGTCAGGGTTGTTTTCTTGTTCCATTCATCCGCATTTAGCCCGGGTGCGATCGCGGTGCCCAGTAGGGCGATAAAACAAGCAGCTGATGCTGCTTTAAATAACTTCATTTTTTCCTCGCTTGGATTTTTGTAATTCCGCAGTTAGCGGTTGCCTTGCACAAACACAGAAGGCACGTCACTGCCCGTCCGTCAAATGTGCTTATCACCATGTGGACTGGCGTCATCAGAGAGCCCTGACGCGGGCAATTCGACGGTGAGCGGTCAAATGACCAGATATTGTCGGCGAGTTCAGGGGATGAACATACGAATGGCTGCCGCAGCCATCACGGCCGTGGCAATCCATCCCAGGGTCACAATTGTCCGTCCAGCCGTGAATGCGCCCATCACAGACTTCCTGGAAACCAACAGGATGATCACTATCATTAACGGCACGGCAACGACACCATTGATGACAGCGCTCCAGAATAGAGCTTTCATGGGGCTCATCGGAGAGTACTGAATGCCGAGACCGGCCAAGACGCTAACCGCAATGACTCCGTAAAATCCCCTTGCATCGCTGGCTTTGCGCTCCAAGCCCCACTTCCAGCCCATCGCTTCAGCCAGCGCATAGCCAGCCGAACCAGCCAGCACTGGCACTCCAATCATTCCGACCCCTACAATCCCAAGCGCAAAGAGCATAAACGCAAAGTTTCCGGCTAGCGGCCGAAGTGCACTAGCCGCTTGAGCCGCAGTTTCGAGGTTAGTTACGCCTGAAACATGCAGAGTAACAGCAGTGGCAAGAATGATAAAGTAAGCAGTTATGTCGGAGTAGAACATGCCGCTCCATGTGTCCCATTTGATGCGGCTCAGCTCTCTCATTGCCGGATAGGCATCGCTTGCCAGGGACGATGTTCCCTTCTCCAGCATGTCTTCGACCTCTTCAGAAGCTTGCCAGAAGAAAAGATAGGGGCTGATAGTTGTGCCGAATACTCCAACCACTACGGCGGCGCTGCCAGAGGTCCACTTGAACTGGGGCCATACCGTTCGCAAGGCCACCTGGCCCCAGGGAACGTGCACAGTAAAGAGCACTGCACCATAAGCCAACAGCGAAAGACTAAGCCATTTGAGAAAGAAAACGTAGCGGTGATAGGGAACGAAGACCTGCAGCAATAGTGTTGCGAAAACAAACGCCGCGGTCATCAGATGCCGGTTGAACCCGGTGACGAGTTCCGCCACCTCACCCATAGCGGCCACATCGGCAGCAATATTCAGGATATTGGCGATCAATAAAAGAAAAACGACAGACTGCAGGATGACTGGCGAGAATGCCGTCTTGATATTGGCGGAGAGTCCTTTGCCGGTAACTCGCCCAATACGGGCGCACATGGATTGGATTGCCGACATCAAAGGCAGAGCCAGCGGCATAGTCCACAGCATGTTAAGGCCGAACTGGGCGCCCGCCTGGGAGTAGGTCGCGATGCCACTGGGATCATCATCCGCTACGCCGGTGATGAGACCAGGGCCGATCCGCAAGAGCGGGTGCTCCTTTAAACGATGCCAGAAGGCATCAAGAGTCTCGGGGATAAATGGTTGGGCAGGACCTTTTTTGGGACCTCTCACGGATTCATTGACTCATGGGACAATGACCGCGGATCCGTTTTCCGTCTCTTGTTTTACTGCCAATAATGCTCGGTTGGCATCTTCAAGAGAAAACACGCTGGTACGCGGACGAATGACGAGCCGGTGAGCGATCTCCAGAAACTCTCTTGCATCTTGCCGGGTGACGTTCGCGACGCTTCTGATCTGGCGTTCGCCCCATAGAAGCGAATCGTAATTAAAGCTCGGCATTTCATCTAGGTGAATAGCGTTGATGGCGACAACACCCCCTTTTCGCAAACTTGATAGGGCGCTCACAACCACTTTGCCGCTTGGCGCGAAAGTAATGGCGCGGTCTAGCTTCACAGAAGGTTTATCATCCTCGTTCCCCACCCATGTGGCTCCCATTGTTTCAGCCGTCTTGCGATGAGATTCGCCTCTGGTAACAACGTACACGTCGCACTTCCAAGACTGGAGAACCTTGATCGCCAGACTGGCGGAGCTTCCAAAGCCAAAAAGCCCGACGCTCTCGCCGGGTTCAACTCCTGCAACCCGCAAGCTGCGATAGCCAATTATGCCGGCGCACAACAGGGGCGCCACAACCGAGGCTTCCTGATCGGCCAGCAACGGGATCGTGAAGTCGGTACGGACCAGAACATATTCAGCATATCCTCCGTCCACCGTGTAACCAGTGAACACAGGGTTATCACACAAATTCTCAAAGTTATGCCGGCAGAACCAGCAAGCGCCGTCTGTTCCAGCCAGCCAGCAAACACCCACTCGAGTGCCTAGCGGCACATCGACGGTGGCGCCTTCGACAACCTCGCCTACAATCTGATGTCCGGGAATCAGATCCGTCTTCAAAGGCGGAAGCTCTCCCTCAGCGATGTGGAGGTCGGTGCGGCACACTCCGCAGGCCAGAATTCGAAGCAAGACATAGCCTTCCCGAACCTGCGGACGTACCACTTCCTTGACTTCGAGAAATTGCCCAGCCTTATCGCGTCCGGGTTGTAGAATCGCGGCTTTCATGAGTCCGTCGCCTAGAATCCGTAGGAAACTTGCGCTGCCACTTGCGCCCGTGCCTGGAGATTAACTCCCGGCGCAATTTGACCCGCGATTTGCGCCACGCCGAAATCGAAGTTGATCTTATGCTCGGGGGTGGGCACAAAGCGAATCGCGTAGGTAATGGTGGTTGGGATAATTGCGGTGGGCAATCCCGAAGGATGCCGCGGCTGCTGTGAAAACTCCGAAGCCAGAATGAATGATGTATGAGCCGGGCCCTTGAACACAAAACCTATTGCTCCAAACGCTCGTTCTTGAAAGTTGGGAGTATTTCCTCCCATGCCCCAAAGTTCGGCGTTCGTTCCTCGCACGCCGCCACTGAGGATGATGGGTACCTTTTTTGATTGAGTGATGGTCTTGGTGGCGACCAGGTAGACATCACCGTCCGTCACGTTCTTGTCTAGAATAGCCGCGCCCACATCATGAACCTGGGTGCGCAGAATGAACCCGACAGAGATGGCCGGTATCCAGCTGTTCTTGCCGGCATTCTCCTCCAGCACATTAAACTTCGAGTGAAATATGTTGTAGCCGTTATGCCACAGAGGGCTGAGCGACGCGACGCTTCCTTGTTCATGAAATGCCCGCGTGTAGCCGAACTCCCAGCGCTGGAATGCTCCGCCGGCGATGGATATCTCATGGAAATCACCCAGCACCTTGCCGCCATATAGGTAGTGATAGGCGACAATCGGAAGCCCGAAGCCCGTGGCGGTGGAGGGAGCCGTATAAGCCATCGGCGTTATGAAAACACCGGTTTCGCCCTCCCAGCCGGAATTCTGCGCGCAGGCCGAGCTGACCGTTGCGAGGCCGAGAACGGCCAAGGCAAAGTTAATGCGCATAAACTTCCTGTGCTTCCTGTTTGTTTTCCAAATCCGATGAGTTGTTGACGTAATCGATCACGACTCGGGCCGCCACGTCACCATGTTCCAAGCGTTTGAAGATGGCGTTGATGTCCTCCAGCGGCTGAAGCTCCACGTCCGCCTTCACCTTGCCGTCGGCTGCAAAGGCAAGCGCCTCCGCCATGTCCTGACGAGTGCCGACAAAAGATCCGCGAATGGTAATGCATTTCGCCACTACATCAAACAGGGGCACAGGAAAATCACCGGGAGGCAGTCCCACCAGCACGCAGGTACCGCGCCGGCGCGCCATCGCAATACCCTGACTGAATGCACCAAGCGAGGGAGCGGTAATCAACACGCCATGCGTGCCGCCGCCGGTTTCTTTTATCAGTCTCGTTATGGAATCAGCGCTCCTGGCATTGAAGGTAAGATCCGCACCCAGCGACTTGGCAAGGTTAAGCTTCTTATCGTCAATATCCACAGCGCAAACCAGCAGGCCCATCGCCTTGGCATATTGAATGGCTAAGTGTCCGAGTCCGCCGCAGCCGGAGACGGCAATCCATTCACCGGGCCTGGTGTCAGTCTCTTTGATGCCCTTGTAAGTGGTGAGGCCCGCGCAAATCAGAGGCGCGGCTTGCGTCGGTGAAAGGCCCTTCGGAATATGAGCTACGTAATCCGGGTCCGCCAGAATGTATTCCGCGAATCCGCCATTCCTGGTGTACCCGCCGAATTGTGCGTCAGGACACACCGTCTCCCATGCGCTCAGGCAATACTCGCAGTGGCCGCAAGCCGAGTAAAGCCACGGAACACCCACGCGATCGCCTTCCTTCACGATGGTCACACCCGCGCCCACTGCGCTAACGATACCGATGGCTTCATGGCCTGGTATGAAAGGCAGGGTGGGTTTCAAAGGCCAATCCCCGCTAGCAGCGTGCAGATCGGTATGACAGACGCCGCACGCCTCCGTCTTCACTACTATCTGTCGAGGTCCTGCGATTGGTATATCAAGCTCGCGCTCCACCAGTGGCTTGCCGAATGCCTCAACCACTTCCGCTCTCATTTTTCTTGTCATTGCCATTTTTCTTTCTGTCTTACCTACTAAGCCGCAGCCGCACCGAGGCTGCGAACCGCCTCAATCATTTTCACCAGCACTGCCTGCGCGTCGCCATAAACCATGAAGGTGCTGTCGTCATAGAAAAGCTGATTGTCAACTCCGGAATAACCTTTGCCCTGACCGCGCTTCACCACATAAACTTTCTTCGACTTGTCAGCGTTAAGAATGGGCATGCCATAGATGGGCGAAGACTTGTCGGTGCGCGCAGCCGGATTCACGACATCGTTGGCGCCTATGACGAGTGCGACATCAGTGTTGGCAAAGTCGTCGTTTATGTCGTCCAACTGGAAGATCAGATCGTACGGAACGCCAGCCTCAGCCAGCAGGACGTCCATCTGTCCCGGCATGCGCCCCGCTACCGGATGAATGGCGAAGCGAACCTTGACGCCGGCAGATAGCAGCAGCTTGACAAACTCGTAAAGCTTCTCCTGAGCCTGGGCAACCGCCAGTCCATATCCGGGAATGATGATGACGCTGGCGGCGTAGCGCATGAAGATGCCGGCATCGCTGGCTTCCTCCGGCTTTTCGCTGCCAACCATCTTGCCCTGCTCCTGTTTGCTGACATCGCCAAAATCGGAGAAGAGAACATTGCTGACCGAACGATTCATGGCCTTGGCCATCAGCAGTGTCAGCAGGGTTCCGGCCGCACCCACCACCATGCCGGCAATCATCAGTGCGGGGTCTTGAATGACATAGCCGTCAAAACCGACAGCAAGACCGGTGGCCGCGTTGTAAATGGAGATCACTACCGGCATATCCGCGCCGCCAATAGGCAATGTCATCAGGATGCCGAACAGCAGCGTGAGTCCGAAGAAGATCCAGATGATTGAAGAAATCGGCAGCAATGCCGGGGCGCCGCTATGCACGGCAAATGCAATGTAGCCAGCTACGACAAGAGCCGCGACAAATACCGTCGCATTCAGGATTCGCTGGCCAGGGAAGCGCAGCGGCTTCTTAAGGATTTCATCCAGCTTGGCCCACGCGATAACGGACCCTGACAATGAGACAGCGCCAATTAAGCCGCCTAGAAGAGTGACCAGCAATTGACCCAATCCATGCGTCTTGTTGCCCAATAACTCCACCGCCGCGATCGCGCCCGCCGCCCCGCCGCCCAGCCCGTTATAGATGGCCACCATCTGCGGCATCTCTGTCATCGCGACAGTTCTGCCTTTAAACCACGCCACGGAAGCGCCGAGCGCCAATGCCGTTACGGCCAGGATTATATTGACCAGAAGATGAGGCTTGGCCGCCTCGTCAACAGTGAAAACTTGCAGAAAATTGGCGAGAATCGCTACCAGCATGCCAATGCCAGCCATCCTGATGCCCCATGGAGCGGAGACAGGCGAGGACATCTTCTTCAGGCCATACATGAAAAGGAACGCAGCGGCAAGATCAGCCGATCCAGTAATTAAGTGCACAATGGTTGTCAACATGTCAGGTCCTTAGCTTTTCTTCACCAGTCGTGCTTTGTCTGGCGCTGTGGCACGAGCGGCAGGCGCTGCGCTGGGTTTGAACATTGCCAGCATGCGGTCAGTGACGGCATAGCCTCCGGCCACATTGCCCGCTCCCATCAGCACGGCAAGAAATCCAACCGCCTGTTCCGTAACATTGGCGGCATTTAGCAGTGCGAACAGCCCGCCCACCACGACAATGCCGTGCACGAAATTGGAACCGGACATCAAAGGGGTGTGCAAAATGGCCGGCACGTTGCCGATAATGACCCAGCCGCCAAAGGCCGCCAGCATAAATATATAAATGGCTACAAAGCCAGTGATAGCAATCTGAAAGTTCATATAAGGTCCTTATGCCGCCTTTGCGGGTTTTTCCGGCTTTTCCGGCTGCTCAATCACTTTCCCGTCGTGCGTCAGCGCAGTTTTAGCTATCACTTCATCGGTCCAGTCGATGGTGATGATGTTGTCTTTCAACATCAGCTTCAGCAGGTTGCACTCGTTCTTGGAAAAGAGCAGGCTCGCGTCCTGTGCCAGCAAGGAGGGCACGTTAATTGGCGCCACAATCGTGACTTGGCCGACTTTGGCAGTTTCCCCGGGCTTTGTATCCTCACAATTGCCGCCGCCTTCGGCGGAAAGATCGACAATTACGGCGCCTGTTTTCATTCCCTTGAGTTGGGCGCTGCTAATCAGCTTGGGAGAAGGCTTTCCGGGGATGGCCGCGGTGGTGATAATCAGATCCGCCTGCTGAATGTGTTTGGTCAGCACGTCCGCCACCTTGCTCTTTTCTTCCGGAGTAAGTTCACGCGCATAGCCACCCTTGCCTTGTGCGTCCACACCGGTCTTGACGAAGGTTCCGCCCAGTGAGATCACTTGCTCTTCGGTCTCAGGACGAATATCGTAGCCTTCCACCACCGCGCCCTGGCGCTGAGCCGTGGCAACAGCCTCAAGCCCGGCCACGCCGAGCCCCATGACCAGCACGTGAGCGGGACCCACTACGCCTGCCGCGGAAGTGATTTTTGGCAGAACACGAGCCAAATGCGTAACGCCCAATCCGACCGCATAGTAACCGGCCAATGCCGACTGGCTGGACAGCGCATCCAGCGATTGGGCGCGCGTGATGCGCGGAATTCGCTCCATTGCAAAGCAGGTAATTTTCTTCTCGATCAGTTTCGCAACCAGCGCCTGCTGCTGCCCGGCGTAGACAAAGCAGATTAGAATGGACCCTTCCATCATTTCTTCAATTACGGCCAAAGGAGGCGGTTGGACGCCCATGACGACATCGGCCGAGGCAAGCAGCTTCGCGCGGTCGTCCATGAAAATCACATCTTTATAAGACGAATCGGGGAAACTGCTGGCTTCGCCGGCGCCGCTCTGCATGTGCAGCCTGCCGCCTAGCTTTTCAATCTCATGGGTAACCGCGGGCACTATCGCCACGCGGCGTTCGTTGGGCAGAGTCTCCCGCAGGACTGCGATGTTGACGTACATTTTTTCTTTCCGGGGGCCTCTGGAAGAGGCCCCCTATCTGAACCGGCTTGAGAAAAGCGGTCTTCCTTATACCAGCGGAGCGGCCATGTCGTGAGTGCGCACAAGCTTCTTATTCACAAACTCCTGGATACCCATATTGCCCAGTTCACGACCGTATCCGGAATCTTTGATGCCGCCGAATGGAAGCTCAGCGTCACTCCAGTCAATGTTGTTGATGAACATCATGCCCGTCTCAACCTGAGTCGCTACGCGCTTGCCGCGCGCGATGTCCTTGGTGAATACCGAACCACCCAGACCGAAGTCCGAATCGTTGGCGAGCGCAATAGCGGCGGCTTCATCCTTCACACGAAAGAACATGGCCACGGGACCAAAGAACTCATCGCGAAAGGCCGGATTATCAGGCTTCACATCTGTCAGAATGGTGGCCTCCATAAACGCCCCCTCACGGTCGATGCGCTTGCCACCAAGAGCGACTTTCGCGCCCTTCGCGACCGCCGCGTCCACCTGTTTCAGCAAATCGGTCAGCGCGGACTCCGTGGATAATGGACCATGCGTCGTCGTTTCGTCCATCGGATCGCCGGGCTTCAATGCTTCCAGCGCCGACTTGAACTTCGCCAGGAATTTATCGGCGATCTCGTCGACAACAATAAAGCGCTTGGATGCGCAGCAAGTTTGTCCGGCGTTATACATACGGCCCCAGACAGCCCAGGGAATGGTCTTTTCCAAATCAGCGTCTTCCAGAACGATGAACGCGTCGCTTCCGCCCAGTTCCATGGAGGACACCTTGAGGTTGGTTCCCGCTCTGGATGAAATGCTGCGCCCCGCGGCAACGCTGCCGGTCAATGCAACGCCCTTAACGCGCGGATCGTCAATCACTTTGTCCGACTGTTCATGCGAGATCAACAGGTTGGTGTAGAGACCTTCCGGCGCGCCCGCGTCAATCCACAATTGTTCGAACTCGATGGCGCACTGGGGAACACAGCCGGCGTGTTTAACCAATATGGTGTTACCCGCCATCAGGTGAGGACCGGCAACGCGAGCCAACTGATAGTAGGGGAAATTCCACGGCTCAACGCAGAAGATAACTCCAATAGGACTGCTCTCCATGTGCGCTTCGCCGTGCTCGGGATGTAGTTTCACGGGCGCAAGAAAGCGTTCGCTATTTTTGGCATAGTAGGCAAGTATGTTTGCGCTGAAGTTAACTTCGCCGCGCGATTCATTGATAAGCTTGCCCATCTCGATAGTTGCGTGCTTTGCGAATTTGTCCACATCGGCGTGCATCAGTTGCGCTGCTTTGGCCACAATTACGGCGCGCTGTGCATAAGACTTGGTCCTCCAAGTCTCATAACAACTCGCCGCCTTGGCAATTTTCGCTTCCAATTGCGAATCAGTGAATGCATTGAATGTCTTGACGGTCTTACCCGTGAAGGGATTAACGCTTTCGTATTCCATTTTTGTGCTGCTCTTTTCTTGTGTGCTTGTCATTTCTTACTCTGCTTATGTTTTCCTGGCAACTACACGTGCACCTGTATGGCCATGGGCTCAGAAGCCGCAAGCTGGGACATAAGCCACCTAGGCAAGCCCGAAGAGAAATCTATTAAAGGGAGATGGACGCCTCACTTGTAAGGCGGCTTATGACCGTCAACGGTCATTTGGCAAAATAACGCCAAACTTTACAACTCCCCCTATCGCACTCCGCTCATTCGGTTCCAGCGAGCCTGTTTGGTGATGGCGTAGTTTGGTGAGACAAGTGCACACACTCGGAGCATGAGCCCACGAACAAAACAGAATCTGATGAGTGCCATGAAGACCGAAGCTTCTGAATCCGCTACCTTCAGCCGGTTTGCGGCACATGCACGGATGGAGAGTGAATGGGACCTTGCCGAAACGTTCCAGGAAAATGCCGACAGAGACCGCATCGGGCACTTTGCCAGAGAAGCTGCGCTGGCTGGCCTTGTGGCGGGTACGACTGACAATCTTCGCAGCGCCATAGCGGGCGCCGTGGAGGAATGCAGAATGTATACCCAATTCGGGCTCGAAGCAACGGATGATGGCGATCTAAACGTGGCAACGGCTTTCCAGGACGCATGTCGCGAGAAAGCCAACCAATGTGCACGACTGCAAATTCTTTTGGACCAGGCGGGCTCTCACAGTCAATCTAAAACCGCCGGATTCCAGAAGACTTCTCAGGTAAAAGTGGATTAAGTGGACTTACCGCAACAAGTTGCTTATCTGTTTCTGATCGCCCTTCCCATTGCTTCCGTTGCCTGGACGATTACACACGAAGAAGTGGTGAGGGAATTTCGAGATTACTGTCTGCGTGAAAGCAAGACATGCCGGCGTATCTACGCACGGAAATTCTTCTATCTCTTTACCTGTGAGTATTGCTTCAGCCATTACGTGACTGCGGCTTTCCTCATTCTTACTCGATAGAAGCTGCTCTTTCCCGACTGGCGTGGACATCTGCTAGCCGAATTTTCACTGGTTTGGATAGCCAATGTCTATATGGGCATCTTTGGCGGAATTCGGCTCGACATCCGAAAGGAGCGAGCCGAGATTGCCGCCGACGAAGCTGAGTTAAGCCGCCCTCGCCTGCTTAAAGAGGCTTAGTTCGCAGAAATTCCACCGCATGAAGCCAGTCTTCATGCGCTGACCCCTCTGGACACCCTCTTTCCTGCCACAGTTTGTACGCCACAGTTGCTATCGTCGAGTGCCCTGAACTGATGGATTGCGTATGCTGATGGGCCTGCACTGAGTATTCCAGAGCCTGCCGCGACTGCTCGTGTCCACTCAAGTGCTCACCTTTGCCCTGTTGCGCAGCGATGCGATGAGCATGCGCCGCCGCGTAGTGCAGTTCCGCGGCACGCTGGTGGTTCTCGTAGTGGGAGCCGCTGTTATAACGGGTGGACATAGTTAAACCGTCACCATCTGCCCAGACTTGTTTTGGGATTCCTTGGCGAGTCTGCAAGCATGTTCAGAATACTCTAGAGCCCGCTCCGCATGCCAGATGGCGTCGCCCTCTTTTCCCTTTTCGTTATGTTCCGCTGCGGTTCGATGAGCGTGTCCCGCGAGTTCGTGCAGTTCAGCCGCTACCCAATGTGTCTCATGCATATGTTGTTCCTTCCATTACTTTCCGAGCACGGCTTTGACCAATCGGCGATCCCAAGAGTCGTACTGTGTATTGAGCGACGATGAATACCGACTCAATACGGTCACGTGACCATATTGAGTCATCGCTGTAAATTGACTTTGCAGCAGGCTCAACGTCAAGTTAGTTTGGCCCCTCCCATGCTCTTTAGTCACACGGCAAGGAAGAGTGATTGACTATGGCTGAACCACAATTGAGTAAGTGCGCGCATCCGGCATGCAAGTGCACCGTAACAAATGAGAAGTATTGTAGCCAGCGTTGCAAAGACGCGAAGGGCCAAGTAGAAATATCGTGCGATTGCGGACACATTGGCTGTTCGTTATCTGCAGAATGACGGAAAGAAGAAAACTATGTCCAAACTTGAATCAGTAGTAGCAGTTTTTCACACGCATGACGAGGCAGAGCAGGCAGTCAAGAATCTGCAGCGAGCTGGCGTCGATATGCGCACCATTTCGATCGTGGCGAAGGATCCCGAAACCGACGAACAAGTCGTTGGTTATTACAATACCGGGGATCGGATGAAGCGATGGGGCAAAGTAGGAGCCTTCTGGGGTGGATTCTGGGGACTCCTGTTCGGCGCCGCTTTCTTTGTCATTCCTGGCTTAGGTCCGCTGTTGATGGCCGGTCCAGTTGTTGCTTGGCTCGTTGGCGCTCTAGAAGGAGCCGTGGTAGTGGGCGGTGTCGGCGCCCTGGGAGCAGGACTCTACAGTATCGGCATTCCCAAAGATAGTGTTCTTAAGTACGAGTTTGCTGTTAAGAACGGAAAATATCTTTTGATCGTCAATGGGGCGAGCGCTGAAGTCGCGCACGCGAAAGACATTCTCGGCACCTCCCAAACCGAGTCGGTCGAATGGCACTCCGCAGCAGAACTTGCGGCCGCTAAGTAACTTTTAACTTGTCAGAAGAGGTCACAAATGATTGAACGTAACGTCCAGACACCTAACCAAACATCGGCTGCAGTACTTGAACCGGATATCTTTCCGGTCGAAGCTCGCGGCGTCGTCCAGAAGCATTTGGAAGTGAACGATACCGACCATCCATTGACACCCGATCTGCTCGCCAGGATTAATGCATATTGGCGCGCTGCGAATTATCTCTCCGTCGGCCAGATTTACCTCTACGACAATCCTTTGCTGCGAGAACCATTGCAGTTGAAGCATGTCAAACCCCTGGTGGTGGGCCACTGGGGCACTACACCCGGGCAAAACTTCATCTATGTTCATTTGAATCGAGTCATCAAGAAATACGATCTCGATATGTTCTACATCGCTGGTCCAGGACACGGCGGCCCGGCGCTTGTTGGGAACGTCTATCTCGAGGGTACTTACAGCGAAGTCTATCCCAATATCAGCCGGGACGAAGAGGGCATGAAGAAACTGTTTAAGCAGTTCTCATTCCCGGGCGGTATCTCCAGCCATGTTGCGCCAACCACGCCGGGATCGATCCACGAAGGTGGCGAGCTTGGTTATTCACTGAGCCATGCATTCGGGGCCGCGTTTGATAATCCCGGTCTGATTGTCGCTTGCATTATCGGAGACGGTGAGGCGGAAACCGGTCCTTTGGCAACCGCTTGGCAGTCGAATAAGCTGCTCAACCCCATCACCGACGGCGCGGTCCTCCCAATCCTCCACTTGAACGGCTTCAAGATCAACAATCCGACTGTTCTGGCGCGTATTGAGCATGAAGAGTTGGAACAATTTCTGCGCGGCTGCGGCTGGACTCCCTACTTTGTCGAAGGCGACGAGCCAGAAACGATGCACCAGCGGATGGCGACAACGGTGGAAACGGCGATTCAGGACATCCACAAAATTCAGGATCATGCGCGCAGCACAGGGGACAACACGCGACCCCGCTGGCCGGTGATCGTGCTCGGGTCCCCTAAAGGCTGGACTGGTCCGAAAGTAGTCGACGGCCTTCAAATAGAAGGCACTTCCCGGGCCCACCAGGTCCCGGTATTAGTTGATCCCCAACATCCGGACCATGTAAAGGTTCTGGAAGACTGGATGAAGAGCTATAAGGCAGAGGAGTTGTTCGATGAAAATGGCCGTCTTATCGCGGAACTGCAGGAATTGGCGCCCAAAGGCGACCGGCGCATGGGAGCGAATCCGCACGCAAACGGCGGAATTCTGCTGCGCGATCTGCGCATGCCAGATTTTCACGATCACGCCGTAACCGTCCCGTCGCCAGGCGCCGTCAATGGCGAGGACACGCTGGTCCTGGGCAAGTTCCTGCGCGACGTGATAACACTGAACCGGGACCAACGCAATTTTCGAGTTTTCGGCCCGGATGAAACACTCTCGAATTTATTGGGGGCAGTGTTTGAAACCACTGATCGTCAGTGGGACGCCAAAGAAATTACAATTGACCAGTCCCTGGCCCCCTCCGGAATGGTTCTGGATTCGATGCTCAGCGAACATCAGTGCGAAGGATGGCTGGAAGGTTACCTGTTAACCGGCCGGCATGGCTTGTTCAACAGCTATGAAGCATTCATTCGCATCGTCGACTCCATGTTCAGCCAGCATGCCAAATGGTTGAAGGTTACCAACGAACTGCCGTGGCGGCGCAAGATCTCTTCGTTGAATTACCTGCTGGCCTCGCATGTGTGGCAGCAGGACCACAATGGGTTCACCCACCAGGATCCCGGTTTTCTCGATCACGTAATCAATAAAAAAGCCAGCATCGTTCGTGTTTACCTGCCGGCCGATGCCAACTGCCTGCTCTCTGTTTTCGATCATTGCCTGCGCAGCCGCGACTACGTCAACGTGGTAGTTGCCGGCAAACATGCGCTGCCGCAATGGCTAACTATGGATGCCGCGGTTATCCATTGCACCGAAGGTCTGGGCATCTGGCAATGGGCCAGTAACGATCAGGGCAGTGAGCCTGATGTGGTGATGGCCTGCTGTGGAGATACACCCACGCTGGAGATCGTGGCGGCCGTCTCCATTCTTCGCAAACACCTGCCCGACCTCAAAATACGCGTCATCAATGTCGTCGATCTCATGAAGCTTCAGCCTTCGACTGAACACCCGCACGGATTGTCTGACGTGGACTATGATTCGCTATTCACCAAAGATAAACACATCATCTTCAACTTTCACGGATACCCCTGGTTGATCCACCGCTTGACCTATGCCCGCACCAACCGAAATCTGCACGTTCGCGGATACAAGGAAGAGGGCACAATCACTACTCCTTTCGACATGCGTGTGCAAAACGATATCGACCGCTATCACCTGGTGCAAGACGTAGTCGATCGCGTACCGAACCTTGGCTCAAAAGGAGCGTACTTGAAACAACACATGCGCGACAAGTTGATAGAACACAAGGTCTACATCGATAAGCACGGCGAAGACTTACCGGAGATTCGCAACTGGAAGTGGTCCGATACGGCGAGTAACCACTAAAGTGCCAGCAACCTTAGATAAGCCACCAGCAAAAGGCGCTTCCAAGCCCGATCCCCAGGCGGATGCGAAAAACGAGTTGAAATCCCTTCCGATGGCGGAAGTAGAAAAAAAGCTGGACTCAACTCCCAATGGTCTTAGCGACGCGGAGGCAAAGAAGCGTCTCGCGCAAGACGGACCAAACGAGATTGCCGAAAAAGTAGACAATCCGTACCTGAAGTTCCTTACTTACTTCTGGGGACCCATTCCCTGGATGATAGAAGCCGCCGTGATCCTCTCGGCGGTTGTCCGGCATTGGCCCGATTTCTTCATCATTCTTGTTTTGCTCTTGTCGAACGCCGTCGTTGGATTCTGGGAAGAGCATCAAGCCGGCAATGCCATCGCTGCATTAAAAAAGAAGCTTGCCAATACTGCAAAAGTAAAGCGCGATGGAAAGTGGACCGATCCGCCGGCCCGCGAGGTGGTTAAGGGCGATGTCATCCGTCTTCGCCTGGGCGACATTGTGCCGGCCGATGCCCGCCTGCTCGATGGAGATTCCATTCAAGTAGATCAGTCCGCGCTGACAGGGGAATCGTTGCCGACCGAAGCTAAACCCGGTGGTGCGGTGTTTTCCGGCTCCATCGTGCGGCAAGGCGAAATTGAAGCCCTGGTCTATGCCACCGGCATGAACACCTATTTCGGTAAGACCGCTCAATTGGTAGAGCAGGCAGTCACAGTCAGCCATTTTCAAAAAGCGGTGATGAAGATTGGCGATTACCTCATCATCATGGCCGTCGCTTTAGTGGCGATTATCGTGATCGTCGCCCTGTTTCGGCACGATCCGATTTTGAATACGCTTGAGTTCGCTTTAGTGTTGTTGGTGGCCTCCATACCCGTGGCCATGCCCACCGTCTTGTCGGTGACTATGGCAGTCGGCGCTCGCCTGCTGGCGAAAAAGGAAGCCATCGTCACCCGATTATCCGCGATCGAGGAATTGGCCGGCGTAGATATCCTGTGCTCCGACAAGACCGGCACACTGACACAGAACAAGCTGACTCTGGGCGATCCCTTCAGTGTGAGCGGAACAACTGGCGACCAGGTAATCATGTTTGCCGCGTTGGCTTCGCGTGCCGAAGATAAGGACACCATCGATCTGGCCATCATTGGCGGCGTAAAAGATGAGAAAGCCTTGAAGACTTTTCAAGTGCTTCACTTCAAGCCCTTCGACCCCGTTCACAAACGCACCGAAGCCACCGTAAAGGGTGCCGACGGGAGAAGCTTCTTTGTAGCCAAGGGCGCGCCGCAGGTGATTCTGCAGATGTCCACCAACGCTTATGTTGTAAAGCCGGAAGTGGAGAAGACCGTCAATGAATTTGCCGCTCGCGGCTTTCGTTCGTTGGGCGTGGCCCGGGCGGATGAGGAAGGTAAGTGGAACTTTGTAGGCATGTTGCCGTTGTTCGATCCTCCGCGCGAACAAGCCAAAGCCACCATTGCCAGTGCGCGGCAGATGGGCGTCAGCGTCAAGATGGTCACCGGCGATCAGGTCGCCATCGCCAAGGAAACCGCTAAACAGCTAGGCATGGGCACAAACATCCTGGATGCCAGCGGCTTGCAGGACGTCAAACACAACGAGTCGGCTGCATCAGCCGCCGCAATCGAAAAAGCCGACGGCTTCGCGCAGGTGTTCCCCGCGGATAAATACCACATCGTGGATGTTTTGCAGAAGAGTGGCCACATCGTCGGAATGACCGGAGACGGGGTCAACGACGCCCCCGCGCTCAAGAAAGCCGATTGCGGCATCGCGGTTTCAGGCGCCACCGACACAGCGCGCGCGGCGGCATCCTTTGTGTTGCTGGCTTCCGGCCTTTCGGTGATTATCGACGCCATCAAAGAGAGCCGCCGCATTTTCCAGCGCATGAATAGCTATGCCATTTACCGCATAGCCGAAACGCTGCGCGTGCTGTTCTTCATGACCCTCGCCATCCTCGTATTCAACTTCTACCCTGTCACGGCAGTGATGATCGTAATGATTGCGTTGCTCAACGACGGAGCAATTCTGTCCATCGCCTACGACAACGTTCATTACAAGGACAAGCCCGAAGCCTGGAACATGCGCTTGGTCCTCGGAATCTCGACTGTGTTGGGGGTTATTGGCGTAGTGGCTGCGTTCGGCCTTTTCTACCTCGGCGAACGGGTATTTCATCTCGACCGCGATCGCATTCAGACGCTGATGTACCTGAAGCTTTCGGTCGCCGGTCATTTAACTATCTTTCTCACACGAACAAGGGGTCCGTTCTGGTCCATACGCCCCGCCAAGATTCTGTGGATGGCGGTACTCGGCACCCAGGCCATCGCAACTTTGATTGCTGTCTACGGTCTATTCATGTCACCTCTCGGCTGGAAGTGGGCTGGCTTTGTTTGGGCGTACGCTTTGGGCTGGGCACTGATAAATGACCGTGTGAAACTGCTCGCTTATCGTATTTTCGATCCAACCAAAGCTCCGCTATTAGCAAAGAAGCAAAAAAACGAAGCTTCCCAGACCGCGACACGAGCCTACCAGATATATGAGGAACGTGGCCATCAAGATGGTCACGCAGACCAGGACTGGATCGAGGCCGAGATCGAAACGAAGAAAGATGAATCGCGATCTGCTGCCGCTGCACGCTCTTAACTCACAACCGGATTAACGACAGAGGCTGCTCACGGAAGGGCCCCAAAGGTAAAAGAAATGCTTGAAAACAACACTGATGTACACCTAGATGCAACACCCGCGGAGAAAACGCCTGCAGTCGTGCTATCCAACGGTGTCCCTCCCGATTTTCAACACCTGCCCGCGAATCAACCGCCCCAGTGGGTGGGCGTCGCATTGAAGTGGGCCATTCCCATTGCCTTCCTCATCTTTATTGGTTTAGGCGCCATACCGGCATTCCTGCAGAAGTGGCTTTGGATGCGCCAGATGAACTACATCGGCATATTTTGGACCCTCTTCTCTGTCAAGTGGGGAATCACTCTTTTGGCTTTTGCCGGCGCATTTCTGTTGATTTGGATCAACATGCGCTTAGCTGCGCGAAACAGCCTAACTATGCTCGGTAAGAAACATATCATCCAGGTAAGGGGCGTCGCGGTTCCGATGCACTTACTTACACGAACCATGGCGATTATGACCGTCTGCATAGCCGCACTTTTCGCGGCTGGTTTCTACGCCCAGTGGGATACCGTGCTTCGCTTCCTCTATGGCGGCGCTTACGGACTCAAAGATCCCGTCTTCGGAATCGACCTCGGATTCTACCTCTTCAGGTTGCCGCTTTACCAGTTGTTGCAGAGTAGTCTCGTCTTCCTGCTAGGGCTGGCGATTGTGGTTATCGTTTGCCAGTACGCGTATTTTGGGCTTCTTCGGTTGTCTGGCCGTCGCTCAATTGAAACCCAGAAGAATGCGGTGGAGCATGCTTCCGTCCTCCTTTGCTTGTTGGTTGCCATGTTCGGCTGGGGATATTATCTCGACCGTTTCAGTCTTCTTTACTCGCAGATGGGCGCGGTTTACGGAATTGGTTATACCCAGGATCATGTCACCATAACGGCTCTTTGGATCATGATCGCGGCCTCAGTCGTGGCATGTGCAATGTTCATATTCAATGTCGTCCGTCCGAACCGGAAGATGGTTTCGGCAATCGCCATCTCCTATGTGGCTCTTTACGTTATCGGCGTCATGTTAGTCCCCAGCCTCGTTCAAAAGTTTTATGTACAGCCGAACGAGCTCAAGCTCGAGACTCCCTATCTGGAAAGCTACATCGGATTCACTCGACAGGCGTACCAGTTGGACAAAATTCAGGAAGTCGCATACCCTGCACTTTCCGACCTGACTCCTGAAATAATAGGCAGAAATCAAGATACGATCCAGAACATTCGTCTCTGGGACAAAAGGCCCTTGCTTCAGACTTATCAGCAGACGCAAGCCATCCGCCTCTACTACGATTTCTATAACGTCGATGTCGATCGCTACCACCTGCCCGATGGCTACCACCAGGTTATGCTTGCCACCCGCGAGCTCTCCACCGATCTGCCGGCGAAAGCTCAAACTTGGGTGAATGAAACTTTGCAATTCACGCATGGCTATGGACTCGTAATGAACTTCGTTTCGAAGAGTATCGGCGGAGGATTTCCTCAGTACCTTGTCCAGAACGTCCCGCCTCAGTCTACAAACGGATTAAATATCACGCAGCCGGCAATTTACTACGGTGAAGCCATGCCAGGATCCAGAATCGTCGCTACCGGCGTGAAAGAGTTCGATTACCCCAAAGGTAATGACAACGTTTACAACAGCTATCAAGGCAGAGGCGGCATCCCGCTCGATAGCTTTTCCAAACGCATCCTATTCGCATGGACCCAGGCGGACATCAACATATTACTGACGTCTTATCTGAAACCCGAAAGCCGCATTCAAATCTGGCGCAATGTCCAGGAGCGCGTCTCCCAAATAGCTCCGTTTTTGAAACTGGATGCAGATCCGTACGCCGTCTTGAGCGAAGGCAAACTCTTTTGGATTCAGGATGCTTACACCACCTCCAGCCGCTTCCCCTACTCGAATCCCCATAGCACTGACTTCGGCAGCGGGTTGAACTACATCCGTAACTCCGTGAAAGCCGTAGTCGATATGTACGATGGAACGGTTTCCCTCTACATCATGGATCCCCAAGATCCGGTGCTGGCTATGTACCAGCGGGCGTTTCCGGGCGTATTTAAGAATCTGAGTGAGATTTCGCCAGATCTGAAACTCCACCTGCGCTATCCCCAGGACCTATTCGCAATCCAGGCAACCCAATATCAGAGTTTCCATATGACCGATCCCCAGGTCTTCTACAATCGCGAAGATCTCTGGGTGCCACCACTCGAGAAATATGACGGCAAAGTCAGTCCGATGGAGCCTTATTACATCCTGATGAAGCTTCCAGGGAGCGATCAGTTGGAGTACCTCCTGATGAGTCCCTTCACACCGCAAAACCGCGACAACATGATCTCCTGGCTAGCCGCCCGCTCCGATTTCCCGGACTACGGAAAAATGCTGTTCTACGAGCTTCCGAAAGACAAACTGACCTACGGTCCGAACCAAGTGGAAGCCATGATCGACCAGAACACGGTCATCTCGCAGCAGTTGACCCTCTGGGATCAAAAAGGTTCTGGAGTCATCCGAGGGAAACTGGTGGTCATTCCCATAGAGAACTCCTTCCTCTATATTGTTCCGCTGTATCTCCGAGCCGAAGGCACGAACTTCCCGCAACTCAAGCGCGTCATTGCAGCCACCGGAGACAAAGTAGTCATGGAGCCATCGCTCGACGAAGCGCTCGCCGCCCTCTTCTCTTCGCCGCAAGGAATGCCGCAGCAGCAAACCGAAACGGGTAAACCGCTGCCCAACCCAAACTTGACCCAAGTCCAGATTCAACTTGCGGAGGCTCAGAAAGCCATCAACTCGCTCAGAACGTTGTTGAATACGCCCGCTGTTTCTGCCCCGAAGAAATGAAAATACATTCAGAGCATTTTCGCTTACGGCATGGTGAAAAACTAAACCTCGGAAAGCTGCCGACGGTCGTGAAGCCGTTTTACGATTCGACAACGGAGTATCAGGAGATTCTCGCGGAACACGTCGAGAATTTGAGCAACCGGCAACACCTTCACTACGCATCCAACCGTTACGCGCTGCTCTTAATCTTCCAGGGGATGGACTCGGCCGGTAAGGACGGCGCCATCCGCCATGTCATGTCAGGCGTGAATCCCGAAGGCTGCCAAGTCAGCAGCTTCAAACAGCCCAGCGCCGACGAACTGGAACACGACTTTCTATGGCGCACCTATCAGCGGCTTCCGGCACGCGGGCGCATCGGCATCTTCA
>PLRJ01000173.1 GCA_003163855.1 Bryobacterales bacterium | reverse complement strand
AACTTACGCAAGTAGGTACTAGGGGCTTTGCGGTTTCACTGATACGGCGGGGGTTCTAAAGGCGCGCTCGGTCATGTCGTTCGGATCGGTCGAGACCGGGCCGTCGCGCCACAGCCAGCGCATCATGTCGGGCATGATGGCGCCGCCGAATTTCTGGCCGTGGAGATTCATTCCCCACGTGTAGTTGACATCGTAGCCTTTGCGCGTCAGGGCTTTCATGAGGCGGACATTCTGGAGAAACCAGTCGCGGCGCTCGTCGTATTTGCCGTCTTTGCCGAAGCCGCGATTGTCGTTGCGGCCGTCGCACAGAAAAACCCGGATGGGCTTACGTTCGCTCTCCAGCACCTTGGCGGGATAGACGTCGCCGCCGCGCAGGTCGACAAAGCTGCCGACGTTGCTTAGGACTTTGCGAAATTGATCGGGCCGCTCCCAGGCAACGGTAAAGGCGGCGATGGCGCCGGAACTGGAACCGCCGATGCCGTGCATGTCGGGGTCTTTCGAGATGTTGTATTGCGTGGACAAAGCGGGCATAACTTCCTCGGTTATGACGCGCGCGTACTTGTCGTCCAAGGTGTTGTATTCAACGCCGCGATTGGTGGTGCCGTCGCCCCAGCCGGTTTGCGGGGATGGTTCCACCTGCTCGGCGGTTCGGCCGGGATTGATGAAGACGCCGATCATGACTGGGATTTCGCGGCGGTAGATGAGGTTGTCCATCACGTTCTGCGCGCGAATGTCGCCATTTTCGTCTTTGAAGGCCTGACCGTCTTGGTAGATCATCAGGGCGGTGGGAATCGCGGGGTCATATTGCGCGGGGACGTAGACCCAATAGGTGTGCTGGGTGCCGGGGTAGGCTTGGCTCGCTAGATGGAACGGTCCGCGGATTTCGCCTTTAGGGACGCCGTCCTGCGGGAGAGAGTCGGGGCCCAGTCGGTATTGGGAATTGGGATTGGGTCCGGGGGGCATGGGGGGCTGAACGGTTTGCAGTGCCGCTGCGGCCCCTGCTACTGCCACGAGCGCGAAAACGGGTCGGCTCCATGCGGACTTCTGGGTTAATTTCAAATGCACACCTCTGGAGAAATAATATAGCCCGCGGTGGCACGGTGTGTTGGTTATTGCGCCTGTTTTACGACTTCTATTTTCCCGAATTTGTCTAGCACGAAGAAAGCTATCAGGTCGTTCAACCTGCGCGCCTGATTGAGGAGCGATTCGGCGGCGGCACTGCTTTCTTCCGCCAAGGCGGCAGTTTGATGGGTGGTGGCATTGAGGGAGCTGACCGCAATATTGATCTCCTCCACCCCTGTGCTTTGCTCCCTGGTGGAAGAGGAAATCTCCTGAACCGTCTGCGCCGTCTGCTTGGCCACAGCAAGAATCCGATCCAGGGCCTCCTCGGTTTGATGAACCAGGCCCGACCCGATGTTCACGTGTTCGACGCAATCGGCCGCTAAAACACCGATTTCGCTTGAAGCGTTGGCACAGCTTTCTGCCAGCGCTCTCATTTCCGTGGCGATCACCGAGAAGCCGGCACCCAACTCGCCGGCGCGGCTACCCTCGATGGACGCGTTGAAGGCGAGGATATTGGTTTGGAAGGCGATTTCGTCTATCCGTCCGACAATGTTGGAAATATTCTCGGATGCACGTTCGATTTGGCGCATGGCATCCACGGATTTGCGCGCAGTCGCCACGGTTTTTTCGGCGGTCTCCCAGGTTTGGCGGGAGAGAAGTGTAACGCCGCCGGCATGTTCAGAGGTTTGCCTGATGACGGCTGAAATCTGCTCCATGGAAGCGGTGGTCTTTTCCAGACTTGACGCCTGCTGCTCCGCCCGCCGGGAAAGATCGGTACCGCCAAGCGATATTTCAGAGGCAGCGGTGTTGATAGAACCCGCCGACTCACCGATTTTGCGCACAGTATCGTTTAGCAAGACGACAGTATTTTCCATGTTTTGCTGCATTTTGCCGAAAATTCCTTTGTAACGGCGGGTTTCCTTCCAGGAGAGGTCGCCTTTGGCGAGATCAGCCATCATCGCGATTAGATCGTTAACCGGGTTGGCAACAACCCAGAGCGCGCCGCCCAGGACGACGACCGTAACAAGCAGGAAAAGAATGTTAAAGAACATGGCGACTGCGCTCCAGAACCGGCTGCTGGCCAAAGAGGATGCGGTCCACTCGGTTGTTACCTGTTGAAGCTGGAGCAAGGTGTCGATGGCTTCGGTGGAGCGCGTAACCCATTGTTGGGCAGTCAAACTGTAGGCATTGCCTGCCTTGCCTTCGCGGTAAAGCAACTGGCGGACTTTTTCGAAGTTGCCGAAGAAATCGTCTTTTACGGCCTTCATCGGTCCATCGAAACGTTCATGCTCATCCTGACTCATGTTGAGGTTGGTGAGGATGGTGAAGCCTTCTTCTACCTTGCTGCGAAAGCCGGCCAATTGAGTGAACTGTTCGGGAGAGATAGAGGTGCCGGAGGAAATATCGGCCGCGATAAGGGCGCGCTCGCGGCCCGCATATTCAGTCATCATCCAGACGCTGTGACGGACTACAAAATCCTTCCCAATAGCCGCTTCACCGCTTAACACCTGGCTGCCGAGATTAAGCCGAAGCCGCTGCGATGCCAGCACCAGCGAAGTCATGGTGGGAACCCAACTGGCGACCACAGCCGTGCTGCGGGAACTTCTGGGCAAAGCGAGATTCTGATCCACCCGTTGGCGTGTGGCACTGAGCTGCGCGAGAGCAGCGTCGATCTGGCTGCGATACTCATTCGGTATTGCCAGGGACGCTCTTTTCGCATCCTGCATGGCTTGGCTAAAGGCGAGATCACTGGCATCGCGGGTCATGCCTATCTTATGAATGGTCTCCGGTTTTGCCGCATCCGCATCATAAAGGGCGGCATTGGTTACGCCGCGCTCCAGCGCCCACAGGGCCGCCGTCTTCAACAGGTCGTTTGTGACGATATTAACGGCGGCCACGCGCGAGGAACCTGCGGAATTAGCATAAGTGCGGGAGATCAAAGAGGCTTGGGCAATAAGAAGAAGCAGCCCGAGGAGCGCTATAAGCCCCATTAGCGTTGCTTTGATACTGATCGTCTTCATGGTCGTAGGGATGCTCCTCTAAGTGTTCACGAAACACGGCTTAGCTGCCAGGCTCATGCGTCTCCACGAGATCAGCGAATGCATCTCACGTTAATGGTGGTTCGCAGCCGGAGCGAATCTCCGCCAACTTAGGTTTTGTAAGCCTGATTACGCACCTGCTCCTTTGTACTTAGCCATTTGGTGCGGGTGTAGGCGATGTGGAAGCCGGAGCGCTCGGCATTGCGCTGCGAAGCGCTGCCCGGTTCGGCCACAAACATTGCTAGATCGCAACCGGCAGCGGCAGCGTAATGGAGGCGTGCGGCGAGAACAAGCCGCTGGGCGCCCTGGCCACGCGCACCGGGAACGGTGCTGGCTCCGGCCAGCAGAGCCACGCCATCGTAAATAACCAATCCGGCTGTGGCGATAGTTCTTTGGTTCTTCCGCACCATAAAGCCCACGTATCCTTTGGCTGCGAACATCACTCGCGCCAGCTCTGCAATAAGGTGGGCTACTTCGCCTTCTTCAGACCAGCCGGCTTGCGCTGCTGCGGCGTATTCGGGCAGATCTTCGGGATTGGCCACTTGAACGCTCATTTCGCCTGCCGGCATCAGCGAAGTTCCTGCCTCCGGCAGCTGCAAATAAAGGACGTTCGACATCTCGCAGGGGAGATAGCCGCGCTCGGCTAGGGAGCTGCTGAGGGCGACACCGGCTAGCGGGCAAACCTCGTGCTGCACCGCAGCGCCGCGGCATTGAAAGAATTCTTCGATTTCGGTCAAGGTGTCGATGGTGGCTGGTTCGAACATGCCCAAGCCGAAAGTCTGGCTTAGGGGCGAATCGATGCCGTCGAACATGGCATAGGCGCCGGCTATTTCGATCCAACTGGAGGGGGTGCCGCGTGATTCTATAAAGGCTGCGCCGGCCGAGGCTTCGGTACGCTCCAGCCGTTTGGCTAGTTCGAGGTCGCTAAACATGCCTAGCCATAGTACGTAAGAGTGAAACTGTCAGCAAGCTGCAATGTGGTGAGCCTATGCTTTGGTTGTCCGTCAACCCACGTAAAGTTTTTCAGGAGAAATTGCAAAATGGCAAAAGAACATCATAAGCAGGCTGCTGAGCACCACGAACATGCCGCCAAGGCGCATCACGCAGCTGCTCAGCACCACGAAAGGGCGACCACGAGGCTGCTCATGAGCATTCGGCAAAGGCGCACGAGCATTCGAGCAAGGCGCATGAACATTCCACCGAAGCGCACAAAAAGTCATCTGAAACGGCTGCTTCCCACAAATAAAGCTTGCTAGACGGCCGCCCCGGTTTTTCCGCCGGGTCGGCCAACCTGGCACCGGGCGTTACAAAACGATCTAAAATCCGTGTAGACTGGTGTATAGGTAAAATATTTGAACCATCCTCCTTTCCACCCCACCGCGCTGCTAAGCGCTGTCCGCTAGTCGCCCCGGCATGTATCCACCACGAAATTTTCCTCCCCGCCGGCCAAAGATCCGAGAGAACGTTAACGAAGCCATCCGCTTCCGTGAAGTACGCGCAGTGTTTCCCGATGGCTCGGTTGAAGTTATGCCCACGCCTGCGGCCGTACGCAAGGCGCAGGAAATGGGCCTTGATCTCATTGTCATCGCACCTACTGCTGAACCTCCCGTCGCTAAAGCCATGGATTATGGCCAATGGCAATACGAGCAGAAGAAGAAGCAGCATGAAGCCAAGAAAAAACAGCATGTTATCCAGGTGAAAGAGCTGAAGTTTAGGCCAAACACCGACGACCATGATTACGACTTCAAGAAGAACCATGCCATCCGCTTTCTGAAAGACGGCAATCGCGTTAAAGCCGTTGTGCAGTTCCGGGGCCGCGAAATCGCACACGTCGATCTGGGCAAGAAACTGCTGTTGCGATTCGCGGAAGATTTGAACGGGGTTGGTTCCATTGAGGGGCAACCGCGTTTAGAAGGCCGCAATGCGCACGTCATCATAAGTCCGGTAAAACAGCAGGTGCCGCAGAAGGAAAAAGCTGAGAAGGCAAAGGCGCCGGGCACGGGCGCCCCTCCTGCTGGTCCGCCCGTTCAATAACAAAAATATTTCAATTGTTTGGGAGAATGGGCTTCATGCTCTGAGCGGAGTCCCTATGGGTAGTTTTTTCCAAAACCTTTTTTCCACGGACTTCATGCCGCACGTTTACTGCCTGCGGCAGCCAACGCTGATTTGGCTCCACGCGATCTCCGACGGTGTGATTGCCCTTGCCTACTTCCTTATTCCATTCGGCTTACTGCGCCTGGTGCGCCAGAGGCGCGATATTGCCTACCATTGGCTTATCTTCCTGTTCGCAGCCTTCATCCTTAGCTGCGGCGCCACGCACGTTCTGGGCATTATCACGTTGTGGGAGCCCATCTATCGCTTTGAAGCAGTGGTTAAGGTGATAACGGCAGCAACCTCCCTGCCCACGGCGTTTATCTTGTTCAGCCTCATTCCGAAGATTGCATCGGTGCCCAGCCCGGAACAATGGAAGCGTCTAAATACGGAACTGGAAAAGCGCGTAGAGGAACGGACCAAAGAATTAGAGGAGAAGAACGCGCGACTGCTGGAACTGACCACAGCGTGGGACTATTCGCATGGTTTTATCCGAAGTTTCAGCGGCGCCATCACCTTTTGGTGCCAAGGCAGCGAGGAACTCTACGGCTGGCAGAAACAGGAAGCAAAAGGGCGCAATTCCCACGAGCTTTTGCAGACGAAATTTCCCAGGCCGCTGCATGAGATTGAGGCGGACTTGCGGCGCAACGGCAGTTGGGAGGGCGAATTGGTTCATGTCACCAAGAGCGGAACCAGCCTGACGATTGCCACGCACTGGGTACTGCAGCCCGGCGGCACCATCGGCAATGAGTGCGTTATCGAGGTGAACAACGACATCAGCGACCGGCTGCGAGCCGACGAGGCGGCCCGTCACCTGGCGGCGATTGTCGAATCTTCAAACGACGCCATTATTGGCACTTCACTGCCCGGAACGATTACCAGTTGGAACACCAGCGCGCATGACATGTTCGGCTATTCGGCGGAAGAAATGGTGGGCGGCCATGTCAGTAAGCTGATTCCGACGGAGTTGGTGGATGGCCATTCTAGCGTCCAACGTTATGAGACATTGCTGCCGCATAAGAGCGGCCGCGAGGTAGCCGTAGCGCTTACCATTTCGCCCATTTTAAACTCGCAGGGAGCCGTCATCGGCACGTCCAGAATCCTGCAGGACATTACAGAGAGAAAGAACCGCGAGGAAGCCGTTCGTTTAAGTGAGGAGCGGCAGCGCTTGGCGGTGGAAGCCGGGCAAGTGGGCCTCTGGTACATCGAAAGCGGCTCAGGACGCGTCATGTGGACGCAACGCTGCAAAGAACTGCACGGACTTACCACTGATGCCGACTCTCCCGACTATCCGGAGATGCTGAATCTGGTGCATCCCGATGACCGCGGCAGGCTGGGACAGGCAATCGAAGAAACGTTGAGCGGAAAATCGGAACTGCTGACGGAGTACCGCACCAAGGGCCTCGATTTTCGCACCAGGTGGGTGCAGGTGGGTGGACGCGTGCAGCTTGACGCGAACGGAGACGTGAAAGGTGTTCACGGAACCGTTATCGATCTCACGACGCGCAAAGAGACGGAAGATAAGCTGCGCCGAGCCAATACGGAACTGGAACAGTTCGCCTATGCGGCGGCGCACGACCTGCAGGAACCGCTACGGAATCTTGCGCTTTCGGCGGCCTTACTCAGAGGGCAGCCGAAAGCGGCCTTAACGCCCGACCAGTTGGGCTTGACGGTGGATCAATTACTGGAAACCGTTGTGGACAATGCGCGCCGCATGGAAGCCATGGTGAAGGATTTGCTGCGCTACTCCAGGGCGCTCGATGGCGCCGATACTCAATGGGAGCGTGTGGATGGCAACCTGGTTTTGAATCAGGTAATGCAGAACCTTTCCTCCACCATCGCCGAGAAGCACGCTGAAATCAGCGCGGACAATCTGCCGGCGGTCTCAATGCCGGCAACTCACCTGTTGCAGATATTGCAGAACCTGATTGTGAATGCGCTGAAGTACAGCGGCCCGGCGGCGCCGCGCATTCACATTGGCTCAACGCCGGGACGAGACGAGACCGTGCTGTTTGTGAAGGACAACGGATTGGGCATAGATCCTCAGTTTCACGAGCGCGCCTTTGGCATGTTCAAGCGGCTGCACAATAACCAGGTAAAGGGCACAGGCATTGGTCTCGCGGTCTGCAAGCGCATTGTGGAACACTATGGCGGCAAGATTTGGATTGAATCTCAGGCCGGACAGGGCGCGACATTCCTCTTCACCATTCCTTCCATCGACAAACACTACCAGGGGCAGAATGATCGCTGATGAAAAGCCGAATATCGTGATTGTCGAGGATAATCCAATGGATGTTTTTCTCCTCCAGGATGCTCTGAGGATCGCAGGCTTCACCAACGAACCGCTGGTATTGAACGATGGCGAACTGGCGCTGGCGATGCTCAAGAACGAGGCCCCGTTTGAATCACAAGTTATGCCCGACCTGATGATCCTCGATTTAAACCTGCGGCGGGTCGATGGACCGGAGGTTCTCAAGTTCATCCGGCAGACGGAGCGCCTGGAAAAGATCAGGGTAGTGGTGCTGAGCTCCTCGCCGACCGACTTGATGCGTACCAAAGCCGCGGACGCAGACGGGTATTTCACCAAGCCCAGCGTGCTCGACGAGTTCATGGAACTCGGCGCGAAAATTCGCGACTGCTATTACGGCGTTACTTAAACTGGTCGTCCACTGCCGCTAGTTTCGGGACCGGGGTATCGGGCTTGATCGGCGGCTGGCGCGTGTGCCAGTTGGTGGCTTGCTGGTAGGCGCGCGCCAGCGCGAGGACTCGTCCTTCAGAGAAGCGCGGACCGGCAATCATGAGACCGATGGGCAGGCCTTCGGAGGTAAAACCGCAGGGGATTGAAATCGCTGGAATCCCATAGTAATCAAACTGGCCGGTGTTCTCCATTTCGGGGTTCTTGGGCTTGTCGTCGGTTTCGCGCTTGATGGCGGCCTCAATAGTGCGCGGAGTATGGCGGCGGGTTGGAAGAACCACAGCATCGAAGTTAGCGAAGGAATCGTCGATGGTGCGGCGCAGAAGTTCCAGTTTCCAGAGAGAACGGATGTATTCGGGAGCCTTGGCGGCAGCGCCGTTTTGCAAGGCGCGGCGCGTGGGCAGCATGTAGCGACCGGGCGATTTCTCGTAATATTCTTCGTGGTAGGCGAATGTTTCGCCGTTCAGGGCGATGTCGCGAACGGGCGGGAGCGTTACATCCTCAACGCTTTTCGTCTGCTTGGCGAGGACGCCGATGGCGTCTTCCACGGCCTTAGCGATATCGGCATCAAGCCAATCGAAGAAGGGTGCACGCGGAATGCCCAGGCGCAGGCCGGATATCGGCTGCTTCATCTCCGCGACGTAGTCTTCTTTGGCGTGCTCGACGCTGGTGATATCCAGCTTTTCGTAGCCCGCCAGGGTATTCAGCATTAACGCCGCGTCCTCAACGCTGCGCGTTATGGGCCCGCAATGATCCAAGGACACGGACAACGGAATGATGCCGCTGATAGGGACGAGTCCGTAAGTCGGCTTGAGACCGACGACGCTGCAAAAGGACGACGGCGTGCGGATGGAGCCGCCCGTATCGGTGCCGAGCGCACCGTAGCAGAGATCGGTAGAAACAGCGGCGGCAGAACCGCCGGAGGAGCCACCGGCCGCGCGGTCAAGCGCCCACGGATTTCGTACAGGACCGAAGTAGCTGGTGGCGGATGTTCCGCCAAAGGCAAACTCGTGCAGGTTGGCCTTGCCGATGAAGATGGCGCCGGCGGCGCGCAGGCGGGTGACGACAGCGGCGTCCTCTTTCGGCACGCGGTCGTCAAAAACGGCGCTGGCGGCGGTGGTGCGAATGCCTGCGGTGTCGATGTTGTCTTTGAGAGCGATGGGTATGCCATGCAGCGGACCGCGGAGTTTGCCGGCTTTTTGTTCGGCGTCGCGCTGGCGCGCGTGGGCGAGGGCCTGTTCGCCTAGAACGGTGATGAAGGCGTTGAGCTTGGGGTTGTAGATCTTGATGCGAGCGAGGCAGGCTTCGACAAGCTCGGCGGAGGTCACCGAGCCGGCACGAATGCGGGCGGAGGCTTCGGTGAGCGTCAGGGCCGCAAGATCTTCGGGCCTAGTCTGTGCGAAAAGGGCGGCGGCACCGGCCAGCGAGAGGCCAAATTCTCTTCTTGATAAAGCGGGCATGTTTGGACGATGGTAGCGCAGTGCTGATCGCAGTTGGTGATATACATATCGTTCATGCGGCTTGCGGGTAAAGTGGCGCTGGTAACAGGCGCGGCCAGAGGGATTGGCTATGCGATCGCGCACAAGTTTGCGGCGGAAGGCGCCGGCATTGCGATTCTTGATCTTGATCAGTCGCTGTGCGACCAGGCGGCCGCTTCTATAAAGCGCGAGACCGGCGGAAAAGCGCTTGGCATTCAGACTGACATAACGGATGAAAGCTCCGTGCAGGCGGCGGTAGAGAAGATCTTAGGCGAGTACGGAGCGATCGACATTCTGGTCAGCAACGCGGGGAACCAGATTATCGGCAGCCTGGATAAGTTTTCCTATGCAGACTGGCGCAGGATTATGTCGGTTCATCTGGATGGTGCGTTTCTGGTTACCAGAGCGTGCCTGCAGCACATGTACGCCCGCGAAGGCGGTGGATCGCTGATTTATTTGGGTTCGGTGCACTCCAAGCTGGCCAGCGTGTTAAAGGCTCCTTATGTAACAGCCAAGCACGGCGTGCTGGGTCTTTGCCGGGCAGTGGCGAAAGAGGGCGCTGCCCATGGGGTTCGCGCGAACGTGATTTGTCCGGGTTTCGTGCTGACGAAACTAGTGGAAAAGCAAATTCCGGAACAGGCGGCGATTCTGGGCTTGTCGGAGGAAGACGTTATCCGGAAAGTGATGCTGAAAGATACGGTGGACGGGCGCTTTACAACTGTGGACGAGATTGCCAGTGCGGCGGTTTTTCTGGCGTCGGCGGATAGTTTGGCATTCACCGGGCAGTCGATGAATGTGACTCATGGCTGGTGCATGGATTGAGGGATGCCCGCTGCGCGGTTTGTCTTCATGCGCCGGGCCTTGCTGCTTTGGTGATTTTCTCGTTATCGATCGGTCGCTGAACTTGCCAGGCCAGCGTCTCATTCCCGAGGGTAAGCGTCAATAATAAACCCGTTCGGATAATCGCAACCCCGGCTTTGCCGTGAGCTTCACGCCCTGATTAAGTCCGCCGATGAGCACAGCGGCACGTTCTCTTGCGTTTGCGGTTTCGGCAACCATTTTTCCAGAATATTGGCCAGCGCGGTCGGCATAATAGGCTTCGAGAGAAAATCGTCCATCCCGGACGCCACGCAATTATTCCTATCTTCCTGCATGGCAGCTGCCGTCAGCGCGATTATCGGAAGCCGTACGTGCTCTGTACCAGCCAGAGCGGACATCGTTCCACCCGCGCGAATGCGGCGTGTGGCTTCCAAGCCGTCTACATTCGGCATGTGAACGTCCATCAGGATCAAGCTGTAGGGGACGGTCTTCACTGCGCTGATGGCTTCTGCACCGTCCGCTACCGCGTCGGCGCTTAACCCCATCTTCTTCAGAATTTCTAAAGCCACTTGCTGGTTGGTGACATTGTCGTCAGCCACAAGGACGCGGCCTGGATAGCCTGCAAATAAGTCGCTCAGGCGGGTGGGGCCGGATGCGCGCCCCGCGGCTTGCGGCTGCTTCTCTCGTTTGGCTCTGCCAACAGGAAGCGGCACGGCAAACCAGAACGTGGTTCCCTCGCCCAGTTCGCTGTTTACTCCGATTGTGCCTCCCATCAATTCCACCAGACGTTTGGAAATGCTTAAGCCAAGGCCGGTGCCTCCGAATCGCCTTGTGGTGGATTTATCAGCCTGCGTGAAAGCTTGAAACAGCTTGCCCTGCTGTTCCGGCGAAAGTCCAATGCCCGTGTCGCGGATCTGAAAGTGGCAGCGGCCCTCCAGCATGGAAACGGCTACTGACACCGATCCGCAATCCGTGAACTTGACGGCGTTAGAGAGCAAGTTCAACAAAATCTGCCGCAATCGCCCCGAGTCGCCGATTACCGAGAAGGGAACGTCTTCGCTGACATCGCTAACAACCAGCAGATTTTTTCTCGCGGCGGAGGTGGCCACCAGTTCGGTTGACTCCCCCACTACTATCCTCACTTCGAACTCGGCGTCCTCTAGTTCCATTTTGCCGGCTTCAATCTTGGAAAAGTCCAAAATGTCATTAATGATGGTTAGCAGTGCCTCGCCGCTGCCCCGAATGGCTTTCAGATAACTGCGCTGCGTTTCATCCAGCGGAGTGTCGAACAGCAAATGAGCCATGCCGATGACACCGTTCATAGGCGTGCGGATTTCGTGGCTCATGTTCGCCAGAAACTCGCTCTTGCTTTGAGTGGCTGCTTCGGCCTCCTCTTTAAGCTTTTCGGCCTCTGCAAGTTGCTGCGAGATCACCCGCGTCTGTTCCATCACGCGCCGCCGCAGAATGACAACCCAGGCGAACACTACCATGGCGATAAGCATCGCGCCGCAGAAAAGGGTTAAGCTGTTCCTGATCGACCACCAGGAAGGAGTGCGTTCCACAACCACGTCTTGTGGCCTACGAAGAAGTATTTCAAAGCCTTTGGGCAGGCGTTTAGAATCGACATGCACCGAACAAACACCGGTAAGCTGAAGATAACTGCCAAGTTCCCAATCATAAGACTTCCTTTCACCTGCGATGCGGAGGGTAGTTTCAACCGAGTAGCCGTTGGCAAATAGCAGAAGTCTGATCTCCTCCGGATCTTTTCTGATATCCATCAGAAGACCTTTGATTCTGATCAGCCGCATGTCATAGCTGCCCTCTAGAACCTGCTGTGGATTCAGCGTGACCGGAGCGACGATACCCCGTCCAGCGGTATGCCTCACCAAAGCGCTACGCAAGATGGAGGAATCCTCCCCAGGCGCGGCGATTCCGGCCACCTCCACCTGGTCGCCCGGAGTCATCGTTTCGGCCTTCACAGGCTCCACCATGGTGGCGTTATCACCCTCCTGAATTACAAAGCGATCCGGCATCGACAGCGTTACAGTTCCTCTAACCCTGACCCGGCGCGACTCCTCGATGTCCGGCGAGAACGTCATCAGGCTTCCAATAGATCGCAGCGGCAGGGAAAACGGATCTTTTGCCCCACGGATCACCTTGACCAGCGAGGCGCCGGGCACAAAAAAACGTACTCCAATCAATTGCCGCTTCGCGTTATAGTAGGGGGCGCAATTACCGGTCAAATTCACATAAGCGTCAAGCAACGCCGACGGCTCAAGCGTTCCATAGTTAATGACAACTACCCCCAAAAGACCGGATTCTGTCTGCACATCCAGCTTCAGTCGCCAAGCGTCCATTTTCTGGACTGCGATTACGCTGCCTTTTATCGACAGCCATTTGGAGTCCTCCGACCCGGTCAGCATACGCGCCATGGTGCTGAATACTGGCTCCGGCAGGCTAGTCTTCGCCACCGGCTGAATGGTCTTACCGTCTACAAGAGCGGCGAAACCACCGGGATGGCTGAAGCCTGTCAGCAAAACGATCTGACCCGGGCTGAGGGTTGGATGCCGTCCTTTGGGCAGCCATGAAAACACACCTCCGCTTTGATCGTGTATAAATACGAAATCGTGTTCAGGGTCGCTCAGCCAGTCGTAGTAGGTAATAACGCCACGCAACCGGACTGGATACCGGAGCGAGGCCCTTTCAGCGGCTAGGCTGTGGGCTTGCTTGGCCGTGAGCACGACGGGCAAGTCGGGCTTCACATCAAGCTGTTTTGACTCCTGAGCTTGCAAATGCAGACCGACAGTACTCAGTAGGGCTAAGGCGATAGATTGTAAGCAAGCCCCTCTCATGCCTATCTAATCGGCAGACTCAGTAAAATTGCTAGGCTAAGGCAAACGTTTTTATCCAGTGAGCGCAAAACAGAGAAGAAGATCTCGGTTTTGACTCATGGCCGCTGCTTGGATTCAGCAACGCACGTGAAGTTTGACGTGTCGTTCGGATCCCCGCTGCCGCGATACTTAGCTATTTCCGGATACGGGCAGATGGGACGCTGCAACGGCCCAGTCGCAGGCGTGGGGACACGTTTTGCAACCAGGGTTTCAGGCGCGATGCCCTTCTCGACCCAGTCTTCTACCGGCTTCAAAGCATCCAGGCTGTTTGGTCCTACTCCGCCTGCGCAATGCCCCATGCCGGGAATCAAATACAGCCGGTAGAACTGCTTCAGGTCGCCCTTGGTTTCATGCATGACAGCGCTACGATAGCGAAGCGCTTCGCCAGGAACCACAAGCCAGTCAGCGAGGCCGTGATAGGCGATGAGTTTGCCGCCACGACTCTTAAACCGCACAAGATTCCCGTCGGTCGCGTTGACGTCTTTGGCCAGTTTTGCTTCCATCTGTTCAAAATTCTGCCCGAGATTGAATGTGTGCCAATCCCAGTTCGGTCCGAAGACCCATTGAAAAATGGGCGCAAAAGGCGGCTGCGACGGCTGAGCGGGATCGGGGCCGAATTGTCCCCAATCGAGTTCGCTGCCGGCCGGGACTCCGGGATACCGCGATTCATGGGTCGCGGGGTCGATGGGTCCGGCATAGACTTCCCGCACAGCTTCTACCTGAGCGGCGGATAGACACGCCCCGCTTTCGCCCGCTTGGCAAAGCAGCGTGCCGGGATCGAAGTGGCACGACCAGGGATCGCCGATCAGGCCGTCTTTAAGGCCATCCTGAGCGTCGCAGGCGGTAAGTACCGCCTGGTGAAGAGCCCGCAGTCCGTCCAGCGGGATGTAATCGGCGGGCTGGCGATGCGTCGCCATGTAATTCCAGAGGATGCTGACATGCACCCCGACACGATCATTGGCGGGCGCTCCGGCCACGATGCCGTTGAAATCGTCGGGGAAGCGCTGGGCTTCCATCAGGGCCTGCTCACCCCCGGTGGAACAGCCGGAGAAGTACGAATGCGCCGCGGAATGTCCGTAAAAGCGCCGCACCAGGGCTGCCTCAACCAGGGCCATTTCGTGAGTGGAACGATAACCCCAGTCGCGCCATCGTTCGGGACGGCCGATGAAAACAGATGCGTCTTTACCGGGCGGCACGGCCATGCCCATGTCGGTGTTGGCGACGGCATCCCCGAGTTTAAGGCCGTGCGCGAGAGCGCCGTAGGATATTTTACCGGCGAAACCGCCGTTGCCGGTGGCTAGCGCGCGTCCGTTCCAGCCGGTGACCGGCAGCCACGTTTCGATTTGAATTTCGGAGTCGGATGTGGGACGGGAGATAGCAACGACTCGGCAGAACTTCGGGAGGCCGGAAACGCTGTCGGCAGGGGTGGTGTCAGGGGAAAAGCGGCCGCTATCGACTTGCGTGGCGGACTTGATTTCGGTGTGTTCGATTTTCGTATCGATCAGGTCGGCGCAGGGCGTTTGCGCGTGGACAACGGAGATGAATGCGCTAAAAAGCAGACAGAACTTCATCGAAGAAGTTTACTCCTGGGGGACAACCCGGAACAGGCGGTGATCGTACTTCAGCCATTTGCACCATTCGATTCGGATGTGTCGCGCATCGGGATGCAGCGGGTTTAGAAGGCAATTGAGGGATTCAGGTGAGGGCACGGAGGGAACGATCAGTAGAGCCGAGGATTGTTTGGATAGCCAGTCGTCGCCTAGGAAGCGGGTTTCGGCGATTCTCTCGCGCCAACTTTCGGAGAGACGGTCCACGGGCAGATACTCGGGTAAGAGCCCGTCTGGCGCGGTCACTTTGATGAGTTGATAAGCGACGGGGAGAAGTTCTGGGCTAGCGTGGGTGTTGGCCAGCACCTCAATTAAAGCGACGGCCGGGTGTTCGGACAGGTAGACGAGGCGTTTGCCGCGTGCTTCAGTGTGCCAGCGGCCGGGGGCTTTTTCAGCGCCTATGCCTTCCAGGTCGCAGCGATTGCTTATGCGCCAAAAAGCGGCCACTACGAATAAATGCCTTCGTCAATCTGCCACAGCATGCTTTCAACTACACGGCCGCCGGCTTCGGTCGTCAGCATGCTCAGGGGCGTTCGAGCATGCAGGCGATCGTCTGGCATGCGCAGCCAGAGCAGACCTTTATCGTGATCGGCAAAGATTTGTTCGGCGAGGGCAAGGATGCGAGCCACGCGGAGGACACGTTCGGTTTCTTCGTGGGAGAGGCGTTCGCCGCGAGCCTTGCGGTGCTTCAGGGTGCGCGGTGCGATGACAATGGCTGAGACTTCCGAAAAGGTAAGGCCGATGTCGCGCAGATACGCGATGCTGTCTGTAGGTATACCTTTTTCGACGATTTCCGCGAGCTCAAAGTCCGATTCTGGTACGGCGCCTAGCAAGGAATTAATGTGTAGATGGGAAGACATGTCCGCCTAAAGCCATTATGCCACAAAGTAGAGTGGCAAAATGGCTGCTCCGGGCCCCCCTCGCCCCGAGGCCACCGTTCCGCCCTTCTCAACCCTTTTTCATCCCTCGTTGCGGCGAACCCGCCATGGGCCAAGTCCTTCGAAAACGCCCGGCGCTATGTTCTTGAAAAG
>PLRJ01000025.1 GCA_003163855.1 Bryobacterales bacterium | reverse complement strand
TCCGGTTCGCCTTCCGGTTCGCCGGCAAAGAACGCGATTCACATCGGGAACTATCCGACCTTAGATTGCGATGGATATCGTGCTGTAAGAAGTATCCTTCCACAAACTGCCAAGCAGGGCATAGAGTTTGGAGGTTTTCTTTATCAAAACCGCAATGGCCGCTATTCATATTCGAATCCGGTCGCCGGCGCTCCGACATCGATACCCGACCTTTTCAAGGTTCCCCAGGCTTTAGTCTCCGGAATCGTAGGCTGGTTCCACACGCACCCGCTGGTGCCCGGATTCAACAACGACAGGTTTTCCGGAAGTGATCTTTTGATCACCCGTAGAGAGGGACCGGGTTACTTAGGGACAGCAAGCGGTCGAATACTGAAGCTTGCAATAGATCCAAAAGGTTTTCCACACACTACGGACGTTGACAAGGGTGCCTGCCAGGCTCCCTAGCTCTATGTTGGTTTCAAGGGATTACGTTATGACGTTATTCAAGGTTTTCGTTTTGGCTATTGTTTTGGCTCTGGCGGGTGACCCTTCGGTGTCGCAGTCTCCGGGGCTCGGCGGAGCACAAAGGTCGGTTGCCCCAAAAGATGGCTTTGTTCCCACAGCAGCGGTTGCCGTCGCAATAGCGGAAGCAGTGCTTGTTCCTGTCTACGGAAAGCAGCTAGTTAACTCTGAGCACCCGTTTAAGGCTGAGCTCTCACAGGGGGTGTGGGACGTGAACGGAACTGTGCCCTGCAACCCCCCTGGCTCGCTCTGCCCAGGCGGGGCATCTGAGGTCAAAATTTCCAAAAAAACAGGTCAAATTCTGTTTATGACCCATGACCAGTGACGGAGTCGTGATACCGGCAAAGAACGGGGCGCGGCCTCATTGGCTTAATAACATCACATCAATTTTTGTTTATGATCAGCGGATCAAATTGCCATCCTGCGCGGCATTAGCATTCAGCACTGCCGCTGACGATCTCAACCCGTTTTCGCCTGGGACCTTCGGTGCGATCAAAGACGGTGTCGAGGCCGCGCTCGTGACCGGGCAACTCTATTATTTCAACGCCGCTATGAGTCATGCTGCAGCGCGTGGGCTCACTTATCCAAACAAGTCAAGCATTTTCAGGGGACTATTAAAGAACTCTAGCAACCTAGGCAAGGCTGCTGGTAATTATTTAGGTCCGGCTGCGGTCGATGCCGGGCTTCTCCATGGCTTCATTCTTGAAATGATTGCAATGCAGCACGGGGAGTGCCAATAATGAAAGGCAAGCGGCTAGTGGACTTTGGCTTGTACGTATTGATCGGACTCGCCATCAGTATTGGGGCCATGGTTTACGCATCCGGTTCCCCGTCTGAAAAAGATGTCCAACTTGCAATTAAGTGGATATCCTTGTTGGCTGGAACGGCTATCGTCTTCGGGCTGTATGTTCGGAAGGGCGCCCGTTTTCAAACCGCTACACGATTTTGGATGATGACCACGGGTCTGTTGATCATCCATTTTCTGATCTTCATTTCTGTGATTTATCGTTGGCCAGATCTTAAGATAATTTGGCTCTTTCTTCTAATGTGGGCCGAGAGTCAAGTGCTGTCCCAATTGACGTCGAGCGCAGGACGCAGGTTTTGACATCGCCGGCAAAGTCGGGGCCTACGTTCACCAAGACGTTGCTGCCTAAAGGCTATTACCTTTCCTGTGGCGCGGGTGACCACGCCTTTCTGGGGTAACTCGGGGACGTCTCACTCGTTTACCGAGTTCCGCGCATTGGGTAACTGCCCCGGAAATCCCAGTACGACTACAACACGGGCAAGCCAACGATTGCTACCGATCCAAATGGGTAATCGTTGGCAGGACATTCAAACGCAAATTTCTCTCCGACAAGGGCTTACGATAATAATCATGGAGGCCGCATCATCATCGATTCTGACGCCATTTCCAGCACTACCTTTGGCTATGACGCGGGCGGCGCGGCGGCGCATGCGATTGGTCAGCTCACCAGCATCAGCAATGGGAATTCGGTTACCAGTTTCACTAACTTCGACGCAGTGGGGCGAGTGACAGCGAGCCAGCAGCAGACGGGAAGTGTGACGTATCCGGCGTTCTACTACTGGTACAACCTAGCGGGTGAGTTGACGAAAGAGCAGTATCCGAGCGGGCGCACTGTTTTGACCAGCTATGACAGCGCCGGCCGGGTGAGTGGGATTACCGGTCTGCTTGGGTCGAATAACACGACTTATCTTTCGAATGTCAGTTACTGGCCGCATGGCGCTGTGTATCAACAGCAATATGGCAATAATTTGTGGCACAGCTACACGTTCAATAGCCGTCTGCAAGTGAGTGCGCAATGGGATGCCATTTACAACAACCCCTATTACTTCCTCTCCTATGAAACTTACAACTGGGGCACAACGAATAACAATGGCAACCTGCAATCGCGCAACGAGTACTTTGGCGGCCCGACCACGTTCAGTTCGCTGCAGGAAATTACGCAGAGTTACACTTACGACTCGCTGAATCGGGTACAGAACTTCAGCGAGGCAAGTTCAGGGGTGTGTGGAGGCACTTGCTCGTACCGGTATTATGGCTACGATCGCTGGGGAAATCAATGGATCACGGCCAATGGCGGCCTTCCGAACCCGACGTTAGCGACGACGACGAATAACTACAATCCGGCGACGAATTATCGTTACGATGAGGCTTATGATGGCGCGGGGAATCAATATTCGGTGGATGGATTGGCTGCCTACTACGACGCCGAGAACCGGCTCTACCAGTTGACCAACCAAACGGCTGGGACCTCGGAAACGTTTCTGTACGACGGCGCTGGGCAGCGGGTGCAGAAAAGTAATAGCTCCAATACAACAAACTACGTCTATGATGCTTTGGGGTTTCTCGTGGCTGAGTATGCGGGCTCGGCAGTCTCGAAGGAGTACATTCCGTTTGGAAGCCAGGTGATTGCGGTGGAGAATGCGAGTGGGTCGCCTTGCCAGACTTGCTATTTGAATTACGATCATCTGGGCAGTGTTCGGTTGGTGACGGACGAGAATGCGGCGGTGGTGGCTCGGCATGATTATGTGCCGTATGGGGAAGAGATTTTTCCGCCGTATGCGGGGAGGACGGCTCCGTTTGGGAATACGGATTATGTGAATCCGCGGTTTACGGGGCAGATGCGGGATGCGGAGAACTTGCTGGATTTCTTCAATGCTCGTTATTTTGGGCCTGGGTTTGGGAGGTTTGCGAGTCCGGATCCGATGAATGCGGGGGCGGATGTGGGGAATCCGCAGAGTTGGAATGGGTATTTGTATGGGTTGGGGAATCCGGTGGTGTTGGTGGATCCGAGTGGGATGCAGTCGAATTATTCCGGGATAGCCGACGGGAGTTGTCCACTTGGCCAGGAGTCTTGCGGGCCTGCAGGTCAGCCTGTGAATACGAATCCGATTGATTCATGCGCTTACGCGTCGACCGGGACGGGTGACGCTTCTTGTGGTGCCTTGCCGGGTTTGTGGGATAACGGCGCGTTGATTTACGGGAGCGGCACGTCTTCTGGAGGCGGTGGGGCGGGGGCCGGCGTGGGTTCGGGCGCTCCTGGCAGTGGAGTATCGCCGCAGGTCCCGCGACCGGTTGGTTCCGGGGCGGAAAGTCCGTTTGTTTTTTCGCTTTGCGGGTCCGGCTCTTCGTCGTGCGAATCGCTTGGAACTCCCCCACCGTCTGTTTTAGTGACGCTGGCACGGTACTCGCCGTGGGCAATTGTAGCTGCAATTCTCTTCCAGCCCACGCCGATGACTCCAGAGAGGGAGTGGGAATTACGAAACCTTCAAATGCGCAGGTCATGTCCGCCGTGCACGCCATACCCAGTGGGCACGACGGGGTATCGGCTTGACAAGGTCCCTCCTAGCAAGCCGCATCGGCCCTTTCCAGGAGATCACGTTCACTTGTACACTGCCAACCAAAATCCCAACAACTGTCGGTGTTTTTGGAATCCAGACAAAGTCGTGGAGCCTCCGGTTCCGCCCGGGGCAGTTCCCGTTGTTCCCCTTCAGCCTTAGGAAGGACGTTCATGGCGGAGGACTTGTTCAAGTATCGTCAGGGGGAAGAGATTAGGGCCGGAGACCTAATAGCCTATGCGGGCGAGCCCGGCGAAGTTGTATTCGTGGTTCGGACGCCCACTGGCGACGCGGTTGTGGATTGGTATTTAGTTGAACACGCACAAGGGGGCTTCATGATTGATGTGGCGAGGTATGGTCGGATCTTTCTAACTGAGGCTGACGAAGACCTGTTTTTTCTTTCGCGGCGCACTTAGCGGAGATAACTCGGGGCGTCCCTCGTTTCGGGTAACTCGGGGACGTCTCACTCGTTTCCTCAGTTCGAGGTCCCGCCCAGTAATCGGTGGGTAGGGTAATCGTTGGCAGGACATTCAAACACAAATTCTCTCCGACAAAGCCTTACGATAATAACCATGGAAGCCAGGAGCCTCACTTATACAGGCAACACTTCCAGCGCTACTTTTGGTTATGACGCGGGCGGCGCGGCGGCGCATGCGATTGGTCAGTTGACCAGCGTCAGCAATGGGAATTCGGTTACCAGTTTCACTAACTTTGACGCGGTGGGGCGAGTGACAGCGAGCCAGCAGCAGACGGGAAGTGTGACCTATCCGGCGTTCTACTATTGGTACAACCTTGCGGGTGAGTTGACGAAGGAGCAGTATCCGAGCGGGCGCACTGTTTCAACCAGCTATGACAGCGCCGGGCGGGTGAGCGGAATTAGCGGTCTGCTTGGATCCAATAGCACGACGTACCTTTCGAATATCAGTTACTGGCCGCATGGCGCTGTATATCAACAGCAATATGGCAATAATCTGTGGCACAGCTACACGTTCAATAGCCGTCTGCAAGTGAGTGCGCAATGGGATGCCATTTACAACAACCCGTATTACTTCCTCTCCTATGAAACGTATAACTGGGGCACAACGAATAACAACGGCAACCTGCAATCGCACAATGAATACTTTGGAGGGCCGGGGCAGATCAGTTCGCTACAGGAGATTACGCAGAGTTATAGCTATGACTCGCTGAACCGGGTACAGAACTTTAACGAGGTGAGTCAGAACGTGTGCGGCGGCACCTGTTCGTACCGGAATGTTGCTTATGATCGATGGGGCAATCAGTGGATCACGGCCAATGGCGGGCTTCCGAACCCGACGTTAGCGACGACGACGAATAACTACAATCCAGCGACAAACTATCGTTACGATGAGGCCTATGATGGCGCGGGGAATCAGTATTCGGTGGATGGATTGGCTGCCTACTACGACGCCGAGAACCGGCTCTACCAGTTGACCAACCCGACGTCGGGGACCTCGGAAACGTTTCTGTATGACGGCAGCGGGCGGCGGGTGCAGAAGAGCTATAGCGGGAACGCGACGAGTTACGTCTATGACGCGCTTGGTTTCTTAGTGGCTGAGTATGCGGGTTCGGCAGTGTCGAAGGAATACATTCCGTTTGGCAGCCAGGTGATTGCAGTGGAGAATGCGAGCGGAACGCCTTGTCAGACTTGCTATTTGAATTATGATCATCTGGGCAGTGTTCGTCTAGTGACGGACCAGAATGCGAACGT
>PLRJ01000175.1:51489-86655 GCA_003163855.1 Bryobacterales bacterium | reverse complement strand
CTATTGCAAGTAGATACTAGTCCCGCTGATCAGGGGCCTTGCGGCACGGGAAACGCCTTCGCAGCGGACTTGGTGTATCGGACGCGAGTCCGGAGTGTCTCCCGGTAAAGCCGTTCTCCCTAAGCTACCGGAACCAGCAAAGCCTTATTCGCCAGCGTAGTAAGTCCATCCAACGTCGTCATGAAATTATCCGCAAGCGCCGGCTGATTGCGCAAATGCCATAACAACTCCGCATTCTGCCAAGCCGCCTCGCGCGCCGCGCTCACACTGAATGCCGCCAGCGTGTCTTCCAGCCTCGAAGCCGGCGGCAGCGCATCGCCCAGCAGCCTCACATGCAGTGTTTTCTTCGCCAGGTCAATCAAATCGTCCAGTGTCGAATTCAATGCGGTGTAATCCGCGTACTCCGCGCTACCATGTTCAGGCTCGATTCCGGTCACTTTGCAAGTGGCAACCAGCGCCTCCGGCAGATCGTGGTTAATATGCGCATTGATGCCCGCTAAGGCGAACTGAATGCGCGCGACCATCGGATGGTTCCGGCAACTGAACAGCGCCTGCCAACACGCAGGCGCCGGCTGACCCGAAAGCGATACCGCCAGCGCACCGAAATACAGACTCGCGAACTGCACATCCAGCTCCACCAGCCAAGCCGCGTTCGTAAACCCGCCGGCATTTACACGCGCTTCAACCGCTTGTGTCACCTGGAGGTAGAGCCAGTTGAACCACTTCAAGCCATCCCCATCCACACATGTAGCGTCGATGGTATGCATCACCGCCAGCACGTCCGCTATCGTTTGGGGCCTGGGCCGCGCCGCAGCCACCAGGGCAGTGTCATAGACGTACAAACTTGGCGCCATCACTGCATAACCAATAAACGAAGCTTCGAGCCTTCCGGACCACCCAGATAAACCCGCTCCGTTGCTTTTACAAAATCCGTCGAAAGCGCATTGGTAATATCGACAAATTTCTGCGGATTCCTGTCCGTAAGTGGAAACCACGAACTCTGAACCTGCACCATAATGCGATGTCCCGCCCTGAACGTGTGCAGAATATCGGGCATTTCGTAGGTCACCCGCTCCGCTACACCCGGCTTAAAAGGGATCGGCTCACTCATGCTCTTTCGATACTTGCCGCGAAATGGCTCGCCCCGGATCAATTCCTGATACCCGCCCAACTGCACTGCATTCGCCGGTGTCGCGCGCGGACCTGGGGGCGCATTTGCAGTCCCGTTCGCAGGCATCGCCTCATAGTCGGGATACTTCCCCGGAAACACATCAATCAGCTTCACCACAAAATCGGAATCCGTGCCCGAAGTCGAAACCTTCAAATCCACCGAGATCGGTCCCGCCACAGTCACATCATGGTCCAGCGGTTCCGACTTATAAACCAGCACATCTGTCCGCGACGCCGCAAACCGCTGGTCTTCCGTCATGTAGTCGTACCGCATGCCCATCAAGACATGACCGATATACGGCACCGGCTTGGCAGGGTCGGAAACATATTCGTCATAGCCTTTTGCCGCTGGTTCCGTCCATGAAATCTTTCCCTTCTCATCCAGAAAGATATCGGTGGCTTTAACGTCTTTCGGAGGCCACGCCGGAAACTTTCGCCACTGATTGACACCCGTTTCAAACACCCATGCTTTCGGCAGAGTGCCCTCGTCTTTGCCCTTCAAATAATGCATGAAGAAAGGAAACTCAATCTTCTCGCGAAAGTACAAAGCAGTCTTCGATCCGAACGTGACATTGCCCACCCGGTCGCCATCGCCGCGTGCGAAACCGCCGTGAGTCCATGGGCCCACCACAATCATGTCCGCCGTAGCCGGTGAGTTCTTCTCCATAAACGAGTACTGCCGGAACAATCCTTGCGGATCTTCGGCGTCATACCAGCCGCCCACCAGCATCACCGCCGGCTTCACATTCTTCAAGTATTTCCAAACCGAACGAGCCTGCCAGAAGTCGTTATAGGTATTGTTTTTGACGTTCATCGTCCAGTAGGGCTGCGCATGCTTGAAATAGCGCTCGTCCGCATTGGCCAGCGTGCCTAAGGAAAGATAGAAATCGTACCCGTCCGGAGTGCCGTAGTCGAACGGCAGCATCGGCTGCGGCGTAGTTGGTTCATCGCCGCGCGGCTTGAAACCCTGATACATATTGAAGCGGGCCGCCAGCATAAAAGCGCCGTTGTGATAAATATCGTCGCCCAGATAATAGTCCGTCACCGGAGCCTGCGGCGATACGGCGACCAGGGCCGGATGCGAATCGATCATCGCCGCCGTTGCAAAAAAACCCGGCTGCGAAATGCCCCAAATCCCCACCTTCCCGCTATTGCCTGGAATATTTTTCACCAGCCAGTCGATCGTGTCGTAAGCATCCGTACTCTCGTCGGTGTCTTTGGGTCCGATCTTAACCGGCTTTTGCGGCCGTACAATCGTGAAATCCCCTTCGCTCATATAGCGTCCGCGAACATCCTGGTAGACAAAGATAAACTTCTCGTGCGCGAACAAGGGCGACGGCCCGACATTAGCCGGAAACTCATCCAAACCATACGGCGCAACATTATAAGGAGTGCGCACCATCAGGATCGGATAGGTCTTTCCATCCGAAACAACATCTTTCGGTATGTAGACGGCGGTAAAGAGCTTAACTCCATCGCGCATAGCGATCCGGTACTCATACTTCGAATAGTTCTCACGCACATAAGCGACGCTGGGTTCCGGAATAGGAGGTGCCGGAGCTTGCGGCCGCCCCATCTGAAGGCCGGCAAAAAAGAAAAGGAGGAAGCAATGCGAATGCATAGCCCTTAACTGTAATCTGCAAACGCCAGCCGCGTCAATGCTTTGATAAGGCATGCACGCTGCAGTCATCGCCGGATGCCAAGCAACTTGCAAACTATACATATATGTATAAGTATATGTATATGGCAACCAAAACACTTTATGTCAAAGATTCCGACCTCCCGCTGTTCGAACGCGCTCAGCAGGAATTAGGTGAAAGCATTTCCTCGCTTATGGCTGATTGTTTGCGCCGGCAGTTGAAGGCCCACGGCTCCGGTTCAGCCAAGTATGAGTACAAATTCCTGCAGATCCCCCGGCCGCCCAAAATCCTCAAGAACGCGGGGGATCTCGGCCACCACTCAATCATCGTCAAGCACGCGCAAGAAGGCTGGCGCCTCGTGCAGATTCACGCACCCGAACACCCAGCTGTTCCGCATTACTTCGAATTGATATTCGAACGTGAACTCAACGGCGACAACTAGCGTGAACTCCGGTCCTTCCCCTCCGCTTTTATGAGCGATTATCAGCGGCCAGCATCTTCTTCACAAATCTGCATCAAAACACAAGCTCCCGAATGGAGCCATCCGCCGAACTCGACGCCGCATAAAAGATCCCAATCTTCACCGGCTTCTGTGCGCCGCATGAAAATTCCGCAAAGCCGCTCTTGGAATTACGCACCACAATCGAGCCGGGATCGTCCATCGCGAAAATCATTTCCTTGCCATCCACCGTTACATGCAATCGCGCGGGTTTAGCCGCGCAATCGAACGATTTCGCAATGCCATCCACATGCTGCAATTGAAGCTCGCGGCCTTCGGGCGTAGTTCTGCGAAGAGTGGGACGCTGCTCTGTCATCGTGTCGGCCGTGGGTTGAGCGGAAGCCGGATGGCTGGCATCCTCCAGCGCCCGCAACAAACTGGAAACCTGCTGCTGCTCCTGAGGAGTTTTCGCATATTTACGCGCCTGTTCCGCGTTCTGCCGCGCCAAATCACGCGCATTCATGCGGTAATAACAATACGCCCGCGCCGAGAAAAACGACGCCGCATGTTCTTCCGTTACATTCCTGATATGGTTGAACGCGTCAATCGCAACCCTGAACTGCCCCGCATTTGTCGAGTACATGCCAAGGTTGAACCACGCATCCTGGTAATCGGGCTTCAGCTCCACTGCGCGCTGCAGGATGGGAACAACCTGCGCAGCCGGCGCGCCCGTTTGCATGGACAACTGGGCGTAATGAAAGAACATCTCGGCATTGGTGGAACCCCGGTCCGAGGCAACCTGAAAACTTTGCACGGCCTCTTGCGGTTTCCCTTGCGCCCACTGCAAATACCCCAGCGACTCCCGCACCTCCGCATTCTCCGGATGCTCCTGCACCAGTTTCCCGAGCCGGTCTGCCGCCTCAGGCAGGGTCCGCGTCTGCGAAGCCAGCAGGTTCGCCAGCGCCAAGTCAACTTCTAAATCCGAGGGATTCGAAACTTCCGGCTCCAGGTCCGACTTTCCCAGCTTCACATCAAACAAAGCCGCGCTCACCGACGACTGCGTTACATAAGCATGCAACTCCTTCTGCACCTGCGCCAGCGACTTGCCATAAACAGATTGAAAGCAATCCTCAATCGGGCGCCCGGAAGATACGGTAACCAGGAACAAGGGGAAATTGGAAATGTAATCCTTGCCAAGCGCCAACATGTGGGTTAATGCCCAGCTTTCCGCATAAAACACAGACATCTTTTCCGCCTCGTTGTAATAGGGCGAATCATGACCCACTGCGAACAGCGCCGGAAGATCGAGCCACGGTTGAGTAAGCAGCGAGTAACTCCGCCCTTCCAGCGGCCGTCCCACCATCGCCTTATCGCCGCGCGGCTCCAGCGATCAATAAAGGTCCGCTAGTCCTTCATTCAGGCAAAGCGGCAGCTTCAGCCCCAGATGTTCCACCACCAGGTGCGTATATTCGTGAAACGCCGCCTGGTAATGCACCGGACTGATATCCTGCATCACGATGTAATCCACTTTCCGGCTGCGCAGATAATAGGCCGGCGACGCTTCATTCAACCGGTACGGCTTGAATTCCTTCTCCGACCGGAAGGCAATAATGCGCACCCGCGCATCAGGCAACGTCTTCGAACGGCTGTTTTGCAGAAAGAAATAACGCACCTGCTCAAATATCTTTAAAGCTTCGGACGCCTGCTTCTCCGAACTCGTCGTATACATCTCGAAGTGCGGGGTAGCCAGGTGAATCCAGTGCTCAGCTGCGTAAGCGTTAAGAGCGGAAGCAGCGAAAAGAAAAGTGAACGCAAAAACCAACTTGCGCATAACTCGTGAGATTATCAAAATCGACTACGCCGCGCTGGCCAGCAGAGCTTCCATTTTGTTAAGAAAATAATCCACCTCTTCACCCGTGTTGTACTGCGCCAAACTAACCCGCACAACACCACCGCCCTCTAATAACGCAAGCCGCCTCACTGGTTCCCAACCATAGTTATGGCCATGCCAAACGTTGATCCCATCGATTCCCAGGGCTTGCGCCACCTCAGCCGGCGTTTTTCCGCTAACCGTCAACGCCACTGTCGGTACTCGCCCCTGCGCGCCCTTGCCATGAATTGTCACTCCCCTGATACTCCGCAGTCCATCAATCAACTGCGCGCCCAGAAGCTTCTCATATTCAACAATCGACCCCATGCCCACTGACTGCAGATGTTCAATTGCACCCAGAACTCCAGCGATGGCCTCGCGCGATTTTGTTCCTGTCTCGAACTTGTCCGGCGCATACGCAGGCGCCGTTCTCACCTTGTAAGGTTCCAGCTGTTCCAGCACCTCCAACTTGCCCCACAAGATTCCATGATGCGGACCATAGAACTTGTACGCCGAACAAACCAGAAAATCGCATCCGATCTCTTGCACATCAATGACTCCGTGGGGAGCATATTGCACCGCATCCACAAAGACCAGCGCTCCAACTGCCTTCGCGCGCGCAGTAATTGAGCGAACATCGTTGATGGTCCCAATCACGTTGCTCGCGTAATTGACGGCCACAAATTTTGTTTTGGAAGTCAACAACTCATCCAGTTGCGTTAACTCATAGTCATAGGTCTCGGTGCTGAAATCCAGCCACTTCACCGTCAAGCCACGATCCTCCGCCAGACTCAACCACGGAGCAACATTGGCATCATGATCCATGCGGGTCAGCAGGATTTCATCGGCCGCCTTGAGCCGTCTTCCGAATGTACGCGCCATGGCCAGCGTAAGCGTGGTCATGTTCTGCCCGAACACAATCTCGCGGGCATCGGAAGCATGGAAAAACTCCGCTACCGCCGTCCGCGTTTTGGTCACCAACTCGCCAGCGCGTTTTGACGTCTGGAACAATCCTCCGAAGTTGGCGTTTTCGTCCAACATGGCCTCGTTCATACGATCTATCGACCGCGCACACATCTGTGTCCCCGCCGCGCCATCGAAAAATATCGTGCTGGCGCCCGGTCTCCCTTGGGCCAAGCTGGGAAAATGCTTGCGTATATCACTCATGTTGAGGATGTTGGTGGGCACCCTTCCATTTTCACGCTTCCGCCAGCTCTTCTATCGTGCTAGCCTTTCGCAAAGAGAGCATTCATGCAGATCGGCTTGAAATCGATAGTTTTTGTCCTCTTCGTTACCCTGCAAGGCCAGCCGCAGGAAACCAAGCCAAACTTTAGCGGAACATGGTCGTACCAGGTCGATCGGTTTTCCCGCCGGAACGAAATTGACCGCATTCAACAGGAGGGATCCACGTTCAAGATCAGTGAGACGTTCGGGCGAGCAGATGTCATACTCACGCAGACGTATTATACGGATGGTCGTGAGTCGGCTACGCAAGCCGGCCCAAACTCGGCCGTCCGAACGGCTCACTGGGACGGCTCGCTGCTGACTCTCGGCATAAAGCGGATAAATAATGGAGTCGTAATAACGGAGCGCGTGCAACTTGCGCTGTCAGACGACGGCAAAGTAATGACCAAAACTATTCACTCTTCAGAACTGGAGGGAATGCCCGATACGAAAATCGAATTCAAGAAGCTCTCAGATGGCGTTAGAGGAATTGGTATCGGCGATTCTGAATCCACTGTTCGTCACGAATGGGGTGAGCCCAAGGCAGTTGAGGTCGATGGTGACCGAACTATTTTTGTTTATCCCCGTGAAGGCGAGAAAGACATGATCGTCATTTTCGTAAATGGGAAGATGACTGACTTGACGAGGCGGAATAAACGGCAATAAAGGCCTTGGCGAGGCCTTATTCCAAAGCCGTCAGCCGCGCTTGCACCGATACAAACCTGGGAAACCAGCTATCCGCATGCGCACATCGATAAATCCAAGTGCGGTACGGCTTTCCATTGGGGCTAAGGATCTCGGGATAGAACCCCAGCTTCTCTACATGACTCTGCAGTTCCGTCAAAATCCGCTGCGCCGCCAACCGATACTCGCCGGTACCGCCTTGTTTTGCATCCAGATCAAGCAGCCGGTCGACAAATTCGACATTGAACGCGGGCCACACCGTTCTGCCGTGATAAGCCGCCGACCCGATCCTGTTAAAGAACGTCACAACGGGATTTTCCGCCGCAATCAACAAGCATCGCCTCGCATCGTCTTGCAGCAGTTCGCTCTTCAGGAAAAGGTCCGCTGTATTCCGAAAAAGCGCCGCTTCCTGTTCCGATTCAAAAGACCAGAACCCGCCCAGCACATGGCAAAAATCGAGCGTCACGTTTCGCGCGGGGCAGTCGCTTAAAGCCTCTAAGCTATTAACGATGTAACCCTGATGACCGAACACGGCCAGCAGTTCGCTCTTATAGGTAGCGAGCGAACGGCCAATCCGCTCTTCCATTTCCGCCCGGCTGAACAAGCCACAGCGCACCGCCCTCACCAAAGTGGCCCATACATTCGCATTCGTCACGAAACGCCGCCGCTCGATGCGCGAATCCGTAGCACTGGATCGGCCCTCATCGCGGTCAATCAGGGGCGTGGTCACTCCGCCCAAGGTAAACGGCCTCAGCCATCCAATCAGGCTCTCCAACTGAAAGCGCAGCGTTGGCAGATTTTCGCCAAGTAATCGGCGTCCTTCTAGACGTGCTCGTTCGAACGCGCTGGCGAAGGCAGTACCTTCCGCACTTGACGCATTCACTAGCGTTTCAATCCCAGCCAAAACCCCGAGCAGGGAATCGGACGATCTGCGGACATAATTAACCGCCGCGAACCTTCTGCTGGTCAGCGGAACAAAGGTGGTGGGAAAAGGCAGATTTGCGCCATTGCGCAGGATGATGGATAGTCCGCGCATCATCAATGCAATTCGACGTTCAGCGTCTGCCACATCGATAAGGCTGCTCGGGTCCAGCAAACATGGGTAGAACCAGGCGTAATTCCGCGGGTACAGCGCGCGCGAGTGCGGCGTCCCCGTTGTGATGAAAGAATGCTTCGTATGGAAAGCCCGCTGTACCGAGGCTCGATATACATCCTCCATCGCCGCGGGCGCTTTACGCCTAAGCGAGGGAATGTCATTAATGATAAAGTTGACGGCTTGAACCGCGTGCGCTGTATGACGGCTGGGAAAATCGTCAGCGCCCTTGCATTCGAGCCCACCAGCACGCTTGCGGGCCGAAAGGATCTGCGGGTGGCCCCAAAGATAGAACAACAAGCCAACCAGTAGATAGACGAGTGCAGAATAGCCGACGAAAGATAACATTTTAGGGAATTAACTTTTTCCGCACTTCGCTAATTTTACCTTGCAGCGTCCTCCACAATCAGCCCGCGTTCGGCGGCCACCTCGTGAACCGCACGCAACGCCGCACCCGTCGGATGTATAACAGCGTACGTACGGTTTCGGCTCGCGCGGCCCCTTGTTTGTCAGGCACCAGGTCCGCTGCCTGGCGATAGAGGGCGTCATATTGCTGGGTAATGGACATGTCCGGTGCACCCATCGCCCTCACGAGCGCGTGTACGGCCAATTCCTGATGCAGCGATCCAGCTAAAGCAGCCACACAATCCCAACAACCACTCTCCGCCCGCTTTCCCCGTTGCCGAGTTAGTCAGCAGTCGATCTTCTGCGCATAGCGACTCCTTGGGCGGAGAAGCACCAGCAAACAGGCAATACTCAGACCCACTACGGCGAAGTATGCAGGTTCGGGCGTTGTGACCACGGAGAACTCATAGCCAAATGGCGGTGGTTCCGGGAGAAATTCAAGCGGACTCGCCGGAGGGAACGAGTCGTAGACACCGGTCAAGTAGGCGAAACCATCATAGATTGTTGAGGACCCCGTGGTCGCCGTAACTGGATTTCCCGCAGCCCAGTTCAAGTAGGTGGCAGGCGGAACTGGCGTCGCGAAAGTGAGCCAATAACTTCCGGGCGCAAGATTCAAGCCACTAAACAGAACAACGTCCTGGGAACAAAAGCCGCCACAAGACACAGCAACGCTTGCCTCCGCAACTACGTCAGCTATAGTCGTCCCCGGCCCGATGGATGTCGTCAGGAAGGCAGTTCCGGTTGACGTGGTGCCTGGCCCGTTGCCGTTACCAAGCAAGGCTGAGATGGTTACATCCTGCTCTTGGGAGAAGTCAGTCCATCCAACGCTGATGCCGGCGGCGCCGGTGTATCCGAAAACCGTGCCTCCAACTGTCACGACGTTATCAGCGAATGCCGGCCGGAAAGCGAAAAGTGAAGCTAAAGTGAGATAGAAGACACAAGTGACAAGTCTGCCAGAGGCGGGTTTCATGAGTGGCCTCTATTATCTGTCAAGGATGGCAGCAAGACAATGGATATCGCTAGGAAGTTCAGCGTCGTGGTTTTGATTGCGGCGACGATGAATGCTGCCGATCAGCAGATGGACATCAGCGAAGCGGTTCCGGTGAGCGCGAATGTGGCGGCTGCGCCCGGGGACATTGTGCGGTCCTTCCATGGGCCGGCCGGCAAAGAGGTGCAGGTGATTGTGCAGCACCCGCGTCAGAACGGCAAAACCGCGCAGCCGTACACCATGCGTTCCATGCGCAACAACGAACTGCCGGATTGCTACTTTCCCGAAGCGGTCAAGATGGCACAGCAGGCAGGTGCAGCGCGTCTGGTGATTCCGAAAGGCAGCTATAACTTCCGGCATCCCGCTTCAGGTTCGCTTGTGTGCCCGAACGGAGGACCGACGATTGGAGCGGGGGCAGCCCACCTTACGCTGCTGAACCTGCACGATATGGAGATCGACTTCTCGGGCTCGACGCTGAACTTCAATCGGCCGGGCTATGGTGTGCAGGTAAAGGTGTCGGAACGGCTGATCGTCAAAGGGTTCTTCCTCGACTGGCCACAGTTACTGATTGCGTCGCACGGCAGGATCGCGCCGCCGGCCGCACACGAGATAAATAAACGGCTGATCATCGATCCGCAGCACCACGTAGGGCCGGAGACGACACTGCAAGCAGTAAATGTTTGGGACGATCGCGGCAGCACATGGTCGCTGTCGCAAAGCGGTACTGAAGTGTATTTCATGAATGCTAACTGCGGCGTGTCGCCGGATGGCGTTCACGGGCAGAACAACTGCTATCGCTATGAGGGTGGACAGATCTATTCCTCGAAATTCTTCAATCCGTTTCCGCTAGGGAGCTCGGTGCTGGTGCGCCACTACGTCTACAGCGGCTTTGCATTCGATATCAACAGCTCGAATGACATAGACGTAGAGGATGTGCATGTGCTGGCAGGGCCGGGCATGGGCTTCGTCGTCGATAACGACGCGCCTGAAAGGCTGGTGCGTGGCTTTCGCTTTCTACGGTGCAGCGTTGGACGCGCGCCGGGAAGGCTGATAGGGATGGCTTCCGACGCATTTCACGTGTCGGCCATCCAGGGTGACACTATCATCGAAGACAGTGACTTCGGTTACAACGGGGACGACACGGTGAACATCACCGGCCAAGTTTATCCGGTCACCGGCGAGGGCAGTACGGTGGGCGTGCCGCGCGGGCTCTACGCGAATAAGGGAGACGTGCTGGCGTTCTTTCGCGCCGATGCAAAGACGAGTCTGACGACGGACTTCCTGGCAACCGCAAGAGTAGTTGCCGTGGCGGAATGGGGCACAAACGTCAAGGTGACGCTAGACCGGGCTCTTGCTGTCGCCAAGTCCCTGCGTGCGGCCAACCTCACTCGGCGCTCGAGCGTCAGGTACTACATCGAAAGCAGCCGCTTTCACAACAATCGAGGCAATGGCCTGGTTTTGCGCTCCATCCATGGCTTCGTCGATCGCAATCAGACGAATGCCAACCTGGGCAGCGGTATCGCGCTCTTCTCAGGAAGCAACGAAGGTCCATCTACTCACGACGTGGTGGTGTCCAACAACATCGTGACGAACTTAGGCGGTAGAGGAGCCGGCCTTGGCGCCATCACGTCTTATATTCATTCGGCGTTGACCGGCCACTTTGTCCCGACACCCGTAAACAGCCACCTGCTGCTGCAGAACAATACGGTGAAGAACGTTCCGGGGCCGGCATTCGTGATTGCGTCGTCCGCCGCTGTGAGGATGATGAACAACGTGGCGATATCGGCCAATATGCACTTCGACCCGGACGGCCACCCGTATGGCACGGCGAATCCCAAAACACCCGTGATTATTTACGGCTCAAGAGATGTGCAAATCTGCAACCAGACGGGACCGGTATCGGTGGACCGCGGAGGCAGTACACAGGATATCCGGATTGGTGGGGCAGGATGCGTCTCCCATTAGCTGATGGCTGTTTTAGCGCTGCTGGTTGCCTGGCACGCAAGCTATTATGGTGGGGCTTCATTCAACTCTAGGCAAAGTTTCTATCAAAATGGCCAGTCCAGGTGTGGAAAATTTTCCGCAGCGGTACGCACGAACAGCTGGCGCCCTCTATCTGGCGATCATCGTTCTTGGTGGTTTCGCTGAAGGGTTAGTCGCAAACAAACTTGTCGTGCCCCGCAACGCTGCAACTACGGCTCATAACATCCTGGCTTCAACGGGGTTGTGGCGCCTCAGCGTTGCTGGCGATCTGGTCGTCGCGTTATTTGCCGTTCCGTTGTTGTGGATTGAGTACTTGTTGCTCAGACCCGTCAGCAATCAACTGGTCCTGCTTGCCGTATTGTTCAACCTGGTGTCCCTTGCTGTTGAGGCGATAAGCAAGTTGTTTCTTCTTCTGGTAATGCCCATCTTGGTGAATGCGGATTACGCGACTGCATTTGAACCACAGCAGCTAAACGTTCTTGCGAGCCTCGCTTTGAAGTCGCATGACATTTCCTTCAACATATCTCTCCTATTTTTTGGCTTCGCGTGCCTGGTGAATGGAAACCTGATCTTTAGATCGGGCTATCTACCCAAGCTCATTGGCGTATTAATGCAAGTTGCCGGTCTGAGTTGCCTGACGGCCTGCTTTGCGGCGCTTTTCGCCCCTACATTCGCCGACCTGATCATCCCGGCAGTTCTGATTCCGCCCTTCATCGGAGAATCGTCATTTTGCCTGTGGCTTCTTTTCAAGGGGGTGAATGTCGCGAAGTGGAATGAACGCATCACGATCGGCCAGAGGACCTGAGCAGATCCGCACCAAGATAGGAACGCGCTGCGTTATGCAAGGACAAGAAAAAGAGAGAGCGGTTCGGATCATCTTTCACCTACGGGCTTTTCCCAGTATGCACTTCATGTGCGTTCCTTGTATCTTTTCGGTAACGGGCGCGTCACGTCTTCATTTAAGGATCAGTGCCAAGAATGTATCTGAGCGCAGTTGCCCGGATTTGTTGCGGGTGTGTCTTAACGCTTGCATGTCTTGCGGCCGTCGAGCTGCAAGCGGCAACGGACCTAACGTCATTGGATAGCGACGATGCAACAGCCCTTAAGAAACTTAGCCTGGAAGAACTGTCGCAGATAGAGGTTACAACTCCATCGAAGGAACCCGAACGCGCGTTCCAGTCTCCACTGGCGATTTACGTTATTACCAGCGACGATATCCTCCGTTCCGGCGCGACAAGCATACCTGAGGCGCTGCGGATGGCTCCCGGAGTGACGGTGGAAAGGATGGATTCCGGACGCTGGTCCATCGGCATAAGGGGCTTTGGCAGCCGCCTGGACCGGTCGGTTCTGGTGCTGATTGACGGACGCGAAGTTTACACCACTTTGTTTGCGGGCACCTACTGGGAAGCGCAGGACACGGACATGTTTGATATCGATCGCATTGAGGTGATCCGGGGTCCGGGCGGCGTGATCTGGGGACCGAATGCAGTGGACGGCGTAATCAACGTAATTACGAAGAGTTCCAAAGACAGCCAGGGGTTGCTGGTTTCGCTCGCCGGCGGCGACGTCGATTTGGGCAGCACTACGATACGCTACGGCGGCATCGTGGGTGGCAACTTGACCTACCGGGTTTATGGGAAGGCGGTGGCCGACGCCCATGAGTATCACTCCAACGGCAATAATTACGATGCATGGCGTACCGCGCAAACCGGCTTTCGCATGGAATGGGTGCAAAGCAACGACTCGAACTTCACGCTACAGGGAGATGGTTATGTGGAAAAGGTGGGTGAGGGCGCACAAGCCGTCAGCTATACAGCTCCTTATTCACAGGACCTTTATGGCCACGAATATCTATCGGGCGCCAATATTCTGGGCCGATGGAAGCGCACGTTTTCGGCAGGCAATGATTTCCAGGTGCAGGCGTATGTGGACCGCACAAACCATCGCGAATTGAACCTGGCGGACTACCGCACCACCTACGACGTGGATTATCTGCAGCGGGTGAAGCTTGATTCACGGCAGCAACTCTCGTTTGGCCTTGGCGCGCGAGCCATTACCATCTATGATCCGATTATCTTTTCCGGGCTGACGTTCACACCTATTCACCGGACCGATCAACTCTACACGGGCTTCTTTCAGGATGAGATTGCGCTGGTGCCGGAGCATCTTATTCTGACGTTGGGCACCAAGCTGCTGCATACCAACTTCACCACTTTTGAGCCAGAGCCGAGCGCGCGTCTGGCCTGGACGCCGACCAGCAACCAGACGATGTGGGCGGCTTATACGCATGCGGTTCGCACGCCCTCGGACGCGGAGGAGAACTTTACGCTAAGCGGCTATCTTGGATCCACGCCATTGGGTCTGCAGGCGTTCGCGGCGTTCCTGCCGAATCCGAATTTCGCGCCCGAGCAGCTTAACGGTTACGAGCTTGGCTATCGCCGCTTGTTCAGCAAGAATGTGCTGGTTGACATTGCGGGTTTTGTAAACCATTACCATGATCTGTTTGATGAGGAAATTATCACCGATGCCTTTTCCTTGTCAGACGCGCCCGCACCTTTGCATCTGCTGCTGCCAGCGCAGTTCCGTAACGGCTTGGAGGGTCACACCGCGGGTGTTGAGATCGCCCCGGAGTGGCGGCCGGCAAAATTCTGGCGGTTACGCAGTTCGTATTCCTATCTCGATCTGTGGCTGGAGGAATCGCCGTCCAGCAAGCTGGCTTTGAGTACGATTCCCAGCATTGACGGCGGTAGTCCGAAACATCAGGTGACGGCGTCCACGGCATTCGATCTCGGCAAGAAGCTGCAGTTTGACTTTTCGTATCGCTATATTAGTGCGCTTGGCGGCCTTGGTATTCCGGCTTACTCCAGCGCTGACGCGCGCCTGGCCTGGCAAGTGCGGCCCGGCGTTGAACTCGCATTAACGGGCCAGAATCTGCTGCAGGCTCATCACGTGGAGTATACGGCCGATGATGGGCCGAACGTGGCGATAAAACGAAGCGCGTACCTGCAGCTCACGTGGCGGAAGTAAGCATGAGGCCTCGGTGCTGGCGGGCCGCATTGTTGTTTGCCGCTTATATTGGCAGGCTATCCGCCGCACAGCCTCCGCTTGAGTACCAGGTTAAAGCTGCCTTTCTATTGAACTTTGCTCGATTCGTAGAATGGCCACCAAGCGCGCTGGCGAACGACGCCCCGTTCAATGTCTGTATCCTGGGCGGCGATCCGTTTGGCCCGGCTATCGATCAGATTGTGGAAGGTGAGTCGGTAAATGGACACAAAATTACCGTCACCCGCATACGGGAGGTCCAGCAGGCATCGTGCCAAGTGCTATATACGGCGGGCAGTCCAGCGGGCAACAGCGCCGCCCCCGGAGTTTTGACGGTAGGCGAGGGCGATGAGTTCATTCGCCGCGGCGGCATTATCGCTTTTGTGATTGACAGCCGGCGCGTGCGTTTCGATATCAACTTAAAGGCAGCAGCGAGCGCGGGGTTGAAACTGAGTTCCAAACTGCTGGCGGTGGCGAGGTCGATTGAAAGGTAAGATGCGGGCCTCTGGTTTACACACGTTAGAGCCGCTCTGGCGCCGCCTGCGCGACACGCCCATACGGCGCAAGCTGATGTTGATTGTGATGGCGACTACAGGCGTTGCGCTTGTCCTCGCCGCCGTGGGCATAATCTTTGCCGACCTGGTTCTCTTTCGCGGTTATTTGAAGAACGATCTATCCGCGCTTGCCCACATCATTGCCGATAACACCACGGCTTCGCTGTCGTTCGACGATCCGACGGCCGCCACGGAGACGCTGAACACACTGCGCGCCCGGACTCACGTGGAGAGCGGATGCATTTTCAACCGAGGCAGTGAGTTGTTTGCCCAATTCAAACGCGACCAGTGGAGCGCAGCCTGCCCGGCCGAAGAGCTTACTGCGAGTGTCCGTTTCGAGGCAGGCAAGCTGGTGGTAGTCCGGCCGATTTTTCAGAAGGAGCGGTGGCTGGGCACGCTTGTTTTGGTCTACGATCTGGGTGAGATTTATAACCGCGTAGAGATCTACGGCGCCATGGTGATTGGCGTATTTCTGCTTTCGACGATTATCGCTTTTCTTTTTTCCATGCGGCTGCGGTCTGTGATTGCCACTCCCATTGTTGAGCTTGCGCATACGGCGACGCGCGTGTCGAACTCGCGCGATTATGGCATTCGGGCCAAGAAGTTTTCAGGCGATGAACTGGGCGTGCTGGTTGACGAGTTTAACGAGATGCTGGCCGGCATTCAGTCGCGCGACGGCGAGTTGCGCACGGCGCTGCTGGCGCGTGAAGCCGCGCTGGCGGATGCGCAGAAAGCGCGTGAGTCGCTGGAAAGCAGTCTCAATTCCGTGGCCCAGCTTAATGAGGATCTGCGCACGTCGAACCAGCACCTGGCGCGATCGAATGAAGACCTGGAACGCTTCGCCTTTATTGCGAGCCACGATCTGCAGGAGCCGCTGCGGATGATAACGGTCTATTCTCAGCTGTTGTTGCGGCGTTTTGCCAAAGATATTGGCGACGACGATATGAAGTTCGTGGAAAATATCGCGGGTGGAACGGCGCGCATGCGTGAACTGCTGGCCGATTTGCTCACCTACGCGGAGATTGGCGCGAAATTTGAGGAGCCTCCGCGGCCGGTTGATCTCAACCTGGTGGTGCAAAAGGCGCTCGACAATCTTGCAATTATGATTGCCGAGAATGACGCCATAGTAAAGATCGCGCGCTTACCTGTTTTGCTCGGCTTTGAGAGCCACTTCACTCCGCTTTTCCAGAACCTGGTCGGCAACGCCATTAAATATCGGAGCGAGGAACAGCCGAGGATAGAGATCAGCGCGGGTCGAATGAACGGCTATCTCCAGATCTGTGTATCCGACAACGGCATCGGCATTGCGCCGGAGTACCATGCCAAGATTTTCCTCGCCTTCAAGCGGCTGCATGGCAAGCGAATTCCTGGTACCGGCATCGGACTGGCAATCTGCCAGCGCGTGGTGGAGCGGTATGGCGGCCGAATCTGGGTGGAATCGGAAGTGGGGCGGGGCGCCAATTTCATCTTCACCTTGCCTGCGAACCTTTTAAGCTAAGAATGTAAGGAGAGGAGATACGCAGTGCCTACGGTGTTCCTGGTGGAAGACAATGCGGCCGACGTCGACCTATTCCGAATGGCGTTAGCAGAGGGTTGTGTGGAGTGTGACCTGGTGGTATTTGAAGATGGCAGCGATTTGGTTGATTACGTTAGGCGCGAGAGCCGCGGCCCCGCGCCAGACTTGATCATTTTGGATTTGAACCTGCCCAAAATTGGTGGCCTTGAGGTTCTGCAGATCATCCGGCAGGAGCCGGGCTACGAGAACATTTGTATCGCGGTGATGAGTTCTTCTCCGTCGGTCCGCGAACAAGCCAAGCTGGCAAGCTTTCGTATTCGCGAATTTATTCAAAAGCCCCCCGACCTCGAGAAATACCTGGAGATTGGGAAGACGGTTCGTAAGCTGCTGGACGAAGCCCCGAGCGCGCCTGTAACCGCCTAGCGCTTGCCCGCATGCGCGAGTTCGTGCCAACTGGACTCGTTCACTTCAACGTTGAACTTTTTGGCGGCGTGTTTAATGCGCTTCCAGGCTTCGTCCCGTTCGCTATCCGTCACGCCCTGGACCTGATTGAAGCGGGCGACGGCGTTACGAACGTGTTTGGCATCGTTCAGCGGTTCCTTGCGCTGCTTGGGGAAGGCGAATTCGGCCGCGCTCAGTTCATCCTTTTCTTCTTCATTAAGCTTGCTCATGCCTACTGGATCGTTTTCGGTTGTTGGTTGTTTCAGCGGCTATGGCACAAGGTCGGAGATATAGCAGCCCAGAGCTTTGGTCCTGGGTTTCCCGACAGGTTTGCCGGCGACCAACTCGTCCAAGGCGTTGCGCAAATCGGCGTCTTTGATGGGGCGGCGGGGTTGGGCTAGTGAGGCATAAGAATCGTCGATGCGGCCCAGGTAGACCACCTTTCCTTCCCGGTCAATAACGGCGGCCTCGGGCGTGATGGTTGCACCTGTGGCTTTCACTAGTTCGTGTTTGCGGTCGACGATTCTTGGATAGTCTCCGTGACCGTATTCGGCGGCATGTTTGCGGGCTTGTTCGTCAGTGAGGGAAGGATCGACGTAGACCAGAGTGCAGGCAACGCCTTTGGATTTGTAGTCGGAACAGATGCGGGCTATTTCGTGCGCGAAGGAGTTGGCGATGGGACAGTCGTTGGTGATGAAGAAAAGAGCGCTGGCTTTGCCGGATTCAACTCGCAAGGGGTTGCGGTTGATGCCGGTCACATCCAGGATGAAGAGCAGAAGGGTTAGAACCGTTGAGTTCATTGCCTTTAATTGCCGCCGGTTAACTCGCGCACCTTCACCATCAGGCTTGGATCTTTTCTGATTTGCGCAGCGGCGATCTCGCGCACGTGGCGGCGATAGTTGGTTTGAAGCGTCGCCAAGTCGGACTCTGCGGCTGGATAAACTTGCAGCGTTACGGCGCCCATCTCGTCTTTGGTTTGCTCTCCCCAACGCACTTCAACCGGAGGACGCGAAGGATTCTTGGCGTTCTCGTCTGAGTTGTCCCAAGTGACTTCGCTCGCTAGCTTGGTGCCCTTGGGCAGCAGAAGCGGATTTTCAAAGAAGTAGCGATCCTGCCAGGCGAAGTCCCAGTCTTTGATTTGCAGTAGCGTTTTGACGGAGCCATCGGGGAAGGTAGCGGTCATCTTCATGGTCTTGCCAATATAGTGGGCGTGAGCGCCGATGCTGATGGCTTGGACGTCGACGGGCAGCACAAACGAATCGCGGACGGTGAAATCTTTTTGACCGGGTTGGATGTCGAGCGCGGAAAAGAGTCCATAGGCAACGGGAAGCTGCACGTTGGTGAGGGTGTGTTCAGGAGCCTGTTTTGCGAAATAGAGGCCGACGGTGGATTGTTCCGAATCTGCTTTGCCAATGGGGTGGAAGTGGTACTGAAACATCAGGTCTGTGCCTTTAGGCAGGTACAGGGCCAGGCCGCCGGGAAGCAGATGCGGTTGGGCTCCGACGGCCACACCGCCCAGCGGGACCATGTTGCGACTGATTCTCATGCCGGTCGCCGGGTTCGCGTCCTGTTCAGCCTCGATTCTCCTGGCGTCCTCGGAAGTGTCGGCGAAATAGAGGACGTGATGAACCACTTGGCGGGACGAGGGACGAAGCTCGATGGCCTGAATCCATTTGTCTTCGGGCAGATTGAGAGGGATACGAAGGTAACGGTAAATGTCGGCGCCTTCGGCAGGAACAGGGAAGGCTTTGTCCATTTTGACGATAAGATCGGGCGTGCCAAGCTGCCAGCCGGAGGTGAATTTCGGCGGCACGGGCGCGGTGGCACGATCGCCTTCAGGCATGCCGAGCTTGACCCAGGTTTGAATGGTCTTGAGGTCAGCGTCGGCGAGGCGGCGCGAGTCTTTGTAAGGATAGGATGCGGGTTCGGCCTTCCAGGGCGGCATGATGCGTGCGGCCGTCACGGCGGCGATCAGCTTGCCATGCTTGGCCACGTCGCGGTAGTTCAGCAGGGTGAACGGTGCAGCTTCGCCTTCGCGGTGGCATCCTGAGCAATGACTATAAATGATGGGTGCTACGTCATGGCTGAAGGTGACTTGGGCGGAAAGGATGGCTGTGAAGAGACAGAATGCGGCGCAAAGTTGAACACACTTGGGGAGAGTCATGGTCTGCCAACAGAGTAACTTTTAACGAAGAAGACGCGCAAGACGGGCACGCCGAGACCGCCTCGAGCGACGGGTTCGTCACCTGTTCGGCGGCACGGCCTTGTGCCCTTTGCGCTTTTTGAGGAGCAGATGAATATTTCACTTGAAGGAAAAGTTGCGGTTGTAACGGGCGCGTTTTCGGGCATCGGTTTGGCGATCACCCGGAGGTTTCTGGAGTGTGGCATAGCGGGAATTGTTTGCGTGGACGTAAAGGCTGAGGCACCTGAAGAATTTGGCTCCAAAGTAGTGCTGGTGCAGGGCGATGTCGGATTGGAGAGCACAGCCGTCCAGTTTACAAAGGCGGCGATGGAGCGCTTCGGCCGGATTGACGTGCTGGTGAGCAATGCCGGCGTAAGCGTGGTGCAGCCGATTCATGAACACACGCCCGAGGAGTGGGACCGCGTGATGAACACAAACGTAAAGGCAGTTTATTGGGCTGCCCGGCATGTGATTCCGGTGATGATCAAGCAGCAAGGCGGCTTGATTCTACTTACGGGCTCGATTTCAGGCGAGGCTGGTATTCCGACGCAGGGAGCCTATGGGCCTTCAAAAGGCGCGCTGCATCAGATGACGCGGCAGATGGCGGTGGAATACGCGCAGCGTAACATTCGCGTGAACGCGGTGGGATGCGGTACCGTGGATACTCCGATTGTGCATGCTTCGGCGAAAGCGTCGGGCGATGAAAAGGGGTATTGGGAAATGCTGCGAAGGAATCATCCGATTGGCAGAGTGGCGACGGCAGACGAAGTAGCAGCCTTCTTCGCCTTCCTGGCGAGTGATTACGCGACGTTTTTCACCGGAGCGGTGTTGATGATGGATGGCGGGTACACGGCGCAGTGAGAGTTCACCACATATCTGGCATCTGCCTGCTGCTGGTCATGGCGGTTGGGTGCGGGCGTGAGCCCCAGCTTCTAAGTGACATTCAACAGATTCAGGCGATTGACGATCATGCGCATCCGGTGTGTCCGCCTGCAACGGTTCCTGGAGATCGCGATTTTGATGCGCTGCCGGTGGATAACCTGGAGCCCGAATCAGACCCGGTTTTGCTTCGGCCTTCGAATCCCAACCTGCCGCTGGCATGGAAAGCGTTGTTCAATTATGCGGGATCAGACATGGGCAAGATGAAGCAAGCGCGTGAAGCGGTAAGAAAAGCGCAGGGTCATCAGTACTCGGTGTGGGTGTTGGACCAGGCGCATATCGAAAGTATGCTGGGAAACCGGGTGGCATTTTGCGATGGCATCGCGCCGCCAAGCTTTCTTTGGGTCCCTTACGTGGATGCGCTTTTGTTTCCGCTGAACAATGCAAACGTGGCGGGCGATAATTCAGACCGGAAGGTTTATGTTCCGCTGGAAGACAGGCTGCGGCAGCGTTACTTGAAGCAGTTAGGAATGACGCAGCCGCCAGCGACGTTGAAGGAATATCTGCAACGGGTGGTTACTCCAACGCTGGAGGCACAGCAGAAAGGCGGCGCCGTGGCGGAGAAGTTTGAGATTGCCTATCTGCGCAAATTCGATTTCGGCGATCCGGCGACAGCGGATGCGGAAGCGGTGTACACGAAATGGATAGGCGCGGCCGCTCCGCCGCAAGCCGAGTACAAGGTTTTGCAGGATTATTTGTTTCGCTACATTGCGCTGGAGTGCGGGCGACTGGGGATGGCGGTTCATCTGCATACTATGGCGGGCGCGGGCGGCTATTTTGATGTGGCGGGAGTGAATCCGCTGCTGCTGGAGCCGGTGCTGAACGATCCACGCATGCGCAAGACGAAGTTTGTTTTTGTTCATGGCGGCTGGCCGTACACGCGTGAAGCGGGGGCACTGCTGGAGAAGCCGAACGTTTATCTGGATTATTCGTCGCAGGCACTTTCGTTTGCTCCTGCCACGCTGGCGTTTACGCTGCGCGAGTGGCTGGAACGAAATCCGGAGAAGGTGATGTATGGGACGGATGCATACCCGTCGTCGGATTTGATGGGTTGGGAAGAGAGTTTGTGGATGGCAAACAAAACCGCGAGGGAAGCGCTGGCAATGGCGCTAGAGGGCATGGTGCGGGATCACGAGGTGACACGCGAGCAGGCGCTGCGGCTGGCGCACATGGTTTTGCATGATAATGCAAAAGGTTTGTACGGCCTTTAGGCGCGATTTTTCTCGCGGCGTGAGCACTATTCGGATGAATGGTAGATCAACTCGTGTGGTTGCTGGCGGGCGCGGTGGGCATTACTGTGCTGGGCCGTTGGAGCAAGCAGAACCGGATTGTGGTGTTCGGTTTGTGCGTGTTGTGGGGTGGGATTTCCACTCTTGTGCGCTGAGGTCGATTGTTTCGGCGCGTTCACCACTCGCAAGGAATTTCCACCTCCACGAAGCTGCCGGACGTGCTCCGCTACCCTTGCCGGGAATGCTTTCCGCGGCGGGGCATTGCGACGAATCAAGAATGGCTGTCATAGCTTTTATTCGCTTGCGAGTTTACAGCTTCACACCGCGCAGCCGCAGCGCATTGGAGATGACTGAGACTGAACTCAGTGTCATGGCAGCGCTAGCCAGCATTGGGCTCAGCAAAATTCCAAAGAACGGATAAAGCACGCCGGCTGCTATCGGAATGCCGAGCACGTTGTAGAGAAACGCGAACAGCAGGTTCTGACGAATATTGCGGACCGTGGCCCGGCTTAGCAGGAGGGCGCGGACGATGCCACGGAGATCGCCCTTTACTAGCGTGATGCCGGCGGATTCCATTGCGATATCTGTCCCGGTGCCCATCGCGATGCCGACGTTGGCGGCCGCAAGAGCGGGTGCGTCATTCACTCCGTCTCCGGCCATGGCGAGGGTGTGGCCTTCGGCCTGCCATTTCTTTACCGCTGCGGCTTTTTGCCGGGGAAGGACCTCGGCCTGGAAATCGTCTAAGTGAAGCTCGGCGGCGATAGCGGCGGCAGTGGCGTGGGAATCGCCGGTGAGCATAGCGACGCGTACGTGCTGATCATGAAGCATTTTTAGCGCTTCCGGGGTGGTTGCACGAATGGGATCGGCAATGGCCACCCAGCCCGCAGGCTGATGATCGATAGCGACGAAGATTATGGTTTCAGTCTTACCGTCTTGTTCCGGTTGCGCCGGGTCGATTCCGGCATCGAGCAAAAGAGGCGTTGACCCAACTAACACTTCATGGCCAGAGACGGTTCCTTTTATTCCTTTGCCGGTGATGGATTGGAACTCGGAGGCGTCGGGAAGATTGACTTTGCGCTCGTGGGCAGCTTGCACAATGGCGGCCGAGAGAGGATGTTCGCTCGAACGTTCGAGCGCGGCGCAATAACTCAACAACTGATCTTCGTTGAATGGTGGGCGGGCTTTCAACGCGATGAGCTTGGGTTTACCTTCGGTGAGCGTGCCGGTTTTGTCCACCGCCAGCATGTCGATCTTATGCAGGGTTTCAAGCGCCTCGGCGTTACGAATAAGGATGCCGGCCGTTGCGCCGCGGCCGGTGCCCACCATAATGGACATCGGCGTAGCCAAGCCCAACGCGCACGGGCACGCGATGATGAGTACCGCGATGGCATTCACGAAGGCGTGCGCGAGTTTGGGATCGGGTCCCCAGATGGCCCAGACCGCGAACGTGATGATGGACGCTATGACCACCGCCGGGACGAAATACGCCGCAGCCTGGTCGGCCAGACGCTGAATAGGGGCCCGCGTGCGCTGCGCTTCTCCTACTAGGCGGACTATCTGGTTCAGCAGCATGTCGGCGCCTACGCGATCGGCACGCATCAGGAAGCCGCCGGTGGAATTAAGGGTTCCGCCGGTTACACGCGCGTCCTTCGATTTTGCGACGGGCATGGATTCGCCTGTCACCATCGATTCGTCAACCGACGATGAACCTTCCAGCACGACGCCGTCCACCGGCACTTTTTCCCCAGGCCTGACGCGCAACGTTTGTCCGGCGTGGACCTGATCGAGCGGGATATCGCGTTCTCTTCCCTGCTCCACCAGGCGCGCGGTCTTAGGCGCAAGGTTCAAGAGCGACTTCAGCGCGCTGCTGGTGCGACTGCGGGCGCGCAGTTCCAGCACTTGTCCAAGGAGGACTAGCGTCGTGATAACGGCGGCGGGTTCGAAGTAGAGCGGGAGGCGGCCGTGCATATCACGGAAGGAAGCAGGAAGGAACTGCGGGAGGAGAAGAGTAAACAGGCTGAATGAATAGGAAGCGCCGGTGCCCAGGGCAATGAGGGTGAACATGTTCCAGCGGCGGTTTTTTACAGAGGACCAGCCGCGTTGGAAGAACGGGAATCCGCCCCAAAGCACCACCGGGGTGGCCAGCAGTAATTCGAGCCACGGAAGGTCAGGCCAGAACATGAGCGCCAGCAGAGGCGCGGTAAGTGCGGCGCACACCCAAAAGCGGCGAGTCATAGAGGTAAGTTCCGCGTTCGACTCCTCGCCAGCGGTAGCCTGCACCGGTTCCAGCGCCATGCCGCACAGGGGGCACGTTCCGGGACCCATCTGGCGGATTTGCGGATCCATCGGGCAGGTGTATTCGACGCTAAGGTCGGACTTTTTGTCAGTGAGTTTGGGTTGGGGCTTCAGGTAAGTTTCAGGCGCTGCGTCAAATTTTTTCTTGCAGCCTGCGCCGCAGAAATAATAGGTATGCCCCTGGAAAACACTATTAGGGCCTGCTTTCGCCGGGTCCACCTTCATGCCGCAGACACGATCGAGCTCAGACACTGCGGGCATTTCAGATGTGGCCATATATATGGTGGATGCGGAAAAGCCGGTTTATGCTGCTGCTTCAGTTCTAAAAACAGGAGACACGCGCGTCCCCACCATTGCGCTTTGGTGGTTTGCTAGCTAATTGCCGCTCCAATCGAACGTCTGGGGGGGCATTTTGGCGTTGGGAGCGTCCAGCATCATAATGACAAACACCTTTTTGGTTAAGCGTTCGTAATCTACTTGGCCCATGCGCAGATCGTCGGTGTCCATGCGCAGCTCGCGATGACTGGGTCCGTCGTTGATCACCAGCGTTGCGCCGCGTGCGGCCGAAAGAACGGGCGCCGAATGATCCCACGAGATTTTCAGCGTTCCGCCGGAAGAAGCGACCGTCAGGTCCACCTGATTGGAAGCCGGACGCAGATATTGGTTGAGGCGGTCGCCAAGTGTCCAGAAGGCGATGAGGGCCGCTAGTAATATCGCTCCGGCCAAGCCGAGCCAGGGAAGGCGGCTTGTCTGCGGCGGAAGGAAGCTGAACTTGCGGATATCTTCCGTCGCTTCGGCCGGCAGTTCAGGGAGCGTTTGAAAAGCGCTTTCGTCGAAGGGAAACGCCGGCATGGCGGGTTGATCGGAAAGCGCACCGCCGCAGGGTAGAAAAAATGCCGCCTGGCGCGGTTCGCGGCTCTCCACCAGCAGAAAGGCATAGTGGCCATGGGGGAATTGCTGCGCCAGCATGCTGCGGTCGGAGTCGGCCGGCACCAGCTCTTTGCGACGCATCTGGCTTCGGAAAAAACCTACGACCGCGCTCTCACTCGCGCGCGAACTTTCCGTCAGTTCCGAAAGCCGCACTTGCTGTTCCGGGTCGAGCATGTAGATGGGCCCATCTTCGAGACGCCGCGGAACCAGCATCAAGTCATCCAGGCGCAGCGTTGGGGCTTCGGCTGTAGGAAGGCTGCCCACCCAAACGCCGCCGATCTCAACACCTTGGCGCTCGCCTTCCGCCAGCGCCACTTTCAGGCGCGTAATCAGTTCCAGCTTCATCTCCAGCGCGTAGGGGCAGCGCTCCGGTGTCCAGCGGACATATAAAGGTGCACTTTCTGTTTCGGTAATCTGTAGCGGTTTTCGCATGTGAGAACTCAATGGTCAGCCTTAGACGATAAACTCGTAGTGCTTGAAAGCGGCGCTCTATCTCGTAGCAACTCCAATTGGAAACCTGGAAGATATCACGCTGCGGGCATTACGTATCTTACGGGACGAAGTTTCGGCGATTGCGTGCGAAGATACACGGCAAACTCAGAAAATTCTTAGGCATTTTGAGATTAACAAGCCGCTGCTGAGCTATCACGAGCATAACGAAGAGAGCCGCGCGGCTGAAATCGTGGAGCGCCTGGGCGAGGGCAAGTCGATTGCGCTGGTGACCGATGCCGGGACGCCGCTGATCTCCGACCCAGGTTATCGCGTGGTGGCCGCCGCCATAGCTGCTGGTTTTGCCGTGGTTCCGCTGCCGGGAGCTTCAGCCGCCCTGGCTGCGCTGGCGGCTTCGGGATTGCCGACGGACCGGTTCCGCTTCCTAGGCTTCCTACCGCCGAAATCGCATGCCCGCTGTCAGGTATTGGAAGAATTGGTACGCGAACGCTCCACCGTGATCGCCTACGAGAGCCCGCACCGCATTCTGGATGCGCTGGCAGACATTGAAACCGTCCTGGATCTCCGGCCTTTAGTCATCGCGCGCGAACTTACGAAGCTGCATGAGGAGTTTTTGCGCGGGACCGCTACCGAGCTAAAGCAAACGTTGGCTCAGCGCGACAGCGTGAAAGGCGAAATCACGCTGGTCATCGCCGGGGCGGAAGAAAGGGTGACAGATGGCGACCCCAAAGTGGAGGTGGCGCGCCTGCAGGAGATGGGAATGGAACGCATGGAGGCCATTAAGGCCGTTGCGAAGCAGATGGGATTGCCGAAACGGGAGGTCTACCGGCTTTTTGCGGGGCCGGACAGCAATTCACCGGGCAGACGTCGTGATTAGGTCCAAACAAGCCGATGGAAAGCTTAGGCTCCGCAGGCGACAAGCGCTCGGCAATAATCTGACGCAGCATGGTAATGAACGCTGGATGCGTTCCCGCCGTCGCAGCCCGAACCATCGTCATGTCTAACTCGCTTGCCAGTTCTTTTGCTTCCGTATCCAGGTCGAACATCACTTCCAGGTGATCCGATATAAATCCCACCGGCGCAACTAGTACGTTTTTCACTCCCTGGCCATGCAGATTGCGCAGATGATCGAGAATATCGGGCTCCAGCCACGGCTGCGTCGGCGGACCGCTGCGGCTTTGATAAACCAGATCCCACTTCGTCAAATTGGTCTTCTCGGCAACCAAACGAGTCGCTTCGCGCAGTTGTTTCTCATAGTCGCTGGTTTCAGCCATCGAGCAGGGAATGCTGTGCGCGGTGGCTACGAAGTGAATGTCGTTCGCGCCCGGCGGGAACTGTTGCAAAGCTCCGCGCACCCGATCGCTCATCGCCTCAATGAAGCCTGGATGATTGTAAAAGACGCGAATCTTGTCCACCTGCGGAGCGCCGTCGCCTATGATCTTCTGTGCCTCGGCTATATTTTCTCGGTACTGGCGGCAGCCTGAATACGAACTGTAAGCCGACGTGACCAGGCCGAGCGCGTGCTTCCTGCCGTCGTCTTTCATCTGGCGCAACGTATCAGCCAGGAAAGGGTGCCAGTTCCGGTTCCCCCAGTAGATGGGCAAACGTACATCGTGCTTGTCTAATTCAGGCCGAAGTGCCGAGATCAGATCGCGGCACTGATCATTGATAGGACTAACGCCGCCGAAATGATAATAATGTTCAGCTACTTCCAGCAGACGTTCAGGCGGAATATTGCGTCCGCGCGTGACGTTTTCAAGAAACGGCATAACGTCCTCTGTGCGCTCAGGTCCGCCAAAGGAGATAAGAAGAATGGAATCGTACATCCGTTTAAGATATGCCGCTAATGCTGTGAAGCTTCAGCATATTTGTGGAGCCGCGCATGCCCACGGGCTGGCCAGCCACGAAGACGATTTTCTCGCCTGGCGCTACGTACTTCTGTTCAATCAATGTGTGTTCCATCTGCTGCAGCATGTTGTCGGTTGAAGACATAACGGGCGACACAATCGCGCGCACGCCATAAATGACGGCTAACTGGCGGGCGACCGCCTCGCTTGATGTAAAAGCGTAGATGGGCACGGGCGGGCGGTAACGGGCCAGCATTCGGGCCGATGACCCGCTGGTGGTTCCAACCGCTAGCGCCACCACGCCGGCAATGCGCGAGCAATGGTACGCGGCGTCCGCGATAATCTCCGGGATAGCACGCTCATCGCGATTCCAGCCATTGGAAAAGCCCTTGCGTGCCACGGACGATTCTGTTTCGATGGCGATGCGCGACATAACACGTACTGCGTCTATAGGATGTTTGCCGGCGGAAGTTTCGGCCGATAACATGACGGCGCTGGTGCCATCGTGAATGGCATTGGCTACGTCGCTTACCTCGGCGCGAGTCGGCAGCGGATTTTCAATCATCGATTCCAGCATCTGGGTAGCAGTGATCGAGAACTTACCGCGTGCCCGGGCCTTTTCAATAATGGTTTTCTGGATAGCGGGCACTTTCTCAAGCGCCATTTCGACACCCAAATCGCCGCGCGCCACCATGACACCGTCGCATTCGTCGAGAATGGAATCCAGGTTCTCCCATGCTTCCGGCTTTTCAATCTTGGCCACAATCGGCTGCTTGGCATCCTGCTCTTCTAACAGGTGCCGCAGGCGCAGAACATCGCGCGCCTGACGGACAAAGGAAAGCGCGAAGAAGTCCACACCCTGCTCGATTCCAAAGTGCGCGTCAGCCACATCTTTTTTTGACATCGACGGCGTGCTGATCTGGACGCCGGGCAGGTTAATGCCTTTGCGGTCGCTTACCATGCCGCCGCTAACCACAACACACCGAGCGGCCACACCATCCGATTCCAGCACCCGCAATTGAACCGTACCATCGGCAATCAGAACCGGATCGCCGCTCTTCACGTCGCGCGCGAAATCGACATAGCTGGTGGACGCGATGTCAGGCGTCCCATCGGTGGGTACGGTGGTGATGGTGAAGACGGCTTTCTCTTCCAGAAGACACGGCCCGTCCTTAAATGTTCCCAGGCGGATTTTCGGCCCCTGCAGATCGAGCAGAATGCCCGGGAATGTTTTGTATTCGGCAGACAGGTCACGAACCATCTTGATGCGACGCGCGTGGTCGGCCTGAGTGCCATGCGAGGCGTTGAGGCGGAAAACATCCACCCCCGCATCGAACAGGCTCCGCATCACCGGATCAGGATCCGTGGATGGTCCTAAAGTAGCTACTATTTTGGTTGCGCGCATTTGGAGTTTGGTGAGGCGGCGAAAAGGAGACGCCCATCCTCAATTATGGCGCTTCGAGTGTTTCCCGGGTATGTCGCTTCGCATTTAGCCGCCGCTGAATTTGCAATAATAAAGGTGCTCTGGTTTTCTTCTCGCGTATTGGATGAGTTTTCTCTCTCCGACGCAACACACCCGGCTCAATGAGGCCGTGGGTAGTTTATTGCTTTTGCTCAGCCTGGCTGCCTGGCTGTGTCTTTTGTCCTATTCCTCGGCCGACCCTTCGTGGAACACGGCCACTGGTATCAAGCACACGCACAACCTGCTGGGGCCTTTTGGGGCGCGCTGGGCTGACCTTTTTCTCCAGATATTCGGGCTGAGCGTTTTCCTGCTGCCGCTTCATATTGGCGCTTTGGGCTGGAAGTGGATCCGCTCGTCGGCGATTGAAAGCGCATGGTTCCGTATCGTTGGCAGCTTCGCTTTGTGGTTCTGCCTATCCACGGGATGTGGTTTGTTTCCAAAGCACTGGCTGATTGGCGGCACGGTCCGGCCTAGCGGACTGGTGGGATTGGTGCTTGCTGATTTCCTTACTGCAAGGTTCAACCTGCTGGGCGCTGCCCTCATTACGGCCGCCGCCGGAATCATTGCTTTGTATTTTGCCTCAACGTTTGAAGCCTCAACCCTGATGCGCTGGCTTGCCGGTCCGATTGCCAAGTGGAACCAGATGAGTGAGGGCTGGCGAATAGCGAGTCAGGAGCGGCGTGAGCGCGCCATAGAAGCGGCCAAATTGCGCGCCGCCGAACGAGCTGCCCGGCGCACTGCCAAACCCGTGACGCCTGAAGCCGAGACCGAAACGGCTAATCCGCGGCGCCGGAAGTCGGCTATCCCGGTGCCCGCCGCTGGCGACTATCTGAAGACGGAAGCGGTAATGTCGATGCAACCGGCGGCGGAGCCGATTGCTGAGAAGACTGTGGCGAAGGCAACTGACGCCGAGACGCCGCCGTTCGACATGCCTGACGAGGAAACTGGCGAAGAAACCGACATTCCTATTCGCACGTTAGCGGATACTGCGCCGCGGCCGCAGACGCCGGCGTTCGTGGCGGAGCTTGAGCCGGAACTGGCACCTGCGACGACATTTACCGAGGCGTTCGAATCGGATGCGCAGCCGGTTCGCCGTCGCCGTGCTTACGAACTGCCTCCGACCAGCCTCCTGAACGCTATCCCGGAAGGCGGCGGCTATGACAGCTTCGAACTGAAAGAAGTCGCAAGCCGCATCAAATCGAAACTTGAGGAGTTCAACGTTCGGGGCTCGGTTGTGCAAATCAATCCCGGGCCGGTTGTTACTACGTTTGAGTTCAAGCCGGAGGCGGGCATTAAGTACAGCCGGATCACGACGCTTTCCGAGGACCTTTGCCTGGGTCTGCAGGCCGAGTCCATTCTTATCGAGCGCATACCCGGCAAATCCACCGTTGGAATCGAAGTTCCGAACACACGCCGCGAAGTGATCAGCCTCCGAGCGATTCTGGAATCCCCTGAGTTTATTGATTCGCCTTCCAAGATGACGATTGCGATGGGCAAGGATATCAACGGGCGCATAAAGGTCGCCACGCTCGAGACCATGCCGCACCTGTTGATCGCGGGTTCTACCGGATCGGGCAAGAGCGTGATGCTGAATGCCATGATCATGTCGTTCCTTTATAAGGCGACTCCCGATCAGGTCCGGATGATCATGGTGGACCCCAAGCGCGTGGAACTCGGCATTTACGAAGGCATACCGCATTTGCTGACGCCGGTGATCACCGAGCCGAAGAAAGCGACTAACGCGCTTCGCAATGCCGTTCTTGAGATGGAGCGGCGGCTGAAATTGCTGGCGGCGCAGGGCGTGCGCAACATCGATCAATACAACCGTAAAATGGCGCTGCTGAAGGCGGAACCGCGCAGCCTGTTTGAAGATTCGGAGAATGATGAAGATCTTAAGCCGTTGCCTTTCGTGCTGATCCTGATTGATGAGTTAGCCGACCTTATGATGTTGGAGCGGCAGAACGTGGAAGAATGCATTACTCGGCTGGCGCAGATGGCGCGCGCGGTCGGCATGCATCTGGTGCTGGCAACACAGCGGCCCAGCGTCGATGTAATCACAGGCCTGATCAAGGCTAATTTCCCTTCGCGCATTAGTTTCCGGGTGGCTACGCGCGTGGATTCCCGTACGGTCCTCGACAGCATGGGCGCGGAGCATTTACTCGGCAAGGGCGACATGATGTTCCTGCCGCCGGGTTCGTCGCGGCTGAGCCGCGTTCATGGCGCTTATGTGACTGAGGCCGAAACAAACGAAGTAGTGGACTTCTGGAAGAAGCAAGCAACGCCTGAATATGACGAAAGCTTTCTGCTGACGCCGCCGTCGGAGGATGGAGAGGCGGAGATCGAAGAGGCGGAGGCTTTCGACGGGGCCCAGGACCCGATGTATGAAGATGCTTTGCGAGTGGTTCTGGAAGCGGGGAAAGCTTCCACTTCTACGTTGCAGCGGCGGCTTCGTTTGGGTTATGGGCGGGCGGCGCGGATACTCGACATGATGCAGAAAGATGGCATCATTGGACCACCGGATGGCAGCAAGCCGCGCGAGGTTTTAAAGCGGCCGGACTGGGTACGCGATGTGGAGAGTCATTTGCATTAGGCGCTTATCTGAGTCGAAATGGACTCCTGACTATTGGTGCCTGTGGTTACCTAGACACTCTTTAGAGTCGAACAAAGATTCCGGCCTTAAGCTCGGTTCTCCCGGTTGCAAAATGGCTTTTAAGCTAGGAAAAGACAGACGGGAATTAGTTAGTTAGTTGTCCATGCCAAACTCATTCATGGGATGCCCCTGTCGGCTGTGATCAGATTTCTGCTTGGCTTATTCAGTCAGGAAATCGAACATACGTCCAAGTAAATTGGTCAACTCCTCGGCCGGCACGCGTTTGGGATCGTACGAGTGCTCCAGAACCAGGCCCGTTAACAACACCTCTAACAGCACCTTGATCGCGTTCTCTTTCAGTTCTCTGCCTAAATAGCTATCGTTCAAATGGCTCATCAGTTCCAAGTGCAGCGATTCGCGAATGCGCTGGTGGGCGGCTGCCAGCCTGGCGCGTTTGCGGCTGTGCCGCAAGGCGTAAAGCTTGAATTCCAGCGTCAACATGGCCCACTGACGATTGGTGGCGCTTCCCAGGTAGAATTGGCGCATTTTGATCAGGCGCTGCTTGCGATTGTCAATTCCGGCAATAGCCGCCTGCAACTCGCCGATTCGCTTGCTTGCCTGCTGCTCCAATAATGCCAGGAACAGATCTTCCTTCGTGTTGAAGTTGGCATAGAAGGCTCCGCGGCTGTGGCCCGCCTCCGCTGCGATGTCTTCGATGCGTGAAGCTTCAAATCCGTCACGGGCGAATACCCGCAAGGCGGCGCCGAGAAGCTTTTGCCGCGTAACTTCAGTTCGTTGCTGATGCTTGTTGGGCGCGGCGATAGCACCCTGCGCTCTCATGTCCACGATTATATACATAAATGTACGAAATATGGTACATTGATGTACGAGATTTATGAGACGAACGCTTCTGCTGCTGGCCGCGGTTCCGCTGTGGGCGCAACTCCCATCAGGCGGCGGAGGAGGCTCGTCCAGCATGGCTACCAAGCTGCCCGAGTCGGGTAATTCCGGCGGCCGGCAAGTGGCAACACAGCAAAGTGCCGGTGGATCCGGCGTCGCTACCATCAACAGCTCTGTCCAAGTAAGCGGCCCCTATGCTGGCAGTGTTGCCGCTACGAATGTACCGGCGGGTCCTATCGATCTTACGATGGCACTCGCCATTAAGCGCGGCTTGGAATCGAACTTGGGTCCCATTTCGGCAAACGATTCAGCCCGCGCGGCCAGGGCGCGGCGCTTGCAATCGTTGAGCGCGCTGATGCCGAACATTTCAGCCAGCGTCAGCGACAGCGTTCAGCAGGTGAACCTGGCGGCTTATGGATTTCAGTTCAAAGTGCCGCCCAGTCTAGGATTTTCCATTCCCAGCGTGGTGGGACCTTTTAATTACTCTTCGCTGACCGGCTCGCTTAGTCAATCCATCTATGATCCGGTGGCGCGCCGCAATCTGCAAGTGTCTAAAGCCAGCGAACGGGCCTCAGTGCTCTCGGCCAAAGATGCACGCGAACAGGTCGTGCTGGCGGTTGGCGGATCGTATTTGCAAACGGTTGCGACAGCGGCGCGGGTGGCGTCGCAACAAGCGCAGGTGGATAACGCGCAGGCTATTTATACCCAGGCGGAAGTTCGCAAAGCCGCCGGCACTAACGCCCGCATCGATGTTACGCGCAGCCTGGTTGAGTTGCAAACTGAACAACAGCGTCTTCTATCGCTGCAGGCCGACTTCAAGAAGCAGCTGATCGCGCTGTCCCGCATTATCGGACTGCCGCAGGATCGTGAGCTGGTGCTTTCTGAACCGCTATCATTCAATACCGCCGCCATCCCGCAGCCTGCCGACGCCATCCAAGCGGCGTTGACACACCGCGCCGATTTGCAGGCGTCGGCCGCGCAAGTGAAGGCGGCTGAATTTGCGCTGTCCGCGGCGCGCGCGGAACGGCTGCCCAGCGCATCTATAAATGGAGACTATGGAGTCACCGGTCCGAACCCAACCACCATGCATGGCGTTTTCGCGGCCACCGGATCGGTTAACGTCCCTATCTGGCAGGGGGGCCGCGTGAATGGCGACATACAGGAAGCGCAGGCCACACTGCATCAGCGGCAAGCCGAACTCGACGACCAGAAAGGCCAAGTGGAGCAGGACGTCCGCAACGCCCTGATTGAACTGCAGACCGCGTCGGGCCAAGTGAAATTAGCCGAGAGCAACCGGACCTACGCCGCCGAGACGCTGTCGCAAGCGCGCGACCGCTTTGCCGCCGGCGTCGCGACCACGGTGGAGGTAGTGCAAGCGCAGGAACAAGTCGCCAACGCCGAGAGCGATTATATTTCTAGCATCTTTTCCTACAATCTGGCCAGGTTTTCACTGGCGCGCGCCACCGGGGAATTGGAGAGTACGTTTGCCGGAGTGGCACAAGGGAGACAACCGTGACAACAGAGGAAGCAGAGAAGACAACCACCGCCGTGCCCACAGAAACGAACACGCCCGCACCTCCGCCGCCCGCCAATAAGGGGCGCAACAAGGCGTTCCTGATATTTTTTGTCGTCCTTATTCTGGCGGCCATCGGCGGAGTGCTGTACTGGCTGCATGCGCGTCAGTTTGAAGAAACTGACGATGCGGAAATTGACGCACATCTGAATGCGGTGTCGCCGCGCATTGACGGAACCATTACCAAGGTCTATGTTGACGACAATCAATACGTGAAGGTAGGGCAGCCGCTGGTGGATCTGGACCCCAGCGACTTGCAGGTCTCACTCGATCAGGCTAAAGCGCAGTTGTTGCAGGCGCGCAGTATGGTGTCGGCGCAGCAGCCCAACATTCCCATCACGCAAGTAGAAAATTCAACCAGCATCTCCACCGCCGAGTCTGATGTTACGACGGCGGAGGCGGGCCAAGCGGCGGCGGAACGGGACCAGGAATCGGCGGAAGCCAAATTGGCGGAATCGGAAGCGAATCTGGCCCGCGCGCAGTCTGATCTCGAACGATATAAGCTCCTGATCGCCAAGGAAGAGGTTTCGCAGCAGGAGTTCGATCAGGTGGCGACAACCGCCAAAGCGATGGCCGCGACGGTGGCGGCAAACCGTGCTGCGCTGCAATCCTCGGCGCGCATTGTTGACCAGCGCCGCTCGCAGACCGCTGCGGCCGTCAGTCGCCTTTCGCAAGCGAAGAGAAATGGGCCTTCGCAATTGCTGATAAGGCGCGCCACCGTGCAATCGGAACAGGCCAGCGCGGAGACTGCGCAAACGCAAGTGGAGCAGGCCCAGCTTAAGCTGAGCTACACGAAGATCACGGCGCCGGTGGATGGAATTGTTATGAAGCGTTCGGCTGAAATTGGCTCGCACGTTGCGGCCGGACAGCAATTGATGACCATTGCGCAAGTGGATGACGTCTGGGTAACGGCGAATTTTAAAGAAACCCAGCTGCAAAATATCCGCCCGAAACAGAGCGTTACCATTCACGTGGACGCCACGAAGCAGGATCTGGAAGGCTACGTGGATACCATCGGCGGATCCACCGGGGCCATATCGAGCGTGCTGCCGCCGGAGAATGCAACCGGCAACTACGTGAAAGTGGTGCAGCGCATTCCGGTGCGTATCCGATTCAAGAAAGACCAGAAGGGGCTCGACCGTCTGCGCCCCGGCATGTCAGTAGAACCTGAAGTTCGCATCGGAGCTTAACCATTGCCACCACCGTTACCGGGCGCCCATCGCGATTGGAAACCGTCGTTCAACCCCTGGCTGGTTGCGCTGACCGTGACGCTTGCAACGTTCATGGAGGTGCTCGATACCTCCATCGCGAACGTGGCGCTGCCTCATATTGCGGGTTCGCTCGGCGCAACTTACGAGGAGGCTACCTGGCTGCTGACCAGCTATCTGGTCTCAAGCGCCATTGTTCTTCCGGTCTCCGGCTGGCTCTCCACCATCATCGGGCGCAAGCGCTTTTATATGACCTGCGTGGCGCTGTTTACCGCATCCTCTTTCCTTTGCGGCATTGCGCCAACGCTTCCTTTATTACTGTTCGCCCGCATTTTACAGGGCGCGGGCGGCGGCGGTCTGCAGCCCTCGGAACAGGCCATTCTGGCCGATAGTTTTCCGCCTGAAAAACGCGGTCAGGCGTTCGCCATCTATGGCATGGCGGTGGTAGTTGCGCCGGCCATCGGCCCCACGCTGGGCGGCTGGATTACCGACAACTTCGACTGGCATTGGAT
>PLRJ01000175.1:0-51465 GCA_003163855.1 Bryobacterales bacterium | reverse complement strand
GCTTGTTTCCAAATGATGCTGGATAAGGGGCAGGAGGACGACTGGTTCGCTTCCAAAACCATCCTCACCATGTTCTGCATCGGTATTCCAACCTTAATTGCGTTTTTTATATGGGAGTGGTATCACGATCATCCAATCGTCGACGTGCGCCTCTTGCAAAATCGAAATTTTGGCACCGCCGTTTTCTTTTCTTTCGTGCTTGGCATCGTGCTGTTCGGTTCCACCGTTCTGATCCCGGAATTTCTGCAAAGCAGCCTTGGCTATACGGCGGAGCGCGCTGGTATGGCCATGTCGCCCGGCGGCGCGGTGCTGGTAGTGATGATGCCGCTTGCCGGTTTGCTGCTCTCAACGAAGGTGGATCCACGCTTGCTCGTGTCCATCGGATTTCTGGGCACGGCTGTCACGCTGCATATCATGACGTTTATCTATCTGCAGATTGATTTCCACACGGTAGTTCTGCTGCGCATGGTCCAAGTCATGTTCATGCCGCTGATTTTCATCCCCATCAGCACGCTGAACTACATCGGCGTACCGCGGGAAAAGAGCAACCAGGTTTCCGGTCTTTCGAACTTCGCACGCAATATCGGGGGCAGCATGGGAACATCGCTCCTGGCGGTTTTTTTAGCGCGTCAAAACCAGACGCACCAGACCGACCTCTCCGCGCACACCAATGTTTCCAACCCCGGTTACATGCAGATGTTGAACGGCCTGAAGAGCCTTTACATTGGGCAGGGCTTCGACGCAGCGACGGCGGCGCAAAAGGCCCTGGCTACCATTTATGGCACGATGCAGGCGCAAGCCGGGGCGCTGAGTTTTGAAAACGCCTTCTGGACTATGTCGGCCATAATCGCCTGCCTGGTGCCTCTCCCGTTTATTATGCGGCGGCCGAAAGCGCGACCCAAAGAGCCTATCGTCGTTCACTAAAGCGAGTTTCACCATTTGTGAATTTCGGCTTCGCGACAATAGAAGTTTGAAACTGAACCTCATCCGAGTTGGTGGCACTTCATGAGCGACAAACGCATCATTGTCGCCATTGACGGTCCCGCCGGAGCCGGCAAGAGCACGCTGGCCAAGCGCGTCGCTCACAAGCTTGGATTTTTGTTCATCAACACCGGCGCCATGTACCGCGCCGTCGCCTTGTGGGCGCTGCGCTTGAACGTGGCGCTCAGCGACATGCACCGGTTGGAGCAGCTTGCTCAATCCGCCCGAATCGAACTGGGTCTGGGCGACGGCCGCGTCCTGCTGAACGGCGAGGATGTTACCGACGAAATTCGAGAAACGCACGTGGCCGAGGCGGCATCACAGGTGTCGGCTGTGCCGGGAGTTCGGCGCGCCTTGCTTTCGATGCAGCGGCAGATGGCGGAGCGCAACAGCGTCGTCATGGAAGGCCGGGATATCGGATCAGTTGTTTTCCCGCACGCGCAAGTGAAAATCTTTCTGGATGCCGACCCAATTGAACGAGCGCGCCGCCGTGCGCTGGAACTGGCGCAGGACGGACATGACGCTAACGTTGAAGACATCGCGGGCGAGCTGACGCAGCGCGACCTGCGCGATCGCAATCGTAAAGAAGCGCCTCTGGTGCAGGCTCCCGATGCGCAATTGGTGGACACCACGGGTTTGTCGCTAGAGGAAGTGGAAGAGATTGTTCTGCGGCTGGTACGAGCCCGAACTTCCAATGGCAAAGCTGTCGCCAATTAGCGCCCGCTGAAATCAGAAACGATATTCTACTCATTGACAGGTGGTTTTATGAAACTTCCACCGGATAGTCCGTTTTCGCTCTTCTGCTGCCATGCCTTAATTCGCGCGGCTTCTGCCATTGTGCCCCGCCACGCGCAGCCTCTTTCGCGCGCCGCGTGGCTGGCGGCAAAGGAAGAACGGCTTGTCGACCAGTGGAATTTTCTGCGTCATACGGGTCTCTGGAATTTCAAAGAGTCCTGCCTCTTACTGCTGCCTAGCTTCGCCGCTTTTCCTGACGCCGCGAAGCAATTAATTGGACAGGAGACACTGCAGCAGGAATGTCGGCGCGTTGTGCAGTCGCCGCTAACCTGCCTGTTAGTTCTTGTCGCGCTGCTTGGCGGGATTGCGATCGCATCCGGCGGGCTGCCCGCTACGCGCGATCTCATCTTCAGAAACTATGACAGCGGCGGTGGAAAACTGGTTTTCGCCTGGCTGCATAATGTGCGCGGCGGCGGAGATCACCCGCTGCCTTCCGACGTGATTCCCGCCTGGAGCAAGCATGGAAAGCTGGTTGTCAGCGCTGCGGCTTTTCGCTCCTCTCACCTTCCGGTGACGCTGCCGGATGGCCATCAAACCCGCGCATTGGTTGTGATGACCGATGCCGAATTCTTTCAAGTGATGAGACTGCAACCGGCCATAGGCGCCATACCGGCTGATAAATCAGTTGTGCTGAGCTACAAGGCCTGGACAAATTTTTTTCATGCCGATCCGCGCATCCTTGGATCGAAGGTTGACATTGACCGGCAGATGTTCACCGTTAGCGGCGTTCTGCCTCCGCGTGTAGATCCTCTGACGCGGCAACCAGCGCTGTATCTTCTGATTCCTAACTTCAATCACGGAGACGTGTTCGCGGCGCTGCGAGTAAAGAATGGCGTTACTGCCAAGCAACTGGACAAGGAACTTGTTAAGAACGCCGAGGACTACACTTATGACTATCTTCAGGGGCAGCTTCGCTATTCGTTTGCTCAATCAGCCGTGTGGACGCCGGTATGGTCGTTTGTGTGGGCCGCTTTTTCGTCGGCGCTGCTGCTACTTACCGTTTTTCGCCTGAAGTGGACTTTGCCGCGCCAGGCACTGGAACCCGAACATCGCAAAGCATTTGCCAGGCAGGCGCTTTTCTTTGTTGCCAAGACCGGTCTGGCACTGGCGTGTGTCTTTACAGCTTGTCTTGAGTGGAGCCGGTCGTCGTCCGCTATCCTTTTTGGCAATTTCGATCCTGCCAGTGGCCCATTTCTGCTGTGGCTTTACATCGCGGGCACGATGGGCGTCTTTTTCTGGACTGCCATCGACCAGAAAGCGCGCTGCCGCGAATGCCTGCGCCTGCTAGTTTTTCCAGTACGCATCGGTTCGCCGGGCAGTATGCTGCTAAATTGGTCCGGTACTGAGTTCTGCTGTTCGGAAGGCCACGGCGTCCTTCATGTTCCCCATCTGGCGCCAAGCTGGTCTGACGGGCCCGACCACTGGATCTCTCTAGACAACTATTGGCAGACTCTGTTCCAGGACGACCACAGAAAACAGGATTAGAGCTCGCCGCCAAGGCTCTGTTCCTTTACGTAATCTTCGTGGTTTGCCCCATTCGCTATTGGCCGCTGGGCGACAACATCGACCAGACGTGGCGCTTCGCCTTGAACTATGCACACGCCCAAGGGCTGATGCAGGGAACTGAGGTAATCTTCACTACCGGCCCGCTTGGCTATCTTTGTTTCCCTCAACATATTGGTTCAAATCTGGGGCAGGCTTTGCTGTTTCAGTCAGCTTTATGGTTAGTGCTGGCGTTCGTCTTTGCCGATCTATTCTTCCGAGCGAGCTTTACGCTTAGGAACCTGGCGCTTTTTTCGCTTTGCCTGGGTCTTGCGGCCGATCTGTTTTGGTTTGAGTACATGGGACTGGAAAACCTGTTGCTAGCGGCTGCCCTCGTTTTGCTGGTGGTTTACTGGTTTCGCGGCGGTGTTGTCCGCTTGTTGCTGGCTCTGGTGCTGGTTGGCGTGCTGCCTCTCATCAAGCTGACTGCCGCCATGATGGGTTTCTCGGCGCTTCTGGGTTTTCTGGTCGCGCGCGTTTGGGCGCTGGGGGTCCGCAAGTTGTGGGGCGAGATCCTGCTGGCAGCAATAGTTCCGGCATCGGTCGCGTTAGGCCTAGCGATAAAGACCATGCCCGCCAAATCAGCTTTAATGGCCTACCTTAAGGGCAGTTTTGACACGGTCAGCGGCTTTAGCAGCGCCATGGCCAAAGAGGGCTCGGGGTTTGAAATGGCAGGGGCTTTGTTCGGGCTGGCGCTCGTTGTAGCCATGGTGTTGCTGCTTAAAAGCCGCACCGACGCAAGATTTTACTGTCTCACCCTGGCCATGCCGCTATTTATCAGCTTCAAGCATGGCTTTGTCCGGCAGGATCCGCTGCATGTGAATGAGTTTTTCTGCTTCCTGGCGCTGGCAATCGGCTTGATTTCCCTTGAGGTGGATCTCAGTGGGCGCAACGCGCGGCGGCCCATTCTATTTACCGGATTGTTTGTGGCATTGTGGCTGGCGAATGTTCAGTCGATTTCGCGGACGGCCGCTGAGTCCACCGGCCTGCGCGGTCTTTGGATGACGCTGCGGGCTGTGCCGCTAAGCCAGTTGGAGCAGCGTCTCGATGCCACGCCGTTTCCTGACGAATCGCGCCTTGAACCTGAGATAGTGCAGGCGATTGGAACAGCGCCGGTGGCATCCCTTTCCATCCAGTTTTCAAATTTGGCCGCGGCAGGGCTGCAAACGAAGCTATACCCGGTAGTGCAGCGTTACGCCGCCTACACTCCATATCTGGACTCCCTGAACGCCGCTTGGATACGGGACAAGGGCCCCAGATTTCTGGTGTTCGACGGCGACCGGCTTGATGTGCGAAATAGCTGGGCCGAGACGCCCGCCATGTGGCTGGAGGTCTATAAATGGTATGACCTTCTTCTTTTGGGGCCAAAGAATCTCCTTTTGGAAAGGCGTCGGTCGCCGCGTTTCTCTAGTTTGAAAGTTGTGCAGCAGACCCAAACTGACCAGAATGGCTCTTTTCAATTGACTCCGGTCGGCGACGCCGTGTTCTGGAAGATGAACTGTGACTCAGGCTTGAAACGGCAGATAGAGAAAACGCTGTTCCGAGGTCCGCTGGTTTTTATGAACATCCATCGAGCCAACGGAACCCAGCGAAGAGACCGCGTGATCCCCGTAATGTTGGCGACGCCGGTACTCGGCAACTATCTTCCAGGAAGCCTCCGACAGTACGCAAGGTTGTTCGAAGGAAAGGTCTCCGGCGCAGATATCGTCGATCAAATTTCGATTGACCACTCGCGGAACTGTTCGGTGGAACTACTAGCTGAGATCCGCTGAACACATAGGAAATAGCTGTACGCCCCATGACAGAAATATTTTTTTCAAAAAAGATACGAACCATGTGATGCGGGTACTAGAAGTTTACGGAAGGAAGGATTACTATCTGAACAATAGAGGTACCAACAAGGCGATGCCCGTAAAAGAGAAGTACGTTGCTTCCGCAACGCCTCTGGATAGTATTTACGTCGTGCCAAATAACGTCTCAGCAATTCAGGTTTTACCTTCCGAAGACAGCGAAGTTACTCGTTTAGGCTTGTTAACTCAGTTGCCCGAGGGTGCTGAGCTGCAAATCGCAGGACCTGGTTTTAACGATCTGACCCTACGGGTAAAATGCGGCTCCGCCTTTTACTACGTATTTCTTGATGACCTGGAGCTTGTCAGGAAGCGCACGGTTTTTGCATGCGCCTGATCTGGCGTTAATTACCTGAATCGTAGTGGCTTAAATCCACCAAGGGCGGTGCTCAGTAGCCGCCCTTTTCTCATTTAATTTCTTACCTTTTCAATAACTTAGCTTTGGTGCGACGCTTGCATCTCTGCTTGGCGTTATGAAAACTAAGCTTCTAGCGATCATGTTTCTGGCCGGCAGCACGTTATTCGCCGGACCACGAGTCTTTTTTGGAGTCGGCATAGGTCCCGCCTATGGCGGCTATTATTATGCGCCGCCTCCACCTCCACCGCCCGTGGTTGCGTACGCTCCCGTTCCGTATCCAGGGCCCGGTTACTCCTATGTGAACGGTTACTACTATCCCTATGGCGGCACTTACTACTGGCGTCAAGGCTACTATGCCCGCCCACCATTCTACGGAGCCGCGTGGTTCGGTCCGCGCTACTACGGTGGCCGCTACTATCCTGGATATTGGGGTCACCGGCGCTAGCACTCAACTCGGCTGCACTCTTAACATGACAACACCGTGGGAGGGTACCTCAGCCGAAAACTCTCCGATTGATTTGCCCTCGTCGGAGTGCTTCCAGAGGTCCCGAACCTGCGCCTCGCTCGTAACACCAACGTCAGACCATTTAACCGTGACCTTGGCGGCGGCTGATCCGCGGTTGAAAAGCCCAACTGCATAGCTGCCGCCTTTTAAGGGGCGAGCCCAGACTTCCGTGGTGCCGTCTTTCGCCACTCGCGTCGCTTCCTTCCCAAGCGGATCCTGGTCGACTGCGATTACTTCCTTGTTCGTCAGAATGGTCATGATGCTGGGCGGCACCGAGCGCAGATCATTGCCAGCAAGCAGTGGCGCCGCCAGCAGGCTCCAGAGGCTCATGTGAGTCCGATATTCGGTGTCGGTCATGCCGCCGTTGCCAATCTCCAGCATGTCGGGATCGTTCCAACCCCCCGGCTTGGCAAAGCGCGTAAGTTCGTGTTGCTGATCGAAGCCAATGCGCGACATGGAGGCCCAATTGTCGCTGATATCTCCCGTGGTGCGCCATAAATTCCCGCCCACTTTCGGTCCCCATTCCGAGCTATGCAGCAAACCGTACTGACACAGGCTGTAGACAATGGGGCGGCCGGAATTTTGCAGCGCCTTCCCCATCTTCGCGTAGGCAGCCTGCATGGAGTGGTAATCGTAGACCTGGCTGGCGCTACACCAGTCATACTTTAAATAGTCGATGCCCCAGGCGGCGAAAGTCCTGGCATCCTGCTCCTCATGTTGAAAGCTGCCTTCGTAGCCGGCGCAGGTCTTGGGTCCGGGCGAAGAATAGATACCGATTTTTAAGCCCTTGCTATGTACGTAATCGGCCAGGGCCTTCATGTCGGGGAACTTTTCGTTCGACTGAATGTTGCCCTGAGCATCGCGTCCAGCCTCCCAGGTGTCGTCGATATTTACATATTGGTAGCCCGCATCTTTCATTCCGTTGCTGGCCATTGCGTCGGCTGTTTCGCGGATTAATTCATCAGACACTTTGCGCGCGAACTTATTCCAACTGTTCCAGCCCATAGGCGGTGTCTTTGCCAAGCCGTTGGAAGGCACATCGGCTGCCGGGGGAAGCGTCAACTTCGCCTTGGGAGCGGGCATTGGGCCTGGTGCTTCGGTGGAGACCCGCTTGAAAAGCAGGTCGCGCGTGGAGCCGTTCGGTCCGGGCATGTGCATGGTTAATTCAGTCTGCGCTGCATCCAGAGTGCCGGTATATTTCGTCGTGCGCATTTCACCATAGTTATCGCGCTCAACGGAAAACCTGATCTGGTCGCCAGTAATCGTGGCCTCGGAGATCGCGGCCGGATCGGCGTTGGAGGCCGACATATAGCCGGTAACCTTTGTGCCGTCAGCCTTTAGGAACAAGGATGTCTGACGGGTTTGTCCATCAGGCAGATGCATCTCGGCCAGCCAGTGACCAGTCACGTCTGCAGCGTAAAAGCGCAAAGCGACGGCGGCAGCCAATAGCGGAATGAGGAATAAGAATCGTGAACGCTTAAACACCGAGGACTCCAAGCAGCTTTTGATTCTATGCTAAGTCGTTTCAAGCTGCGGGGATGCCGGCCGATTGACGCACCACTAAGCGTGTAGAAACGCGAACTTCTCTGCCGGTTAAATCGGCGTCGTTTATCATCGCCCACAAGGCGTCAAAGGCGACACGGCCGATTTCCTGTCGGGGAACCGCGACTGTCGTTAAGCCAGGCTGGGTATATTCGGCAAAGGTAATATCGTCGAAACCGATAACCGACAAATCTTCCGGTACTCGCAACCGCAGATCGTATGCGCGGTGCAGGATGCCGATAGCGGTCAAGTCATTACCAGCCATGATGGCGGTTGGGCGATCTGCTTCCAGCACTTCCGAACAAGCCTGGTAACCTCCGCGCACGGTGAAATCGGAATCGACCAGCGAGACGACCTTCAATCCAAGTTTGGCGGCAGTGCGGATAAAGGCATCCCGACGCCTTTGAACCGAAAACAACTTGGGCGGACCACTGATGTAGGATATGCGGCGATGTCCTAGCTGCCTAAGATACTCAAGAGCTTCGGCAATTCCCTTTTCATAGTCGATAAGAATATTGCTAACAGCCACGGCGACTCGGCCGAGATCGAGATAAACTGCCGAAATGCGCTGTTGCGCCAGTGTGTCCATAACGGACCCGTCTATCTGGGAAGTGAAAATCGCTACGCCGGGAACCTGCAGCCCTATCAGCCGGCGCACCGAATTTAAAGTTCGTTCCGCGTCGTAATTGGTGTTCAACACCAGAGCATCCATCCCATGCGCAAGGGCGCTGTCCTGAAATGCAGTTGTAATCTCCGGGAAAAACGGGTTACGCACGTCCGAGACAATGACGCCAAGCAGTGTACTGGTACCGCGCGCCAGGTTACGTGCAGCCAGATTTTGCGAATATCCCAGATCGTTAATAGCTGCCAGCACACGGTCGCGGGTTTGCGGCCGCGTGTGCCGAGTGCCGTTTAAGACATGGGAGACTGTGGCGATTGATACACCGGCCCGCGCGGCGACGTCCTTGATGCTGGTTGCCATGCGACAACATAGTACAGGCTATGGAAAGCAATCCGCAACTATCTAAAGACGCGTGGATCGGCGATGCAGTCCTGAGTCTGTACGCGCGAGCAAAGATTCTGAGCGAGGATGGAATGGTTGACGGCCCGAAATGTGTCCGTATGACTTCAAATCAGTTTCTGGGAACCATAGGCGAGCCGACCAAGGTGGAAGCCGAGGTGGGCAGGATTTATTTGCGCGAGGGGCTTACCGCAGCTTTCAACTGGATTGAACAAAGAATTGTTCCGATGTTTGAGAGGCAGGAACAGAACCGGTTGAAACGCACGGCGGGTAAAAAGAGAGGCTAGTTAATGACTTGGTTCAGACTGGTTGAGTAACTCCACTAAATAGTTTTTCCAAATGGCCGCTTGGGTGTGTGTTCCATGCCCTCGTGTGGCGTCGCTAGTCGGAATCAGGATGAAGCGGGCGTGAGGCATCTGTGTGACCATTTTCTGGGCAATCCCGAGTTCCGGCGGATTGACGTAGTCGTCGGCCGAGTTAATCCACAGGACAGGAGCCGTGATGCGGTCCAGATGTTTGCTCGGATCATAGTTTCGGCTGGCATTCATGTAGAAGATCAGGTTGTTCGCATCCATTGTTGCCATGCGAGTCAAATAATGATCAACGTACTGCTCCGCGAGCGCGCGCGTTGGCGCTTGCTTTTGCATTTGCAGCGGGCTCGATCCCATGATGAGCAACATCTCGGTGGCGGTTCGCAGGCCCTGAACGGGCTGGGTCTTGTATTCGCCGCCCAGCCACGCTGGGTCCTGTTTAACTGCCTCAATGGCCATGTAGCGCATCATCCGGTTGCGTCCCGCCAACTCCACCGGCAGGCAGGCGAACGGCGCCAGCGCGTCGGCAAATTGGGGATAAGTTTCACCCCACACAAAGGATTGCATGCAACCCATGGAAGTGCCGAGTATCAATCGGAGATGGTTTACTTTCATCTGCTCCAGCATCATGTGCTGGCTGCGCACCATGTCGTCGTAATCATAAGCGGGAAAGTGCGCATGCAATCCGTCGGAAGGCTTCGAACTTTCACCATGCCCGATATCGTCCGGCAGAATAAGAAAATACTTTTGAATGTCCAGCGGCGCACCGGGCCCGAACAATACATCGGAGAACACCGGATTCAGGAGTGAGTGAGCATCGCCGCCAGTGCCGTGTAGCAGCAGTACCGCATTGTCCGTCTGTCCCGCGGCATTGCGATGAAGCGTGCCTAACGTCAGGTAATGCAACTTGAGTTGCGGCAGCGTCTCACCAGTGCCGAAGCGGAAATTCGGCAGGATGATGGTTCCTTCCTGGGTCGGCCAGATTGTTCCCGCAAAAGCCACAACCGCGCAAAACAAGACGACAGAAAACCACTTCATGCTTTAGCCCTTTCTCTCCAGAACAATAAATCCGTGTGCGGGTAGTATCGCATTCACCGATCCGTTACTTGCCTGCAAAAGCGAACTACCATTGTTTACACCGTCGCCGCCGTAAGCCGCAGCGTCGCTATTGAAAACTTCCTGCCATGTTCCCGCAGGCAGCCGCGCGGCATCGGTTCCGATGACATAGCCGTGGTCGAAGGCCGAATCATTTAAACTTCCAATCACCAGCAGTTCCTGCTTCGGCGCAGTGCGCGTAAAGGCAACGACACGATTGTCATTGTGGGTGTAGATTACGTCGAGCGACAGAGACCTGGCCGCTGTACTTGCTGTCACGAATCTTATAAGGGCCTTATAAAAGGCGTATAGAAACTGACCGTCACCCGCGCGCTGGCCAATCAGGTCTTCTTTGTTGTTGTAAAAATCGTTATACCGGAAATACTTCGCTGCGCCGATCTCTTCGCCCATGAGAAACATAGGAGTGCCGGCGGAAAGCGCCGCCATGCCGAAAGCGAAGCGGCAGCGTCCCTCGGCATACTTGCGGGTAGCGCCAATCAACGCCGCTCCGTTGACGGCGGTAACTATCGTTCGCTCGGTATTATCTTCGTTGCCTGCTTCATCATGGCTTTCGTGATATACAATTTTGTTGGATTGCGTAGCCAGGAGCGCGTCCGCAAAGTAATCCATGTTTAAAGGGCCGGGTACTCCATAGCCGGCGTGTTTCAAAAGCCGCGCGTAATTATCTCCATAATCGCCATCACCTATCAGGTGGTGATAAAAATCCACATACCAGGTGGCGTTAAATCCGATGCCGCCACTATCGAGTGACTGCGTCATCGCGCTCCAACCGGTGTGGTCTTCCGCAGTTAGGAACGCCAGCGGATTCACCATCTTTACTGTCCGCGCGAGTTCCCGCAAAAACTTGATTCCATACTCATTGGCCGCCGGCACGATATCACCATTTGCATTCAGCGAATTGTTTTGATGAATGGCATCGGTTAAATCCACCCGCAAGCCATCAATGTGATATTCATCCAACAATGCAGCCGCGCTGCTGGTAAACATCTGCCGCACCGTCTCATCACTGAAGCGGGGCGCATAGCCGGTAGAATCGTTATTCAAATAGCCGCCGTCAATCTGCCCTCCATAGTCGGATGGCGTGCCCTCGTACCAGTAGAAAATGTTGTTTTGCGGGGCCACGTTGGGGTCCGAATCATAGCCCCACTCGGCACGTTCGTTCCCGGAGTCAGAGAAGTGGTTGAAAACCACATCCATAATTACGGCAATGCCCCTCTGATGGCAGGCCCTGACAAAATGCTTCAACTGGTTGCCGCCGCCCGCACTCGATTGCAGACAGAAGAAAAGCAAGGTTCCATAGCCCCACTGCTTGTTCCCATCGAACTCCAGTACCGGCATCAGTTCTACCGCATTTACACCCAGGTCGCTCAATTGTGCGACAAAGTTCATGGCATCGCCGAATGTGCCGGCTTCGGTGGACGGGTATCCTAGCGATCCCACGTGCAATTCGTAGATAACCAGATCCTCGAGGTTCTTCGGAGGCACGCGGCCGGCGGTGAACTCGCTCGCCCAAAAATCTTTCTCACTGATCAACGACGTTTTGTCCACCCCGGTGTCGTCGAAGTCTTTTGTTACCTGGTCCGGATCGGAAACAATGGAACAACTAACCGTTCCATCTAAATCGAGGTACGAACCTCCCCAGCTTTTTCCATTCGGATCGTAATCGCCGCGCCCAGCTTGGTTGCGCGAAAAAATGTCAACTTTATACGTCTGTGCGCCTTGTTCATTGGTAATCCGGTACATGTAGAGCCGGTTCATAAACTCGTCGACCGGAGCCAAAGAACCATCACTCGCCCAAGTGCCGTCGGCCGCCGCGAGCAGCGGGATCACAGGGCTAGCCGCATCTATGCCAGTGCCATCATCGGCGATGTAGCCGCTGGGTGTTCCGCTACTCAAATTAAACGGCGCAAAAACTACTTCTACGCTTTTTGCGTTGGGTGCCCAGACGGAAAAGCGAACTCCCCCTAGCCACTTCTGCGCTCCAAGCTTGCGGCCGGTGGCAAACCAGTATTCCTGCGTCGGCGTTTCAGTCGCTAAGACAAAGCTTCTATAGCGCTGGTCCGAATTCGCATTGGGAACTTCCGTCACAATCGCCCATGTGTTCGGCGTTCCGTTAACGTCGGCAACCACACCCCACTGAAAAGCGGTGCCGGTCTGCGAGGAATCGAATGCAACCGTTGCAACGAAGGCGGCGCAGCCGGTCTCGTCGGTGGTCGCCTGCATGGGCGCTTCAGACCAAGAATCCCAGCTTCCCGACAGCCGTACATTCCGAAACAAAGGACGCTTGACACCGCTGTGAAACGTGAAATGAACCACAGTCTGCGCCATATAGTTGACCTCCAAAAATTCTTGCGCGTTTTCAAGCATTGTATGCGCTTCCCTGTTATGACAATTCCAAACTTTCGAATCTCACCGGCACTGTTCGCCCTCGGGCTGCTGTGCTTTCTCTTTCCCTTCGTCACGGTCTCGTGCCAAGGGCAAAAAATCGTCCGTCTGACCGGAGTCGATCTGGTGACAGGCACAACCGTGCACACGCCGGCGTTGTTCGGTCCTGCACAGGAAAAGAAAACCGACGCCAGCCCGCTAGCCGGCATCGCCGCTCTGGCAGCGCTGGGAGGGTTGACCTTAACACTGACCAAGGGCGCCAAGACGCTTCTGGGCGGAGCCGTTTGCGGAGCTGTTGGTGCATGTTTTCTGTTTCTGTTCAAAATGACGAACAGTCAAGCGAGTGGCCAGGAAATGCCGGGCATAGTTCTGTCCTATGACGCTGGTTTTTATCTGGCCGCGCTGTTTCTTGCCAGCGCCGCGATCTGGACTTTCTACTGCCATCATCTACTTAGTACACAGAGCAGGAGCGGTTATCTTCCACCGCAATATCGGGCGTCCGCATCGACAGGAGGCTAATGGTACATACAAACCGCCGGGCGCGCATGGCAAGCTTCGCTATCCTGAACCTTTGTCATGCGCCCGCTTTTCGCACCCATCAAGTCTCTTTCAACTCCTCCACTTGCTGCCCTCTGTCTCCTTCTCGCTATTGCCAAACTCATCCTCGTCTCCAGCAATGAAATCATCTGTTTGCAAGACGATTCCGCAACCTATGCGCGCCAAGCTGTGGGGCCATGGACACTAGGCTTTCCTCCGGGCTATCCGCTTTGGCTAAAACTCTGCGCATTTTCCGGTTTTCCACAGCGCATCTGCATCGAAATTCTTTACCTTTTGGCCGCGTTTGTAGGAGCACGTGCGGCACAGAGGATGCTGGGGCTTCTTTCAGGAGTCTTATTCTTCACCTTTTTAGCTTTTGCTCCCTTCTCATTCTTTCTTTTCGATCGCGGACTCAGTGACGGCTTCTACGCCGTTCTGTCAGTGCTGGCTTTCGGTCTCAGCATGTCGATTCTGGCTGGCGAAACCATCCCACACGTCCTGGCAGCCGCAAGTAGTTTAGGGGCCGTGCTGGGTGTCATGTCTTTCACCCGCAACGAAGACCCGCTGCTCTTCTTCTGGCTTGTCTTGTTGCTGCTTGCTTCGGCGCTCGCCTGGAATCACAATCGCACCTCGCTCCTGAAGCTATGGGCATGGCGAAAACCCGCGGCCACGGTGGCTGTCTCGGGCTTCTGCGGCGTGGTGGCCGTGGTTGCGCTGTGTTTCTCCTTCTATTTGGCGGATGGAGTTTTCGCGCGCGGACTGGCAGTCATGCCAGAACACTCCAAACTGTTAAAGAATCTGGCGTCCATTGACACCGGTCAGTCACAACTCCGCTACGTCTCCATTTCACGCAGGGCACGCGAACTCGCCTACTCGGTCAGTCCGACGCTTGCCAAACTGCAAGCCCAGGTGGAAGACCCCGCTGATGTCTGGCATACCGTCAGCCGCCAATCCGGCCTGCCCGAGGGAGAAATCGGGACTGGCTGGATCTGGCACACCTTCAACTCCAAGCTCATGCCCGCGGTAAACGAATCTAAAGCCGCCGCTGAAGCCACCTATAAACAAATTAACGCTGAACTGGAGCGGGCATTTCGAGAGGGCCGGCTCAAGAAACGCCTAATTCTTCATCCTTTACTCGGCGGCGACCTTCCCGCTCTGCTGCATTTTTTGCCTGCCAGTCTTTCAGCTGTCGGGCACGAGGCGCTCGACTCGATGAAGCAGGATGAACACGACGACGGTCTGGAAACCACGCTGTTCGACCAGGCTTTTCTGCGCCGCGCGGCCTTGGAAGAAGGGCCGAAAGTTTTCATCGAAGGATGGGCCTTTGTACCAGTCAACGGGAGAAAAATCGTGCAGATGGCGATAGCCTCAGATATCGAGCCGTCGGCTCGCATCGACCAGATGGAGCGGCCCGACGTCTATAACGTCTTTGTGCCACAGTATGGCTGGCGCCCATCGGTAATCGGGTTTCGTTCCGACCTTCGAAGCAGTTCTCCGGACAGAATCACGATCACCTATGTGCTTGACGACGGGAGCACCGTTCGAACCTCGCATCTCGCACAACTCGGAATCTCCAAACTTACAAACGCCAGCTCTCCACAGATGGACGTGCTGGAAGGACTCGATGTTCTTCGCCCGCATGATGCGGCTAAGCTCAGCGTTCTTCAGTACAAGCAAGCGCGCTTAGTGAAGATTGCCAATTCCAAGAACGGTCACCGCGTCGCGATAGCTATTTTTGCCGCAGCCTCTATCCTCCTGCTAGTCTCCATCATCCAAGGCCGCAATCTGCAACGGGCCAGGCTTGCGGCTATCGTTCTGGCCTTTGCTTTCTCGCTATGGTGCGCGCGTGTTCTCTTTTATTCTGTGCTCGACGCGGGCGCCTGGAATGCTCACCAAACACGCTATCTTGCAGCGACTAACGCGATGGGTACCATCATGCTCGCTCAGTGTGTTTGTGTGCTTTTAACCTACCGGTATTCCAGAAAATCTCAATAGATGAATCAACAAGAAGTCTCACTCGTAGTCACCTCCATTTCGTCTCCGAACGATGTCCTTAAGTCACTGGCGCTGGGTTGCGTTCAGCACCGAATGCCTTTCTACGTCATCGGCGATGTTCCCAGCCCGTCCGATTTCCAGCTTGATGGCTGCCGCTTTCTAGGTCTGAGCGCACAAGCCCAGACTGGCTTCGAGACAGCTAAGATCGTTCCGCAGCGACACTATGCACGGAAGAACATCGGCTATCTCCTCGCAATACGGCAACGCGCCTCGATTATTATCGAGACCGATGACGATAATTTCCCCCTCGATACTTTCTGGCAGCGACGCCAAGTTTGCCAGACGGTCCCCACGGCAGGTGAGGCAGGGTGGCTAAACGTCTACCGCTATTTTTCGGAAGCCAATATATGGCCGCGGGGTCTTCCTTTGGATGTCATTCACCAGCAGTTAGCCGATTTTGAAACCCTGCCTTCGCTTCCAGTCGAATGCCCCATTCAACAAGGTTTAGCGGATGAAAACCCGGACGTCGATGCTATTTACCGGCTTCTTTTGCCACTGCCGATCCATTTTCGCCAGGACCGCCGCATCGCGCTGGCCAAAGGAGTCTGGTGCCCTTTCAACAGCCAAAACACAACCTGGTTCCGAAGCGCCTTTCCGCTGCTCTATCTGCCTGCCTACTGCTCGTTCCGCATGACGGATATCTGGCGAAGTTTCATCGCTCAGCGCATCGCCTGGGAATGCGGTTGGCAGGTGCTGTTTCACGAGCCGACCGTCTTTCAGCAACGCAACCAACATAGCCTTATGAAAGACTTTGAGGACGAAGTGCCCGGTTATTTGCAAAACCGGCGCATCTGCGACCTGCTCGGAGACGTTCCGCTTAAGCCGGGAACACAGAATCTGGCGGCAAATCTTCATGCCTGTTACGAAGAACTTGTCAGCAAAGGAATCTTCCAGAGCAGGGAAATGGAACTCGTTGAAGCCTGGATCAACGACATCAGCGCGGTAAGTTAATGTCCGTTAGAGTGTAGCGCCGGTTGAAACCGGCAGGCGCCTCTCCAAAAGCTGTGGCTTGCCGCGCCGAAGTTCCATCCACATGTACTTAAGCAATTTGATACCGGTAGGCAGTGCTTTGAAATGGGTGATGCCCTGCAAGCGCGGACTCTCAATCACCGGCACTTCCAATCTGGACAAGCCGAGACGGTAGGCGCGCACAACCATCTGCAAATCCATCGACAAACCCTCGGGCAGAGGATCGATGGCGAAGAACGTATCACGGCGCATAGCCCGATAGCCATGCAGAACGTCCCAGACGACCGGCCCCTGCCGCCACCACAGGGCCGCAGTCAAAGCGCTAAGCGCCAGTACGAACCACTTGCGCGGCTTGATCAGCTTACTGTCTTCCTCATTGCCTCCGCCCTTTATATTGCGGCTGGCGACGACTAACTCGACCCCCGCACGGAGCGGCTCAACTAAGTCGCGTAGGGACACCGGATCGACTGAACCCTTAGGATGAAACAGAATCAACGCATCGCTTGAAGCGCGCTCAAACGCGCAAATATAGGCGCGATTATAACCCGGTTCAGGCTGCTGTAACACCGGGATTCCCTGCCCGCGTAGATACTCAACAGTTCCATCAGTGCTGCCCCCGTCAACGGCAAATATCTCGTCGAAACATTCGCGCGGAAGCTTGGGAACATCTTCCTGGCAGCCTCTTAGTTCGTTCCAAACTAACAAACAGAGGCCAATACTTGGTTTATTATTTGGCAATTACTTTCTTCGGCAATAAAAAGTACTTAGGGCAACTAGCTTAGTTTCCTCTCACTATAAACTATTGATTGCTTACTTGGCCCGCTTAGTTCGGTCGTATCCTTCCTTCGCTTCCGGAGACTGAACGCCATGCGGAGCAATTTTCAAATAGTTCTTGTATTCAATGGCGGCGTCGTGTGGATTGCCCTGTTTCTCAAAGATGGCACCCAGCAAGACCAGCGATTCCGGGCAGGTTATTCCCGGATCAAGCTTCAGCGCCTCGCGGGTAAATTGCTCGGCATCTTCTAAAGAGCCAACGTGGTATGCGGCCTCAGCATGGTAGTAATAAGCCGACGGAAACTCAACCGGATATAACTTCAGCGCTTCGTCACTGAAACGGCGTTCGTCCTGCCAATTTTGCCGCCGGCTGCTGACCTCCGCTAACTGAACGATGGGCTTGATGTACATCGGGTCAATGGCACGCGCCTTGTTGAAAGCTTCTACGGCCGCGTCCCACTGCCGCTGTTCCTGCAACATCTGACCAAGTTCGCTCCACGCCATCGCGTATTGCGGATACAGAGCCGTCGCCGCTCTGAAATGTTCTTCGGCTACGGACCACTTCTTCTTGCTGGCAGCGGCTTCGCCTGCTTCATACTCCTTCCTGGCATCGAGTGGGGCGTTAAGACTGCCGGCAGAGATGGCCGATCCCTCGTTTGGGCCCAGCCGATGCAAGGTTATGAAGGTGCCGTCCTGGACGTAACCGGTGAACTCGCGATAACCCGACAGCCGCACCGAGATATGACATCCAACCTGGCGTTCTCCGCGGATGATGGTGGGAGGTATTCGCAGGCGAACCGTACCATCCATGAAAGATTCCTGGCGGCTGCAAACATCTTCCGCGCCAGGAACATAAAGCGAAATCATGGGGGAAGTAGTTAAGGGCGAACCGTCCTGCAGCACAATTCGGGCGGTAATTTCAGAATCCAAAGGTGATGGAGCGCGACCGGGAACCTGGCCCGAGCAGGGAAAAAGCGAAAATGCGATCAAGACGCCGAAGACAAATGGTCGGAACATGCCGTTCTCTTACGAGTGTCGCGCGCCAGTGTTCTGTAAAGGCCGGAATTTCCTTGTAGGTGATTGATCTGCCTCGAGAAAATAAATATCAATTCGACGCGAACGATTCGATTCCAAGCGATTTTCTGACGTTTTTTGGGATTTTGCGAAACGAACCCGGTGGGTTCGTATTTGTAAAATCAGGGTTGGCGAGAGACGCGGTGTTTCGAGCAGACAACTGCCAAGCTCACATAAAACACCGTGTCGTTGACGAGGCAAGGTCCAATCCTGCCGAACTCCAAGCTGGAGAAATGCGGTTCTAGCGCCGCCTTCAGGCTTTGCTGATTAAAGAAATTAAAGTGCGTACTCTCCAGCAGGTGCCAAGGGACAACGCCATGCCGGAACCCGACCGGTATGGCTGAGGCATCGGGCACCGTGAGCACTACTGTTTCCCTCGCAATCCTCGCCATATCGGCGATTGCTGCCCGGTAATCCGGTATGTGCTCTAAGACCTCCGAACAGATGACTGAGCGGAAACTCGCGTCCGCATAGGGGGCCGGGAAGCAGCCGTCGTAGAGCGTAATGCGATCGCGGATTTCCGGCGGAATGCTGGTCCGCATCACTTCGCTATCGATCTCCAGGCCATGAGCATCAGTACCCTCTTCCAGCAGTTTCCGCAGAAGCACACCGCGTCCACATCCAAAATCGAGCACCGGCCCCTGGACGCATTTTGCTAATTCCAGGACATCTTCATGCAGGGCCGTATTGGGCGGCCCAAAAGCGTAGATGTCTTCCCTATGTCGAACTATGGCGGAACTCAGCAGGGGATGGTAGTGGGCGCGTATAAACACCAAGTCGGCTTCAAAGGTGAATGTAAGGCCGCCTTCGGATGGAAACTGAACTTCTAATAACTTCGCAGGCGCCAACATGTCCTCCAGCAGCAGGTATTCGATAGCAAGTCCAAGTTGGGAAGGGACAGGAGAGGCACCCGATGAGACGTCCTGCCGCCTGAACCGGTAGTACTGCAACAAGGGCACCGACCGGTTGTCGAGATTCACCTGGGGAAAGTTCTTGCTGTTGATGTCTGCGTCAGACCATCCCATGACGCGGATGATCCCGCTGGGTTCTATCTCAACACGATCGATATAGCCGTTGATTAGCGCACGATTGATATAGAAGGGACCCATGTGGCGAAACTTCGGATGGTGGCGCTCAATAGACATGTTACTTTGAACGCCCGGCTTACTCCGGCAAAAAAATCCTGCACCTGAACCCGGTAGGAGGAATCACAATCGTCGTCGTACTCAATTTACTTTAGGGGTTAATACATGAAATATTCGAACTTCGGCTTGGCAGCGGTCCTGGTCGCCTCGTCTCTTCTGCCCATGGCGGCCAAAGCTCAAACGGTGTCTCTGGCCGGCGGTGAAACACAGGTTGTTCTCGCCTCCTCCTTCGTGTCCGCTCTGGGCTCTTTGGGCGTAACGCCCGGTTCCGTCGGTCTGGCGCATCTTTATAAAGGCGTCGCGAAATTCCCCATCACGGTGGGCCTTGCGAATCTGTCTCAACCGAAAGTGGAGATTGGCCATCTGGGTGGTCTCTCGCTGACTGCGGGCAAGACGGTGGTGAACCTGCTCAACTTCGAGATCGAAGTGGTTGATAGTACGCCTGTCATTACCGGTATCGTCACGGTTAACGGCAGCATCGTTGACCGCCTGCCGCTCTTCAATATCACCGGCATCGGCAATATCTATCAGCCCTACAAAGAGGCCCTCAGCATTCAGGACGTAACGCTTACGCTGACCTCGGGCGCGGCCACCGCGCTTAATGGCGTCTTCGGAACCACCGCGCTGACGGGTGGATTCAGCATCGGCACCGCTTCCACCTACACGTTCCTTTTTGGCGAAGCCTGTAAATAGCCCAGTTCTAGAAATCGACGAAAGTGGACGGAGGCAGTTGCCATCTGATGTGGAATATCTCCCCTTCAGACAAAAATTTCTTCCGTCCTTTTTTCTGCATTCGGGGCTTTGAAGTCCGCTTGAATTAAATGAAGTAATTCGAAAATTTTAAAGCTTTCAGGTCTGTAAATGCTGTCTCTGCAACATTCTGAGAAGACAGTGCGCTTTCTGACACTAAGCCAAAAGCGGAGCAAACAGCAGAAACTTGAAAGGCATTTCCAAAGACTCCCACCCATCCATCAGCCCAGACACTCACCCTCCTCAGCACGGTCCTGATCTCGATAATTTCCGCTTCATCGCCGACACTATGCCCCAGTTGATCTGGATGGCTAAGCCGGACGGGTACGTCCACTACTACAACCAGCGCTGGGTGAGTTATACCGGCCTATCCCTTGACGCAGGACAGGGTTGGAATTGGAAGGATGTTATCCATCCGGACGATCTGCCGACATGCGTTGAGCGCTGGACGAAGGCCATCAATTCATACTGCGACTACGAAATGGAGTTGCGTCTTAAACGCGCCTCGGACGGAGCCTATCGCTGGTTTTTGGGCCGCGCCTTTCCCCAGCGCAATGCCAAAGGCGAGATCATTCAGTGGGTTGGTACGGCCACCGATATTGAAGACCAGAAGCAAAGACATACCGAGCTGGAACTTTCGGTTGCCAGGAGGACGGCCGACCTGGCAGCGGCTAATCAGCAGTTGCAGAGCTTGCTTGATGGCGCCACCAACGTCGCCATTATTGCTGGAGATACAAACGGACTTATCACGGTTTTCAACACCGGCGCCGAAAATATGCTCGGCTACAAGGCCGATGAAATGGTAGGTAAGCAAACACCGGCTGTCTTTCACCTGGAATCTGAAGTTAGCGCCGTCGGCGAAGAACTCACAAAAGAAGCTGGCTACGTGGTACAGGGTTTTGACGTTTTCGTGCATGGCGCACGCACGGGCCGACACGACGAGCGCGAATGGACGTACGTACACAAGAACGGCAGCCACCTTAACGTCCACCTGGTAGTAACCGCTCTAAAGGATGCGGCGGGGAACATTAATGGATTCCTGGGGGTAGCCTTGGATATCACCGCGCGGCGGCGTGCGGAGGCCGCCGCAGCCGCCGGTACCCAGCACTTCAGGCTCATTGTTGAAACCATCCAGGATTACGCGCTGCTGATGCTCGATCCTGATGGCCGCGTCGCTTCCTGGAATGCCGGAGCTGAGCGGATCAAGGGCTACGCCGCCAGTGAGATCGTTGGCCAGCATTTCTCTTGCTTCTATACGGCAGCGGACTGCGAGCGGCAGCATCCGGAGTACGAGTTGCGGATGGCGGCAGAACGCGGGCGCTATTCCGAAGAAGGCTGGCGGGTGAGAAAAGACGGATCGCGTTTCTGGGCCGAGGTTGTCATCAGCCCCATTCGCGACGCGGTCGGCAGGTTAATCGGCTTCGCCAAGGTGGTTCATGACATCACGGAACGAAAGCTGACCGAGGAGCGGTTTCAGTTGGTTGTCGAAGGTTGTCCCAGCGCCATCATCATGGTGGATGCCAGCGGACGAATTGCCCTTGTTAACAATCAAACGGAAACCCTGTTTGGCTACTCGCGCCAGGATTTGCTGGGGAAACCCATTGAAATAATGCTTCCGACTCGCCTTCGAGAACGTCACTACGGCTTTCTTCGCGCGTTCTTTGAGCATCCGAGTTCCCGGCCCATGGCCAAAGGCCAGGAACTGGTGGGTCTTTGCAGCGATGGCGCCGAGGTGCCGGTTGAGATAAGTCTGCATCCGATTCAGACAACCGAGGGCGCTTTCGTCCTGGCGTTCATCGTCGATATCACCGAACGGAAAAAGACCGAGAAAACCTTGCGCGACCAGGCGTCGATTATCGATCTGGCCAGCGACGCCATCTTCATTCGCGATGGCCAGGACCGCATCATCTACTGGAACCTCGGCGCGCAGCGGCTGTATGGCTGGAGCTGCGACGAGGCACTTGGACAGGTTGCGCATCAACTTCTAAAAACCAAGTTTCCGGAAACCCAGGCGAGCATCCAGGCGCGCCTGCTTGCCCAGGGCTTCTGGAATGGCGAGTTGGAGCATATCTGCCGCGACGGATCGTCCATTACCGTTGCCAGCACCTGGACGCTTCAGCCCGGCGGCGCCAACCAGGATGCTACCGTTCTGGAGACAAATTATGACCTTACCGCTCGCAAACAGGCCGAACTTGAGCTTCAGACAGCAAGCCGGCGTTTGGAACTGGCCACTGGCGCCTTAAAAGCGGGAATTTGGGACTGGGAGGTGGATTCCGGCGCTATTCAGTGGGATGCCCGGATGCGCGAGATTTACTGCGTCCCCGAAGATAAACAGATTGTTTACCAGGACTGGGCTTCAGCCGTACTACCGCAGGACCTGGCAGCGGCTGAGGCGACCCTGCAAAAAGTGATTGCGACCCAATCACAGGATTTCATGGAGTTTCGCATTCAACTCGCCAATGGCTCAATACGCCATATACAGGCTGCCGAAACGGCGCTGCTTGACCAAAGCGGAACAGTAGTTCGGGTCATTGGCGTCAACCTCGATATTACCGATCGTAAGGAGGCCGAAGCCGCGCTGCAGCAGCAAGGCCTGATGCTCGATATGGCGAACGATGCCATCTTCATCCGGGACAGCGACGACCGCATCACCTATTGGAATCAAGGCGCCCAAAAACTATATGGCTGGACGGCCCAGGAAGCGATGGGCCAGGTAGCTCAACAACTCCTCGGCGCGCAGTTTCCTATCCCTCTTGACGACATCAAAGCCGGTCTGTTATCCACTGGACACTGGAGCGGAGAACTGACGCAAACCAGCAAGGATGGCCGCGTCATCAATGTCAGCGCTGCCTGGACCGTCCGGCGCAATGAAGCCAAACAACTGCTCTCGATATTGTGCATTAACTACGACATTACCGAACAAAAGCGGGCGGCCGCCGAATTGCTGGAGGCGCGCCTCCTGCTGGAAGCGCGGGTGCGCGAACTGGCGGAAATAAATAAAGAACTGGCGCGCAAAAACGAAGAGGTAGAAGCCTTCGTTTACATCGTTTCGCACGACCTGCGCGGCCCCATAGTGAATCTGCAGGGCTTCTGCAAAGAGTTGGAGATGAGTTGTCACGAGATGCAGGAGATTTTTCATGTTGCCGACGCTTTTCGCACGCCCGCTCAAATTGCGCGCATTCAGGCGATCCTCACCGAGGAGATTCCCGATTCGCTCCGCTATATCGGCACCAGTACGGCAAAATTTAATCGCTTGATTAACGCACTGCTCGAGTTATCGCGCTATGGAAGACAGATTTACAAGCGCGAAAAAGTAAATTTGGAAAGCATGGTGCAGTCCACGCTCGACCTCATGCGCTTGTCCCTTGCAACCTCCCAGGTCCAGGTCTCGCTTGCTTCGGACGCCCATGTCTATGGCGATTCAACCGCGCTGGGCCAGGTATGGGCCAATCTCATCGGCAATGCTGTTAAATACCAGCAACCCGGCCGTCTGTGCCAGATCGAGATTGGATCGGAAGCGCTGCCCGGAGAAATGCACTGCTGGGTCCGCGACAATGGCGTCGGTCTGCCTAAGAGCGCCGGAAAGCGGCTGTTTCAGGTGTTCCAACGCTTTCACCCCAATCTGGCAGAGGGCGACGGCGTAGGTTTGGCCCTGGTGCGGCGCATTGTGGAACGGCACGGCGGCAAAATTTGGGCGGAGGGCGAAGAGGGCGTCGGAACGACATTCCACTTTACGGTCCCAAGCATGACGGAAGAGCGTGGCGTTTAACGAAGTTTCGAGAGATTTTATGCATAACTTAGCTTCGACCATCCTGGTGGTGGACGACGATGACGGGCACAGAGAATTGGTGCGGCGCAACTTGAGGCGCAGCGGGGTGGTGAATCCGGTTGTGTGTCTGCCGAACGGAGACGAGGCGCTGGACTATATCTTTTGCCGCGGCGCTTACGTCGGCCGCAGTGAAGCGGAACTGCTGATGCTGTTAGACGTCAATATGCCGGGCACGAACGGCGTCGAAGTCCTGCGCCAGATCAAGGCAGATCTGCGCAGCCACAAGATTCCGATCATTATGCTCACCACAACCGACGATCCGCGGGAAGTGCAGCGCTGCTACGAACTCGGTTGCAGCGTGTATGTAACCAAGCCCATTGACCCCGGCGAATTCATTGAAGCCGTGAAAAGGATAGGCATGTTTCTCAGTATTGTCCGCTTGTCGGAGGGCGTTTGATGGACCCCGAATTGACCGTCCTGCTGCTGGAGGACGACCTCGTCACGGCAGAACTGGAAAGACGCGCCATGACGCGGGCAGGCTTAACGGTTCGCGCCGCCTCCACCGTTGCCAGTGCCACCAAGTTGCTGAGGGAAGGGCCGTTTGACGCCGTCGTCAGTGATTACAACCTTCCCGATGGAGAGCCCTGGCCCCTGCTCCAAGCGGCCAATCAGCAGATCCCGCGCGTTCCGGTCATCCTTGTCACCTCCATGGGAAGTGAGAAAGTGGCCGCCGAAGCCTTGCATCGCGGCGTGCACGATTACGTCAAGAAGGCCGACGGTTTCTGGTCTGAACTGCCCGCGGCCGTTCGACGCGTTGTGCGCGCCGCTGCTGCCCAGCGCACTTTGCAAATGAGCGATAAGCTTTTTCAGCTTATCGCCGGCAATCTGTCGGACATCATTATCGCGGCGAATTTGCGCGGCGAGATCACCTATATTTCGCCAGCCTGCCATCTCATCCTGGGCTATGAGCCGCACGAACTGAAGGCTCTGCTGAATCTGAACCTTGTTCATCCCGACGACCATGAACTTATGACCAATGCCTTGAAAGCCACGCGCCTGCACGGCCAATCCACTGCCACGTTTCGCTGCCGCACGCGCAATGGCGAATATCGCTGGATTGAATCTAACTTGAACTCGCTTTCCCAACCGAGTGCGGAAATTCCTGAACTGATTGTCATTTCCCGCGACGTGACCGACCGCAAAAACGCTGAGATTGAAATTACTAAACTCAACACCACCCTGGAGGGCCGCCTGTCCGACCTGCAGCGCGCGGGCGAAGCTCTTGTCGCCGCGCGCCAGCATGCTGAAAACGCCAGTCGTGCTAAGAGCGACTTCCTGGCTGCCATGAGCCACGAAATTCGCACCCCCATGAACGCCATCCTTGGTATGAGTGACCTGTTGCGTGAAACCGAACTCGATATGGTGCAAGGCGAGTATGTAGACCGCTGCCGGCGCGCCGGCGCCAGCTTACTGACCTTGATCAACGACATTCTGGACCTTTCCAAAATTGAATCTGGCCGTTTCGACCTGGAGCAAATCCCCTTCGACCTCGAAGACGTGGTGGAAGACACGGTGGAGATGATGGCGTCCCGAGCGCACTTGAAGGGTGTGGGCCTGTTTGCAACTATCGCGCCCGATACCCCGCTGAAGCTGATCGGCGACCCCACGCGCCTGCAACAGGTTCTTGTTAACCTGCTCGGCAATGCAGTGAAGTTCACCCAGCGCGGCGAAATTGTCTTGAACGTGCAGCCTGGCAACTCGCATTCCAGTGCCGTTCATTTGCGTTTTGAAGTTAGCGACACGGGAATAGGTATTCCCACCGACAAACTGGATGCTATCTTCGAGGACTTTACGCAGGCGGATTCGTCCACCACGCGGCGCTTTGGGGGGACTGGTCTTGGCCTGGGAATCGCCCGCCGCCTGGTCGAGTGCATGGGGGGCAGTCTAACTGTCTCCAGCATTGTGGATGAGGGCAGCACCTTTACCTTTGACGCCCATTTATTAATTGATCCAGCCCCAGTTACTGTTCCCTTGCCCAAGCACGCTAAGGATCTGATAGGCCAGCGGGTTCTGATTGTGGACGATAACCACACCAACCGCCTTATTCTAAGCAGCATGTGTTCGGGTTGGGGCATGATTCCGGCCGAAGCCACTTGCGCCGCTGACGCAGAGGCTGCGTTGCAGTCGGCGAAGCGCGATGGCCGTCCCTTCTCGCTGGCCATCCTGGACGTTTTGATGCCTGGAGTCGGCGGTTTTGAGACACTGCGTCAAATCAGGACAATCGACTTGCACCTTCCGGTAATCATGATGACCTCTAACAACCAACCGGGCGACGCGACCAAGGCGCGTTCACTAGGCGCATCCGCCTTTGCTACCAAGCCCATCAGGCGCAACGAACTGCTGCGCTTGCTGACTGCCGCGATGGCCTCTTTGAACGATAATTCCATTGCTCCGTCTGCCGAAGCCGCGTCTTCGGTAGCAAACGGGAAACCGCCCAGAAAGATGGAGATCCTGGTGGCCGAAGACTCCGAGGATAATCGCTTCCTGCTGAGAGCGTACCTGGCCGGCCGAAAATATGACGTGAAGTTTGTGGAGAACGGTCTTGACGCGCTAAATACTTTTCAAACGCGGAAGTTTGATTTGGTGCTTATGGATATCCTCATGCCGGTAATGGATGGTCTTACCGCCACCCGAATGATGCGGTCCTTTGAACAGCAAAATAATCGCCCTCCTACGCCCATCCTCGCTTTAACGGCCAACGCCCTGCTGGGTCACGCCGACGAAAGCCGGGACGCCGGCTGTGATTTTCACTTATCGAAACCAATCTCAAAGGAACAACTTGTCGCCGCGGTAGATAATTTCCTTCAGTAGTTACGATCGTCTTCCGACAGCAACCGGATATGCTCCAAGACGCGTTGATGAACATGATGCACAACCGCATCCGACCACCAGCGCCAGTATTCGGCGGGCCACAGACCATGCTGATACCAAGATGTCCCAACCAGCAGTGTTCGGCCATGAGGCAGCGGAGTTAAGCGAAACTCCCCCTGCTTGCCGATGTAATATCCATTAAGGTGTTTGGCGTTGATCTCGCCGTACAGACCAGTTTCCCGCATCGCAGGCGGCGTTGCTGTCACGACAAATCGCAGCAAGTGCGGCTCGTCCCAAACCACTACCCGCTCCTCGACAGTCCCGGTTGATAGATCGCACTGCCTGGGCGTGCCGACCCCAGTTCCACCAATACGCGTGCGCAGCGGATACGCTACGCCGGTACGCAGCACCCAATCTGGATTCGCCGAAATCTGCGGAAATGCCACAGCGTATTTCCAGACGCGCTCCGGTCGCGAATTGATAACTATGCTGGTCGTTACCGAGTAGACCGGAGGTTTCGCAGTTACGTCGAAAAACAAAGTCAAGGGTACAAGCAGGCCCAGTACAGCGGGCTGTTTGGGATTTGAGGAAGCACGGCCCAAGTAGACGAGCAAGCTGCCAAGCATCGAGCAGGGAATCAGGACCGGTATTGCCATCGCCACGCAAATCAATCCCTCAATGCCAAGAACCAGGAATAGACTACACCCAAGCGCACCAATGATGGCTCCTATTTTCATTGCCTCGCCCACTCTCGTTGGCTGGATGCTCCACGAGCCCAGCCCACCGCCAAGCAGAGGCAGCACTATGAATAAAGTCCATCCATAAACACCGCGTCTAACTAGGAAATACGCCGCACAAGAGACCGCTACGAAGCTTAGAAAGCTGAGCAAAACCCGCGATTTTCGCGTCATCCTCACTCCCCCACCACGATTTCGATCAGTTCCAGCACCGGCTTACGCAAAGGCCGCATCAGCGGCAACGTGGACAAGCGGACCAGCGCGGCCGCCACCCGACAGGCAAGCGGCAGCAACTTTTTGGTCCGCTGCTGGTGCGGCGAATCGTCCGTCACCCAGAACAGAATTATGCCCATCTGGAAGAACCAAAGCATTTGGGGCAGACGCCGTGTCAGGTCGCGCGGCACTCGCACGCGGGCTTGATTGACAACGTGCTGAAACCACGAAATATCCAGGTCGCGAATCCGTTTAGTCTCCGCGCTGAAGGGCGACAACGGATGCTTCGGGTCGGCGCCATTACGCAGCAGCGTCCTGAGGACCTCGCGCGTGGGCCCGAAATGCGCAAGTTTCACGGCAATCAACTCGCGCAGACCCTCTTCCAGGTCGCTTATGCTCTCCAGCGCCAGCGCGAGTTTTTCCTGCATTTCTTCGCAGGCGCGCTGATAAAAATCCATGACAATCGCGTCTTTCGACGGGTAGTAGTAATAGGCGGCGCCGGTTGCGACACCAGCGCGTTCGGCAATGCCGCGCATGGTGGTATCGTCAAATCCCTGTTCACGAAATAACGCCAGCGCGGCGTCCAGGATTTTGCCCCCAGTAAGTTCTGCCTTGGAATCCTTCATTTATTGAACGTGTTCAAATGCCAGTATGAGCGGGCAGTCCCCGCTTGTCAAGGCATTTCTGAACACGTTCAAACTTGCGTGCTAATCGAGTGATGCAGGCGGCGTATAGCGTCCAGCACCAACTCCGGCTCGTCCTGTTGAATCATATGGTTGCTGTTGGCGGCCACCATCAGGATGCCGTTGGTTGATAATGCAGCCAGGCGTTGCTGGCCTCCGCTCCAATCACGTTCGAGCACAGCGAACGGTCCGGGAAACGGCTTTCCATGGGTGATGACAACCACGGGGAGTGCTCCGTAACTTCCTGTTTGCTTTGAAGCCCGGTCAGTCTGCGGCACAAGCTCAAGCGAAGCGAGATCATCACACAAAGCTGTATATTCCGCAGGCCGGCTAAGCCCTAAACCATAACGTTCGAGGCGCAATAAACGGAACATGCCGAATTGGGCGAAGACGCCGATAATCCGATTTAATGTGCGCATCTTCGAATAGAAATCGAGGACTTCGCGTCTAAACAGCGTGGACTCCTCGGGTGTGTCTACCAGAACCAGGCCGGCAATTTCTTCCGGGTGCTGCTCCGCATAGCTTCGAACAATCAGGCCTCCGTACGAATGTGCCACCAATAGGTAGGGCGCTTCCATTCCCGCGTTTAGAAGCAACATGCGCAATTCCTCTGCACGATCAGTGATTGTTCTTCCCGGCTTTGCTGGATCGCTCCACCCGTACCCGGCGCGATCGTAGGTGCAAACTCGGGCGAACTTAGCAGCCTGATCCTGCATTGGCCACCAGAAGCGCGAGAGTTCCCCTGCGCCCTGCTCAATCACGACAGTGGGACCCGTGATCCCTTTGCAAAGAAGATGAATTCGGTGTCCGTTGACTGACACCATTCGCCCAGGAGGACGGTTACGCTGACCCGCAATGTGTTCATACGCGTAGCCGATTACCAGCAGGCCAGCCACAATGATAACCAGCCAGTAGAGGAGCACAATGGCAGCATAATACATGATTGTATAAAATACAAGAGTGCATAATCAGGTTGAGGGCAAACGGTCGCGCACTAAAAAGAAGCTGATTGACGCTGCGGCCGCCGTCATTGGTGAAAAAGGCTTCGATCGCGCATCCCTGGAGGAGATTGCCGCACGAGCAGGCATGACCCGCGGCGCCGTGTATGGCAATTTCAAGAACAAGGATGAGTTGTTCCTGGCTTTGATTGCGACGGTTTGGAAGCCGATCATGCCTCCACTTAAGCCAGGGGCCAGCCTGAAACAGCAGATGCGCATTCTGGGAAAAGCGGTTGCAAGCGAGGCGCAGGCGCGCCGCCCCTACGCCGCCGCTGCGGCTGCATTTCAGCTTTATGCAATAACCCACAAACAGACGCGTTCAACACTCACAAAGAAGAACGCCGCCATCTATAAATGGATTGCCACGGAATTGGTCAAGGTGATACCAGCCAGCCTGTTGCCAATGCCCGCTGAACGATTCGTCTGCGTGCTCGACATCATGGTCACTGGCCTCTTATTTACTTACTTTCAGACACCGGATTTGATCACAGAAGAAATTTTTGTATCGGCGTTTGAAGCCCTGGCCTGAGCTCTGTATAATTCCACAATGCTGGTGCACCATGCGCTACCCTTCGCCCTTGCACTAGCTGCGCTTGTCTCTTTTCATACCGAAGACGGCGGACAAATTTGCGCCGACCTCTACGGCCAGGGCCGACATGCCGTTTTGCTTGCGCACGGCGGCAGGTTCAACAAGGAAAGCTGGCGCGAACAGGCTGAAGTTCTGGTCTCCCACGGCTTTCGCGTCCTAGCCATTGATTTTCGCGGATTCGGCTGCTCGACGGTTCCGGGACAGGCCGACTTTGATCATGCGCCCTTCGACAAGGATGTACTGGCGGGCGTCCACTACTTGAAGGCGCAGGGCGCTGAGACTGTGTCAGTAGTTGGCGGCAGCTTCGGCGGATCAGCCGCAGGCGACGCCTCGATAAATTCCACGCCGGGTGAGATTGATGGCGTCGTGTTTCTCGGCGCTGCGCCGAACCTTCCGGCGGAGAAACTGAAGTCGCGCTCTTTGTTCATCGTTGCACGCGATGACAGCAGCGGCGACGGCCGCTATCCACGCCTTCCCGGCATTCGCGCCCAGTATGAAAAAGCTCCGCAGCCGAAGGAACTGATCGTTCTGGACGGCTCCGCGCATGCCCAGTTCCTGTTCCAAACGGAACAGAGTGCTCGCGTCATGCGCGAGATCCTGCGCTTTCTTTCCATAAACTAGCACTTTACAATACAAAGCGGCTGCATCATAATCTTTTTATGAAGCAAGCCACTAGTTACGATTGGATCGACTACTTCTACCGGAACTCGCCGGAACCCGCTTTCCCATGGGATCAGGCCATACGCTTGTCCGGCAGCGAGAGGGTTGCCGTCATCGCTTCCATTCAGCAGTTTCAATTGGGCGAGGGCGCCAGCGGCGCACGCATGCTGGAAAGGGCGCAGCGTTTCGCGCGCGAAAGCGGCGACCTCGGGTTACTGGCGGCGCTTAAACTTTTCCTGCGAGAGGAGCAACGGCATAGCAGGATTTTGGCACAATTTCTTCAGCTTGAGAACGCGCCCTGCCTGCGCCAACACTGGATCCACAGCATATTTCGGGCGCTACGCGGAATAGCCGGCCTGGAACTCTGCCTCAAGGTATTGGTTACCGCCGAAGTTCTGGCTCGCCCCTACTATTCCGCGCTACGCGATGCCACAAATTCGCCGCTGCTCAGGAGCATCTGTCAGCGCATTTTCGAGGAAGAGGGAGCTCATTTGTGCTTCCAGGCGTTTGCGCTCAGCCGCTTCCAGTCGCGGCATTGCCGGCTTACGCAAGCCATCATCAAAATGCTTCACGCCTTGTTGCTGTTTTCTACCGCGGTCCTGGTATGGGCCGAGCACAAGGCCGTCTTCACTTCTGCTGGCCGCACATTTCGCGAATTCTGGGCGGAAACGTTACGCGAGTTTGATTCGCTTTATTTAAACAGCGCCAGGTTAATTGAATCGCCCATAGCCCGGTAGCCCTCATCCTTCGGATGCAGATGGTCGCCCGAATCGAAGGCATCAGCCACGCGATCCGGATTCGCCTTGTCTTTCACCGCCTTCTCGAAGTCGATGACGCCATCGAAGGCGTGGCCCGTGCGTATCCATTCATTCACTGCTTTGCGCTGCGCATCCTTCTCAGGGGAGTAGTAGCCCGGGAATGGCGTGCCTTGAAATGGGGTAAGCGTCGCGCCATAAATTTTAATGCCCTTCTCATGTGCCCGCGCCGCTAGCTGCTTGAGCCCCGCGATGATCTGCTCCGCATTAACCTGTTCTTCGGGGAAATGATCGGGACCGGCATGGCCCAGGTCATTGATGCCTTCCAGCACGATGACATACTTCACTCCGGGCTGCGCCAGCACGTCGCGGTCAAAGCGAGCCAGCGCACTCACGCCGAAAGCTATATTGCTATTCGGATCGTGCAGAATGCGATTTCCCCCGATGCCCTCGTCCACCACAGCGATTGGTGGGACTCCTGTTCGCGCGAGAAGACGCGCAGCCAGGAAGTTCGGCCAGCGATGGTTAGCGTCAAGGGTGGAACGTGCACCGTCTGTGATCGAATCGCCAAACGCTATCAGTGTTGAAGCCGCTGGCTGCGCCGCCACGTCCACCCCGGTCAAAAAGACCCATGAAGTTAGCTTTGCGGCGTCAGGGAGATCGGCGGCCGACGTCACATCTCCGCTCGCTACGTAGTTTGTTTGCTCGGCTGAATAGTGGATCCCCGCGCCCATGTGCGCCTTCGGAATGAAGATGCTGATGGCCAGATCGGCAAATGGAGACACTTTGAGCGACACAGGATCGCTAAGGACAAGCGCATTCGCCGGGATTGTGACGGCCGATATGCCGCCGAAAGTCAGTTCGTGATCCGAACCAGGGATAATAGCTGCGCCTTTCTGACGAAGAGCGATATGCGCTACGCCCACTTCCACCGCTTCCTTCCCATAAGCATTCGACAGGCGGACCCGGACCATATCGCTGCCAATACTGACGTGCACAATCTCACGAATGGTCTGGTTATCGAATTGGAGATGAGCTTTAGCCATCTGCTCCGCATCGGTCAACTGAGGCGAAGGGCTCGCGCCCCAGGTTCCCACCCAGTGAGTGCGATCCGCGGGCAGCGTTTGAGCGGGAGCCGAAATGGCAACCAAACTCAGTGCAAAAAGGAAGGAACAGTTTACTCGCATGTACCGCGTTAGTGTATCGCGTCCACTTCGGATTTGTCTTCAGGCTTAGTGCTAGGACATTTCGAAGAGACGCCTTAGCAGGAACAGAGTACTCGTTGCGACAGCGACATTGCTGTCATCTGCATCGCGTTTTAGCACTGCTAACTCGACCTCGCGCCTCATTAAGTGAGAATACGCGGACTCGTTTGTTTGCGGGCTTTACAATATGTTTTCTTGATTAACAATGTTGCCTAGTGGGAACTATCAGAGTTAATACTCCGAGCTTAGTCGTATCTCGGAGAGTTTGCTAATACAACCCAAGTCTGTTGTGTAAAGGGCACAAATATGGTTAGTCTTCGTCGCGTTACTCGAAACACTATTGGCATTTTTGCAATCTTCATCGCCTCCTCGGCAATCACTAATGCACAGCAAGTATTCGGCTCTATCTTCGGTACGATCACCGATCCGACCGGTGCAGCCGTTGCTAATGCGAAGGTCACCGTCTCGGACCTAAACAAAAACACTAGCTCCGTCGTTATGACCGACAACACGGGGAACTTCACCAAGGGACAACTGATACCGGACGCTTATCAAGTAACCATTGAAGCTCCTGGCTTCCAGAAAATCGTGTCAAACACCATCGACGTTCGAGTGGATGAAGCCTCCCGCTTCGACGCTTCCATGAAGGTCGGCGATGTTTCCACCTCCGTAGAGGTAACCGCCGCGGCGCCGTTACTGCAAGCCGGTAACGCCGACGTGGCGCAAACGTTCAGCGCCAAAGAGCTAGGCGCGTTGCCCGAAATCGGACGCAATGCGCAATCCCTGGAGTTACTCGATCCCGGAACCGCGCGGCTCGGCTGGCAGCACGCCTCCGATGAAAATCCGCAGCAGTCGGTCCAGATGGTTGTCAACGGTCAATTGTTCGATTCCATGGGTTATGAACTCGATGGAACAACGAACCAGGATCCGATTCTCGGAATTATCGTGATCAATCCCACCTTTGACTCCCTGGCCGAGATCAAGCAAGCAAGCCAGAACTTTGACGCCGAGTTCGAATATGTGGGCGGCGGCATCGCCAGTTATTCCACTAAGTCCGGCTCAAACACATTCCACGGCGACGCCTTTGAATATCTCCAGGTCAACACGCCTGGGTTTACCACTTTCGGCGCCAATCCTTTCAACGGCGGTTTGCCCTCACCCTTATACCGGCAGAATCAGTTCGGGGGTTCCATCGGCGGTGCCATCATCAAGAACAAATTCTTCTTTTTCGGAGACGCACAGCTGAATCGTGAAGCGCAGGGAGGATCGGTAGTCACAAGTGTTCCCACCGCTCTCAACCGGACTGGTAATTTTAGTGACTGGCTGGCGTATAACTCGGAATACCAGATTTATAATCCCAACAGCGGCAATACGGCAACAGGCGTCGGACGTTCTCCTTACGTCGGCAATATCATTCCCGCCTCTCAACTCAGTCCACAGGCAGTAGCTTTGCTCAATTACTGGCCGCTTCCGAACATCACCCCGCAATTCGGCTCCAGCCAACCCTTTTACAACAACTACGCCACCAATGGTGACTTAACCATAACGGACAATCAGTGGAATACGCGGGAGGATTACTACATCAACGAAAAGAACACTCTTTTCGGCCGCTTTAGCTATTTCTCTGCCACCCAGCAGGCTCCGGGCGCATTCGGTGCCGAAGCAGGCGGACCATCGTTCGGTACTTATGCCGGTAGTGCTCAATCCCAGGATCAGAGCATCGCCATTGGCGAGACTTATACCGTTAGCCCCACCTTGGTGAACGAGTTCCGCTTCGGATATGAGCGCTACCACGTCTTTGATGTTCCCAACGGCTACGGAACCACACCCGCCACAGCGGCAGGCATCCCCGGCCTCAACTACAACACCACTTATGCTTCGGCGCTGCCCGCTTTCTATGTCACTTCTCCGCACGACGAATACGAGCTAGGTTACGCGCTCGGCGTAAACTCCTGTAACTGCCCGCTCACGCAAACCGAGAGCCAGTATCAGTTCATCGACAATGTGACGAAAATTGTGGGCAATCACACCTTTAAGTTCGGCACTGACCTGCGCTATGCCCAGAACCTGCGCGTCCCTAGTGACGACCACCGAGCCGGTGAACTCACCTTTACCTCGCAGGAGACAGGCAATGTCGCTACGGCAGGAGGACAGCCCACACCGGGTATCGGCCTGGCAACGTTTCTTCTGGGGGATGTCAGCAGCTTCGGACGCTATGTCAGTTCCAGCACGAACGCCCAGGAACAACAGCCTCGCTTCTTTTTCTACGGCCAGGACGAATGGCACCCAAATGCAAAGCTCGGCATCACGCTGGGTGTGCGCTATGAAATCGTTCGGCCCGAGTCTGTCAACGGGGCGGGTAATGGCGCCACTCTCGACCTCCAGAACGGCTTAATGTACGTCTTCGGCTATGGAAACTCCGTCTCCCCCCACGGTATTCAGCAGGAGAACTGGCACGACTTCGCACCCCGCCTCGGAATTGTTTATCAGATAAACAAGACAACAGTGCTGCGCGCAGGTTACGGTTGGTCGTATGACTTGGGTGTCTTCGGTTCTAACTTCGGCCACAACGTCACACAGAATCCTCCCGTGCTGACCTATCAGAACCTCCAGCCAACTGCGAACTTTGCCGGTGTGTTCAATCTAGCGCAGGGACCGGCTGGTTACACAGGAGGTGGCGTCACTGGTCCTAATGGCCTTCCCACTCCGCCTGTCATCAGCCAACAGGGCACCTTCCCCTTGCCAGCCGGAGTGGATCCCAAGTTTCGTCCTGCCCAAGTGACGCTGCCACAGGTGTATACCTACAACATCTCACTGCAGCACCAGTTCACCAACAAGATCGCCGGCACGGTCTCCTACGTTGGGAATTCAGACCGGCATAATTTCCTGGGTACGGCTCAGAGTATAAATCCAAACGAACCAGTCTTCGTTGCTGGGCAATCGAACACCAACTTGGATCGGCCTTACTATTCAATATTCGGTTGGACCAATACTCTGGCCTACTACTGCGATTGTTCGAATGCGCAATATAACTCACTCCAGGCCACTGTTAAGGTGAATGCCTTGGATGGCTGGACAATGCAAGGCAGTTATACGAACCAGAGACAGAATGGGCCCGGTTACGACCCTTACGACTCGAACTACTACTTCAACTACGATCGCTCAGCCGGGTATGGGAACAGCAACTACCTTCCAAACCAGCAACTGATCTTTTCACAGAGCTATGACGTTCCGGTTGGCCGGGGCCGCAAATATATGTCCAGCATGAATAAGCTCGAAGACGCCGCCCTGGGAGGCTGGACAATCAGTGGAATCACCAGCTGGTATAGCGGGTTTCCCTTCTCTCCCACGTTTGGTCTCTCTTATACAGGCCAGCCGAACGTCGGACCCAACACTCGCCCCAGCCTGGGGACAGGCGCGGTTTATTCCGGAGCGCAGGGTAATCGCAACCAATGGTTCAACGGTTGCCCCATCGTCAATGGGGCGCCTAATTGCACGGCGGGACCCTATGTTTATCCAGGCGCAAACACCTTCGGTGACTATCCCATTAACACCCTTCGCGGACCTCAGTTCATCCAGCAGGACGTCAGCATTATGAAAACCTTCAAGCTGACTGAACGTCTGGGCTTCACTCTGCGCGCAGATTCGAGCAACGTTTTCAACCACACCAACCTCGGATTACCCAATACGAATGTGGATGAGACGACAGCCGGCCAGATCACCAGCCTGGCCGCTGGAAGTGCCGGTTATATGCGAAGGCTGCAATTCTCCGGAACGATTAAATTCTAACTGGCTCACCAGGAGCTTGCGGGGCGCATCCCGGCGAGGATTCTTTCCAAGCTGTCGCGCCCCGCAGATAAACCCAGAAGGCAACAGCGCTATCGATTCGTAGTTACATCTTTCAACCATGCCGAAGCCTTCGTCGTCAGTTCATCTGTTATTTCCGCAGCTTCATGACGAAGGTTCTGCGTCTCCCCGGGATTGGTGTCCAAGTTCGAGAGGAATACCGCATCGTCACCGCTCAGCGGCTTTGAGCCTTCCGGGGTTCCATCGAATACAATGCCGTCCTTCACCAGTTTCCACTTGCCCTGGCGCACGGCCAATTGATTGTTGGACGCCCAATAGATAGCCTCGTGCGGGGATTTCGCCTGCGCCGTTGCCATGGGCAGCGCATCGCGTCCGTCAATAATCCGATCCGCCGGCAGCGTTGCGCCCGCTGCTTGGCATAATGTCGGCAATATGTCGATGTGGCAGCCTACTTCATCAATCACCTGACCCGCCGGGATCACGCCCGGCCAGTGCATGATCATAGGCGGATGCATGCCGCCGTCGAAGACACTGAATTTATAACCCCGCAAAATGCCGTTGTGTCCAGCCTCTGGAATCTGCTGATTCAGGCCGGCCCGCTTCTCCCGCGTTGCCCCGTTGTCCGCCGTGAACATCACCAGGGTATTTTCTGTCAGATTGTAGTCGCTAAGCTTTTTCATTACTGCGCCCACGCCGTCATCCACCGCAGCCAGCATAGCCGCATACATACCCCGTTCAAACGATAGATCTTGGAAGCGATCCACGTAGCGCCTGGGTGCATGCATTGGATAATGCACGCCGTTGAACGCAATGTACAGGAAGAACGGCTGCTGATGATTACGCTCTATAAACTGCACTGCTTCACGCGCGAATAGTTCGGTGGAATACTCGCCGTCTTCAAACACTTCGGTGCGGTCAGACCACAAGTCGTGGTAGTTGACTGTCTTTGGTTCGCCCCAGTAATACCGGTGTGAGTAATAGTCGATACACCCGGAATGAAAGCCAAAGAAGCGATCGAAGCCGCGCGCATTGGGGCCGGTCTCCGGTGTCGATCCCAGGTGCCACTTGCCGCAGATACCGGTTACGTAGCCGGATTCTTTCAGACATGCGGCCACCGTCTTCTCGCTCCCCGGCAGGGCAGGTCCGTTGTCGGGAACTCCTGCGCGGATGGGATAACGTCCTGTCAACAAGCTTGCTCGCGAGGGCGCACAAACTGGCGCAGCGGCGTACCAATTGGTGAAGCGCGCACCGGTAGCGGCCAGGCGATCAATGTGGGGCGTCTTCAAATCGCTAGAGCCTAGACAGCCCAGGTCGTGGCAACCCTGGTCGTCGGTCAGAAAAACAATGAAGTTCGGTCTTCGCCTCTGGGGTTCGGGTAACTTACTGCTAAGGACCGTGGCGCCTGAACTGGCAAGGAAATCTCGTCGCGAAAGCATGGCTTCTGCTAATTTACATTCCCGTTGCCTGGAACTACTGTTCCTGATGAGCAAAGCCGATACATAGAGCGAGAGAAGGAACGCTTGAACTGACCACAGGTTCAAGGCTGGCATGCAAAAAGCTCGGTTATCAGCACAAAATCGGCTCACCCAAAGGCTGGTGGTTTCATTTGGATTCATGATTGCGCTGATTCTTGGCGTCTGTTATCAGGGAATCCACGCCTCCGAAATGCTGCACAACATCACCAAGGTGTTGCTGACGAACGACTTAGCGGGGATCTCAGCCATCAAAGAGGCGGCGATACTCCAGGGTAAATCCAGCGCGGCTGTAAGGGACTTGATTCTTGCCGCCGGGGACAAAGGCGAAATTCAGGTTAAAAAGCAACGGATAACCGAATTGGACGGCTCGGTTGATAAGTGGCTTGAGGCGGCGCAAAGGGCGCTCCCCGACGCCAACAGTCAGGCCAAGATTGCCGAGATACGCAGAAAACTTCCCCACCTGAGAAGCAGCGCCGGTAAAGTTGTCGATCACGTAGTTGGCGGCGATCAAAGCGGCGCCATCGTGGCCTTGCAAGAGACGAACATCTTAGCTAACCAGATTGATCTGGATATTGCCGAGATTTGCCGGCCACGCGAAGAAGAGCCCAGGCAATTAGGAGAGAAGTGCGAGACGGCCTTTCGGAACGGCCGGACAACCGTATTGATTTTTGCGACGCTAGCGGTTGTGTTTGGGATAGTCCTCTGCCTGCTGGTGATCCGCATGATCTCGCGTTCGCTGACGTTGCTCACAGCCAAGACGGCGGAACTTCAAAATAGTGAATCCAATTGGTTCTCGCTGGTGGAGGCATTGCCTCAACTTGTATGGTCAACGCTGCCGGATGGATCGTGCAACTACGTCAGCAAACAGTGGACCAACTACACCGGGGTTCCGAGGCGCGCACTTCTGGGATCGGGCTGGCTTAATTCCGTTCACCCGGAAGACCATGCTAGAGTCGATGCCGCCGCTAACGATGGCTTTGCCGCTGGCGAAAGCTTCGCATTCGAATATCGCATCCGGGGAAAGAACGGGAACTACCGGTGGTTTGTGGCGCGCGGCCAGCCCATACGCGACGGTGAGGATGAGTCCATTACGCAATGGTTTGGCACATCAACAGACATCGACGATCAGAAACGCAGCGAGGAGCGCTTAGAAGCTGCCGTCAGCGAACGCACTATGGCGCTTGCGGAAGCGGTGGAACGAGCTGAGTCCGCGGCCAAGGCAAAAAGCGAATTCCTGGCGGTAATGAGTCATGAGATTCGGACGCCCATGAACGGTGTCATCGGTATGGCTCATTTGCTGGCCGACTCTCCGCTAACATCGCAGCAACGCCGTTTCGTAGCTACCATTCATTCGAGCGGTAAGGCTCTGCTCGCAATAATCAATGACATTCTCGATTTTTCCAAAATTGAGGCCGGCAAGCTGCAGTTGGAGCACCTGGAATTCGATGTTAAGACACTCGCCGATGAATCGTTTGAACTGGTTGCTTTTGCCGCTTCGGAAAAGGGGCTCCAGCTTTCCCTCAACATAGCTGAGAATGTGCCTGCCAGGGTAATCGGAGACGCCGGACGGCTCCAGCAAATACTCCTCAATCTTTTATCGAACGCGGTGAAATTTACCGAGACTGGGTCGGTTTCCGTCCAAGTTTCGAGCGGGATACCGCTGGACCAAACCACGATGTTGCGCTTCAGCGTGCGGGATACTGGTATCGGGCTAACACCGGAACAACAAGCGCGGCTCTTTGAACCCTTCACACAGGCTGATAGTTCGACCAGCCGCCGCTTCGGTGGCGCCGGTCTAGGCTTGAGTATCGCCCGCCACCTGGCCGGCTTGATGGGTGGGACCATCGGGGTTTCGAGTGAATTCGGTCATGGCAGCACCTTCTGGTTTGAAGTGCGTGTAGGAGTTGGCACCCATTCCGAAACTGTCGCGGCTCAAGGCTCTCAGATACTGGCCAGGCATGAAGAGATAGATCGGGATTTGTTCGCTGGCCGTCCCAGCCGCATTCTTCTGGCAGATGATAACGTAACCAACCAAGAGGTTGCCTTAGGCATGCTCTCCCAACTCGGATTAAGTGCCGATGTCGTGGGAGACGGCGTTCAGGTGCTCGACGCAATTGACGCCAATTGCTACGACCTTGTGCTAATGGATGTGCGCATGCCCATTCTGGACGGACTGGAGGCTGCCCGGCGAATCCGAAGTGTGGAACTCTGTCTGCAGGACAACAAATCTGATCCGCCAGTCGGTCGTTTGCCAATCATAGCCATGACTGCCGGGGCATTGAACGGCGACCGCGAGAAGTGCCTTGAAGCTGGCATGGACGACTACATCTCCAAGCCTATAAATCCGCAAAGCCTCATAAGAGCTCTAGACAAATGGCTACCTCAAACAGGACCGGGCGGAGGCCGCTTCGTTGACCAGCCGGAGATCTTGACGGTTTCCAGCGCGGAAGCTCCGCTAGTCCTGAACATGGATGCTTTTCTTACCCGCTTAAAAGGCAACAAATCACTGGCCAGGAAAATTCTGGATGGCTTTATAGGCGACGCGCCGCGGCAACTTCAACTCCTTTCGGAGTCTGTAGCAAGCGGCAATGCAGAAGAAATCGAGGATAATGCCCATCAGATCAAAGGGGCCTCGGCCTGTGTCGGCGGCGAGGCGATGAGCGCCGTCGCACTTGGGATCGAGAAGGCGGCCAATGCCGGGGATCTATCCACTATTCAGCTGCGCCTGGCCGAGTTGGACTCGCAGTTTGTGTACTTGAAGCAAGCGATTGATCAGCTAAGTGATGTTTGAGTGGCGACAACAAGCAATGGAATTGACAGACTCGATCAATGAATTTGACACCGGTGCCGGGTCCCTGGAACTCAAGTGCAATCCGTATCTTCGTAAGCCGCTAGATTTCGAAAGACTTGAGGAGCGTCTAAGGTTCTTTGGGCTCAAGCGCCGGGAACGATGGTTGGTTCCTCCATGAGCGAAGGACTGCGCGCCAGAACAGCCATTTGGAGTTGTACTGCGCACGCAGATAAAATTTTTTCAGTTTAAATAAGACTTGACCGAAAAGATCAATTGGTGCCGGTAGGAGGGAACATGTTTGCTGAACGTAGTGGTTTAGCCCAGGAAAATACTAAAAGCCAGGGGACCGGAGGTGGCAACAAGCTTGACGTTGTGGCTATCGATCCGGCTGCAAGATTGGTGCCAGCGGGGAGTGCGCCGCGTCTGAAGGTCCTGATTGTTGAAGATGACCTTACTTCCCGGCTTACTTTGCAGAGCCTGCTGCACGAATATGGCGAGTGCCACGTTGCCGTCAATGGCAAGGAAGCTATCGAAGCCTTTGCCGCCGCTAGACAAGCGGGAAAAGGCTACGATCTGATCTGCCTGGACATTAAAATGCCGGAAATGGACGGGCAAACCGCTCTTAAGTCGATTCGAGAGATAGAAATGAAGCAAGGAATTTTCAGGGACCGCGTCAGAATCTTCATGACGACGGGCGCCATGGATATAAAGACGATTCGGGCTTCGTTCGATTCTATTTGCGATGCCTACATCATTAAGCCGATTGATGGGACCAAATTGGACGCGCAACTAAGGAGCTTCCACCTGATTCCGCCCAAGTGAGCGCCGCCATCAGTTTGAAGCCGTAAATACCAGCCGCAAATACGACTTCGGTCGAAACTCAAACCGCAGCGGCAGCAAATCGTCCGAGGCGGAGTCAAACCACAGCCGGAAGGTTGTGATTTCTCTGGTTTCAACGTTGGTAATTTTCCCATCCAATTGCGTCACGGTCGCCGCATCCGCCGTTACCTCGGCCCTCTGCAACTCATGGCCCACTTTTTCGTCGTGTCGCTTGTCCGAGTGCAATTGAAAAGTCTTCCCGTTATACAGAAACCTCGCTTCATAGCTTTTTCCTCTGGCCAGCATCGCCTCGCGCAGCGAATACAGGAACGTACCCATAAACTCGCCATGCAGCGCTTCATGCTTTTCCACTTGCCCCGCTTCCGGCCGCAAGAACGAAGCGCGCACTTCGCTCAGCAACTGGTCCGCGTTCGATCCGAGATAGCTCGACGGCAGCATCATGTGGCGAATGTCGTACCGTGCGCTCGCGCTATCGATGCTCGCTTGCGCCGCCACAAATGGAGTCCTCTCCTGTCCCTTGGCTTCCATCGCGGCCTTCGCTTGCGCCAAGCTCTCCTCGCCGCTGGCGGTAATCAGCCCGAAGTAATCCGCCTCGGCGCACTTATGATTCCGCTCGTGAATCTTTTCCTGAATAAACCCGAAGCGATTCAACCCATGCGCCTGCGCCGGATACGATCCGCTAAGAAACTGCAGAGTGATTTTCCGCTCCGCCGAAGAAACTTCTTCCTCCGCCGACGCCGCGCCGAAACCCACGCCATTGCGGCTGAAAACCGTGATCGACAGCACGCTTATATAGGCCGTGGCTGCGTAATTCCTGACATAGCGATGAACCGAAGGAGGAGTGCTAACAGTTTCCGCGCTAAACGCGCACGGATGGTAGAGGGCGAAAAGCAGTACACCCGCCGCCGTATACAGACCAGCAAAGGCGCGCGCCTCGGCCTTTCTGTTGATTGGCATGCTTCAAGCATTGCATCCCCGTATGTTTAACAGGTGGCTGCGGGGTAAGAAATCCAAAACAGATAAGGCAATTTTTGTTCTGGTACGCCCGAGATCAGCCTGTCACTTCGAGCGGCGAACTGAAGCGGGCAGTCAGAGCCGCACCCATGCTGCCTACAATCAAATCCTCGCCTAAGGCAATCAGCGGGTCCGAAACATTCAGATTCTCGCCAATGCGTTTGCGTAGTTGATAAGCGCCATAAGCCGCGCCAACCGCCGCACCGCCGCCAAGCAGCGCCCCGATCAGCCACGACCGTTTCCGCGCCGAACACACGACTGCCCCGCTGAAAGCGCCCATCAGCGCACGTCCCAGCAAGGGCCCTGCAGCCGTCCGGTTGGGAATAAACGGCAGCTTATCGGCAATCAATTCACCTACCGCCAGCGCGCCCGACACCGGCATAAAGCCGGCGCTGTGAATGAACCCCAACGGCCCGCTAGAACCCTCCAGGCCGCCATTGCGCGAGATCTTCCCAAGCACTGCGGGTGCCGACATGCTGCGCATTCCCGACATCGCGCCCAACAGCGCTGCTCCGGCATAAACTTCTGCTGATTCCATTTGCGTTTGTACCCGGCCGCTTACTCTAACCTAGCCATTGCTTCATCAGGTCAGCGGCGCTGCTATTGAGATCCAATGGTTGCGTTTTCGTTTCGCCATCAGTTTCAATGAACACCGCCACAATGCCATCGGCCATTGGCCGCAGTTCCAGCCGCCGCTCCCGCGCTTCAAAACGCAAAATCGAATCGAACCACGCCATGTAGACCTTCGTTCGCAAGCGATGTCCAGCCACCGCAGCTTCATCGAATAGCGCTTTCGTATAAGCGGATTCCTTTAGCTTCGCTGCCCAAGGCGCCGCCGCCACCGCCTGGCTGCGCTCCTGCTGCTGGCGCTCGCGCTCGTGCGGATCCCTTTCATCGCGCGACTCCAACGATTTCAGGGAATTTTCAAGGTTGTCAAGAAAGCTCATGTCACTTCTATTGGACTACTATTCAGCCTCAACCGGCTGTCATGCGCGAAAATGACGCCATGGACTTTCCTCTGCAGACGTACGCGCTCGCCGATACCTCCGCCATAATCACCCCCGCTCTGCTGATTTACCCCGAGATCCTCAACGCCAACATCAAAGCGACCGTACGCATGGTGGGCGGCGATCCTAACCGCTGGAGACCACACATCAAGACCGCCAAACTCCTGGCGGTCGTAAAAGACTACATCCGCGATGGCATCCGCCAGTTCAAATGCTCCACAACCCTGGAACTGCTCACTGCCTGCGAGGCCGGAGCCGGCGACGTTCTGGTGGCCTTCTCCATGGTCGGTGCCAACGCCGACCGTTTACTTGCCATCGCGCACGACTTCCCCAGCACCCGCGTTTCCGTCCTGGTCGAATCCGAATCGCAAGCCGCCTTTTGGCTCGGCACCAACGTCGGCGTCTTTCTTGATCTGAACTCAGGCATGAACCGAACCGGCATCGGTGAAGGCTGCACGCCACAGATGCTCTCGCTCGCTAAGAAACTGGGCGCTAGCTTCCGCGGCCTTCACTGGTACGACGGCCATGTCTCTTCTGTCGATCCCGCCGAGCGCCAGCGCATGGCCTTCGAAGGGTACGACAAGCTGATGAAGGTTGTCGCCGAGATGCAAAGCGCTGGCATCTTGATCGGCGAAATCATTACCTCCGGCACTCCCGCCGCTCCTTACGGCTACGCCTATCCCGGCTTCAGCAACGCGTCGTTCATTCACCGCATCTCCCCTGGCACCGTCGTCTATAACGACCTCTCCAGCCTGCGCCAGCTTCCTGGCTACGGTTATCAGGCTGCGGCCCTCGTCTTGGCCAGCGTCATCAGTCATCCCAACGCCGAAACCATCACCTGTGATGCCGGTCATAAAGCGGTTGGTGTCGATTCAGGAGTTCCCAACTGCGCTATCGCCGGCCATCCCGAGTTGATACCTCAGAAGCCCAGCGAAGAGCATCTCCCCATCCACGTGCCCGCCGGCGTCACTGCTCCGGCCATCGGTGACAAGCTCTATCTGGTGCCCAGGCATGTCTGCCCCACCGTGAACAACTTCGACCAGGCATTAATCGTTGACAAGGGAAAGGTCGTCGCCATCGAGCCAGTGAATGCGCGCGGACATGAGAGCCCGCTGGCCCTGCAAACCGCATGAGCATACAGCGCACAATGCCCGGCGGCTGGGCCCAGCGTCAGGACCTGCCCAAAGGTCCGAATGGACGGTGCCTGTGCCGCTGGTGCAATCTTGAAGTTCCCGCCGGAAGACAAACCTTCTGTTCAGAATTCTGCGTCGAAGAGTGGCGCTTGCGCAGCAACCCTGGCCATCTTAGGGAACGCGTCTTTGAGCGCGATAAAGGCATCTGCGCCGTCTGCGGCACCGACTGTCAGGCCGCTTTCCATCACTTAAAACGCCAGCGCGGCACCGCCAAACTAAGGGCTACGGCCGAATGGGGATTAACTAAGAACCGCAAGTCGTTGTGGGATGCCGACCACATCATTCCGGTCGTAGAAGGTGGCGGCGAATGCGATCTGGCAAACATGCGGACGCTTTGTCTAAAATGCCATCGTGTGCATACTGCCATGCTGCGCGCTCGCCTCTTTCAACGCCAGCCTCCTCCCTAGTAATCTAGGTGAAGATGCCAAAGCGGGCAGATAATCTACAGGGCAGCCTCGATCTGCTGATCCTCAAAACCTTGGACCACAGTCCGAACCATGGCTTCGGTATCACCAGCCATGTTAAGAATGCCTCTGAAGGCTTACTCAAGATCGAAGAAGGCTCGCTCTATCCCGCGCTCCATCGAATGGAACGCGAAAAGCTGATCGCCGGAAGCTGGAGCACCACCGATAGCGGAAGAAAAGCCCGTCTCTACAGCATTACGCCAGCTGGAAAGAAGCGGTTGGGCGAAGCGCGCGACAACTGGAAGACCGTCGCCCGCGGTGTCAAAAAGGTTCTGAAATTTAACTAAGCCGTTCGTACTGCTTTAGCCCGCACAATCTGAATCTCTCGCCCATAACTCTCACGAAAAGCCACTGATGCTTCTTCGGCCGCCCAGATCTCCAAGTCCGCATCGCTATCCGCTTCTATCACCAGGTTCAGGTTGCCGTCTTTAATCATGCTGCTGACATCCCGTACCCGCTGCGCATGCCCGCGATCCAAAGCATCGGCGATTCGCAATATGGCCGCCAGACCAATGACAACCCGCTTGGATTCCAAGTCCAGCGCCTGAAAGTGCGAATGCCTCGGCTGTGGCATCGACTTGCGGTGGAACCGGCAAAGCGCCGCAATCGCCAACCGTTCTTTATCCGTAAACCCGGGCATGTCCGAATTCGCCACCAGGTAAGCCGAGTGTTTGTGGTGCGCAATGCCGCTGACGAAATGCCCAATGTCATGCAGGTAAGACGAGGCCTCCAACAATTTGCCCGCTGCCGGCGCCAGCTTATGCACCGGCTGCAATGTTTCAAACAGGCGATGCGACAGGCAAGCCACATGGCGTGCATGCTTCAGCGAAACTTCAAACCGTTTCGCCATTGCCTCCACCACCGCGCGCTGTTCGCGCGATAGCTGCGCCAGTTCACGCCCCACGCCGCGTGCCGCCAGATCCGCGATGATCCCATCGCGCACGCCCGCTCCGCAGTAATAAATCGACTTATGCCCAAACAACTCCAGCGCGCGCAGAAAAACAGCCGCTCCCGCCGTCACAATCTCAGCGCGCCGCGGCCCAATGCCGGCTATCTTTCTGCGCGTCTCCAGCGGCGAACTCGTCAGTTGCCCGAATAGCTCGCGCACCTGGCTGTATGACGCGCGCAGCCGTTCCGCATCGTCCCGCTTGGAACGTGGAATCTGGTTGGCCGCGCACACAATCGCCGCCGCCGTAGCCGAAGTGGCAATCGCGCGGTCGAACTTCTCGCCGCCATGCTCCTTCATAAACGGTGCCAGCTTTTCATCGATGTAGGCTTCCATCCGGCGCAGTTCCGTTGCCGCCGGCGGATCGTTTTGCAGAAACACCTCAGTCAGCCGCACCGCGCCCAGTGGCTTCGACACGGCATCAATCAACTGGCCGTTCTGGCTGATGATCAGTTCGGCGCTGCCGCCGCCCACATCAATCACCAGCGTGCGCTCTTTAGGCCGCGCCCAGCGCGCTTCAACGCCAAGATGAATCAGCCGCGCCTCTTCCGGCCCGGAGATGATCTCAACATTCGTTCCCAGAGCCTTCGACGCGCACTCTAGAAACTCCTCCTGGTTGGCCGCGTCGCGCACCGCGCTGGTGGCCACTGCTCGCACACCCACAACGTCCAGACGGTTATACGTGGCCGCCATCCGTTCCAGCGTCGTGCGCACCAATTCCAACCCCTCTTTGCTGATCCGGCCGGAGCGAAAAACGCCGCTTCCAAGCCGCACCACCTGGCGGTCTTCCGCCAGCCTGATAGTTTCTCCATGGCTGACTTCGGCCGCCATCATGCGGACCGAGTTGCTGCCAATATCAACAGCTGCGTAGCGTGGCATATTACAGTTCTAAACGAATCAGATGTAAGGCTTATGAATACCGGCGCTTACTTCGGCCAGTATTATGGCCTAATGTACCGTTTCCTCGCGGCGGCTCTTTTTTCCCTCCTCATACTTCAAGCAGACAACTACGTATTAGGCCCGGATTCCCAGGTCCAACCCGGTGTGCCTCAAGGCACAATCAAGAAGTTTTCCTGGAATCAATCTGCTATTTACCCCGGGACCACGCGTGATTTCTGGGTCTACGTTCCAGCGCAATACGACGCAACAAAACCCGCCTGTGTCATGGTTTTCCAGGACGGCGCCGGGTTCGTCAAGCCCGACGGCTCGTGGCGCGTACCGGTTGTTCTCGACAACCTCATCGCTCAGAAAGCAATCCCTGTAACCATCGGAGTCTTCATCGACCCCGGCGTCTACCCATCGACATCGCCCAAGCAGCAGGACCGCTTCAACCGCAGCTATGAATACGATGCGCTCGGCGACCGCTATGCACGTTTCGTGCTGAACGAAATCCTCGCCGAAGTCTCGAAGACCTACAATCTTTCTCCCAATCCGGACGACCGGGCTATTGCAGGATCAAGCTCCGGTGCCATAGCGGCTTTCACCGTAGCCTGGGAACACCCCGAAGCCTTCCATCGAGTGCTGAGTTTCATCGGCAGTTACACCAACCTGCGCGGCGGTGACGCTTACATCGATCTGATCCGCAAAATGGAGCCAAAACCGCTGCGCATCTTCATGCAGGACGGCAGCAACGATGTGGATATCTACGCCGGCTCCTGGTTCATGGCGAACCAGGCCATGGCCAAATCACTCAGCTACGCCGGCTACGACAGCAAACTCGAAATCGGCACCGAGGGCCACAACGCGAAACACGGTGGCGCGATTCTACCCGATGCTATGCGCTGGCTCTGGCGCGATTATCCGCAGCCGATCGCTGCGGGCAGCGGCAACAAACAAGATCGGCACTTCATCACGGAAATTCTGGATCCCGGCCAGGACTGGCAAGCCGTAGGGCAAGGTTACGATTATGCTGAAGGCGCTGCAACCGATCCCCAGGGCAACGTCTACTTCTGCGACTCCGCTTTGTCGCGTATTTATAAGATCAGCGCCGTCGATGGCCAGATCTCGCTATTCAAAGACAGTACGGGCGGCACCACCGGACTCACTTTTTCGAACAGCGGAATTCTCTACACTGCTGAAGCCGGACGCCGCCGCGTTGCCGGTTATCTGCCCAACGGTCAGCTAACCGTGCGATCGCTCAATCTCCAGGCCAACGACGTCGCTATCTCAGCCGTGGGAAACATCTACTTTTCCGAATCGCCGCGCGGCCGCGTTTGGATGATCGACGGCGCCAACGAAAAACGCGTGGTTTTTGACGCCAGCAAAGACGGCAACATCGGGCTGCCCTATTGCGTGCGCGTGCTGCCGGATGACAGCGGACTCGTCGTCACCGACCAGGATTCGCGCGCATCCTGGTCTTTCCGCTTCGCTAACGACGGCACTCTGCTGGCCGGCGAGCCGTTCTTCCATCTTGAGATGCCCGATGAGTTCGCACACGGTCCGCTGCGAAGCGGCGCGCGCGGCGTCACCTTTGACGATCAGGGTTACAGCTACTTCGCCACCAAACTGGGCGTGCAGATCTGCGACCAACCCGGCCGCGTTGTCGGCATCGTTCGCCTGCCAGGCAAAGAGGAATTGACCGATCTCGCTTTTGGAGGTCCCGATATGCAAACCCTCTACGCCACCGCCGTGGGTAAAGTCTACAAACGTCATCTGCGCCGCAGAGGCATCCGTCCAGGCCAGGCGCTAGCGCTGCCAAAGCCCCAACTCTAGCGGCTAACCGTTCGTATCCAGCGCGCGCAGCGCTAATCCGCGCGCCACCGATGTAAACTCGCCGCCCGTTTGAATTTTCGCGTCACCGAAGCGGCTGCTAAAAACGCGCCGCACCGCCGGCACAAAGCTGGAACCGCCCGTGAGAAAGACTTTGTCCACATCCTGCGGCGACACACCCGTGGCTTGCAGCAGCCGGTCTACAGCTTGTTCAATCGCCTGCAGTTCATCGCCGATCCAGCTTTCAAAACGCGCGCGGCTCACCGTTTCCGATAGCTCCACATCGCCATCCTGGAAAGCAAACGCCGCTTTCTCATTGCCCGAAAGTTGCGCTTTTACTTTTTGCACCGCCTGGTGCAGCGGATAACCCAAGTCGTGCTCAATCAGGTAAAGCAGCGCCCGAATCTGCTCTGGCGCCAGCGCCTGCGTGGCCACGCTCTGCAGCATCGTCAGTGTTTCGCGTGACTTCAGGAACGAAAGATGGTGCCACCTTTCCAATTTGAAGTAGACCCAGTTCGGCACCGGCAGCATTTTGCCATTCGAATTCAACATCGTGCCCGCGCCCAGCGCCGGCGAAACAAGGTGCCGCACAATCTTGGCGTCAAACGCATCACCCGCCAGCGCCACACCTTCATTACCCAGCACCTCACGCGCTTTCCGTCCAGACTTCCTGGCCGAAGGACCCACGCGCAGCAGCGAAAAATCGCTGGTTCCACCGCCGAAATCGCCGATCATAATCAGTTCGTCATGGTCCAGCATCGATTCATAGTGATAAGCCGCGCCCACTGGCTCAAACTCAAACTCCACCTGCTCGAATCCGGCTTTTTTGTACGCAATTCGCAGACGTCCCTCCGCGAAGGCATCGTCTTCGTCCGAGTCGGAGCCGACAAACCGAACCGGCCGGCCCACAACTACATTGCGCACTGCAACTCCCAATTGCTTTTCAGCCGCAGATCGGAGATCACGCAGAATTCTCGCTATCAGCTCTTCCAATTGGAACTGCCGCCCGAAAATCTCCGTCGTGGTAAGCGAACGGCTTGTCAGAAACGATTTCAACGATTGAACCAGCCGGCCTTTGTCGTCTGAATCTAGATACTTGCGAATGCCCTCCGGACCGCTCCACGATTTGATCGTGCTGCGTCCGCCTTCGCGCCAGCGCTCCAGGTAAAGCAGCGAACGATACGATTCCGTGTACGCTTCCTGCCAGGGAAAGCGAATCAGGGTAACCTCACCCTCGTCTGTCGCCGCCGCCAGCGAACTATTGGTGGTTCCGAAGTCTATGCCAATGTGCATTACCCTGTCTTCTTCCAACAACCAGAAAAGCCCAAGGCTCCTCTTCTTCCCGCAACCGAAAAACCGCTCGGGGACACTCCGGGGTAGCCGTCCGATTTCTACCCAAGTCCAAAACCGCAGGGGTGTCCCCTACCGCCAAGCCCCTAATTTCTCTTTTTTTCCGATCCGGCAGCCAATGCGCTCCTCAGCTACATGCCTTTTGCCGTACTGGCTTTCCTCTTAACCGGCGCAGCTTTGGCCGCCGGACAATTTTGCAGCGACATCCACTGACCTGGATTCACCGCCTCGCCATGTACGTACAACGTCCAATGGACATGCGGACCGGTCGAACGCCCGGTAGATCCGATATACCCGATAACATCCTCAGGCGTCACCTTCTGCCCTTCCTTAGCGGCAAAAGCGGACATATGCAGATAGATGGATTCCATGCCTTGACCATGATCGATCGCCACCGTTCCGCCACGCAGGTTGTACTTTTTCACCAGCTTTACAACACCCGCCGTAATAGGGTGAATCGGCGTCCCCGCCGCGCCGCGCTGATCCACCCCGGCGTGAAAATCGCCGGTCGGCTTGCCGTTCTGCAGCCGCATAGCGCCGAACGGCGACGTCAGGCACCCCGGCACCGGCGGCGTAAGAGGCTCCTTCCAATAGCGCGTTTCCGAAACTTCTTTGCGGAAATTACCAACCGTCTGCTGCTCGCCGGGCGACGGCGCCAGGCTGGCAATAGCGGGCGCGATGGTGATGTTCTGCTTCAAGTAACGCGCGTCGGCAACATGAATGATGGTCGAATGCACAACCGCATCCTTCTCGTCCAGATACGCAAGCGAATAGTCGCCCGGCTTGGTCAGCACAGGCACTGGCATCAACCCTAACCAGCCGCCGCCATCCTGCGCAAACAACCGGATGGTAATGCCATTCATGCGCGCGCTCTGAACATTGGTGCTTGCCGTCACCTTCAGCGTTTCACCCTGCTTAATATCTTTCGGCGTCTGCTCAAACGTCTGCGCCAGGGCGCCGCAAGCCACCAGAATCACCAACCATCGCATGGAATCAGCATAGCGGCAGCCACTTTTCCCACCGCTTCGTTCTACAATTTGTATTCAAAGAGTCTTTCGCCAGGTTGTCTCTCCGTTGCGCCGGCCTCGCTTGTTCCCTCATGGAAAAAACAGAGTCTGTCTCTAAGTTCTCCACCACCGCGAAAGTAGTGGTTGCCACCACCGTGGCCCTTTCCTTTATCAGCTACTGGCGTGGCGCTGCCATTGTCCTAAGCGACTTGGCCTCGTCTATGTTTTACGCCGGAGGCATCGCCGAACAAGCCGTCGGCCCGTCGGCTCCCTGGTTTGTTCTAGGCGTCATGGTTTTCAGTTTCGCGGTGCGCTCCGTCTACATGGAAAGCTGCGGCATGTTTGTCCGCGGCGGCGTTTACGTTGTCGTCAAAGACAGCATGGGTCCGGCCATCGCGCGTTTCTCCGTCTCCGCCATCGTCTTCGATTACATTCTTACCGGGCCCATCNNAGTTGCGTCAGCGCCGGTCAGTATCTCGGCTACTTGATTAACGAACTCGTCGCGTTAATGCATCAAAAAGGCTCAGTAAACCCAAATTACTTTGCGGCCTTCTTCGGCGTGCTGGTCACCATCTACTTCTGGCGCAGCAACATCAAAGGCATCCACGAATCCAGCGGCCAGGCGCTGAGAATCATGCAACTGACTACGGTCATGGTTGTGGCCCTGCTGATCTG
>PLRJ01000021.1 GCA_003163855.1 Bryobacterales bacterium | reverse complement strand
GGGCAGGAGATTATAGAAATTGGCATTTCAAATACTCGCCCACGCGGACACGCTACGCCGGCAAGTCGAGCCGAACCATGGCCCGGTTGACGGCAACCGCCATTCAGAATTAGCGACGCTATTCGAAGGGGCAACAGCAGGCTTGGTTTACGTGACCGCATTTCCTAGCCGTGCTGTCATGGGCCGATACCTGGGCGAGATCGCCTGGGAAACAGAGGTGTGGGTTGCGGATGCACCTTCGCACTTGATTCATTTTAACGGCGAGCGGTTCCTTGGCCCCGATGCTGAGGAGGGTGCCACCACGTGAAAGAAAGATTTGAAGGCGAAGCCGGAAGACGCATCCTGGTGGATGCACTAAGAGGTCAAAAGGTGGTTAGCGGCGACCTGGCGATAGCGGAAAACATTGTTGATTGTGCAGAACTAATAGAAGTAGCCGCAGCGGCGGAGTTAATCAAACAAGGTGGGGAAGACAACGATCTTTACTTCATTCTTGTTGGCTCGTTCAAAATTATGGTCAACGGCAAGAAAGTGGCCATCCGCAATTCTGGTACACATGTGGGAGAGATGACTGCCATAGAGCCTGCTCAGAAACGCTCTGCCACTGTAATAGCAGTCGAAAAATCAGTCGTGCTCAAGGTTACAGAGGCACAGTTGACCCAGATCGGCCAGCAGCATCCTAATGTGTGGCGCTCTTTTGCAAAAGAGCTATCAGCCAGACTCCTGGAGAGGAATTCAATGGTGTCCGCCGCGAGACCAGAAATACGAATTTTTATTATGTCGTCCTCTGAGGCCTTAAAAATTGCTCAAGCACTTCAGGCAAGCCTTAGTCATGAATATCTTCCAGTTGTCTGGACAAACGGCGTCTTTCAGGCAAGTAGTTACCCAATTGAGAGTTTGGAGAAACAGTTAGAAAATTCCGATTTTGCCATCGCTGTTGCTCAGCCTGATGACACAACTACAAGCCGTGGTGTTGAACAACGTTCCCCCAGGGATAACGTCATCTTCGAGCTTGGCTTTTTCATGGGAAGGCTAGGTCGTAAACGAACAGTGCTTGTAGAGCCTCGAGAAGAAGAAATAAAGCTTCCGTCAGACCTAACGGGCATAACGACACTGACTTATAAATACGGCGACGGCAAAGATTTGCAAGCCAGACTTGCGCCAGCCTGTACCGCCATTCGTGATCTTATAAACGAGCTGGGTGCTGATAACTGAAAGCTGACGCATGGGACTCAAAGAAGATTTGGAAGAGAATGTCGCGGATATTTTCCAGAGTTATTGGGACGAAACAAATGGGACTGTTGTGCCGGACGCCGAAGATGTAGCTCTTGAGGGAAATGAAGGCATCAACCTTGATACGACGGTTCTCTATGCGGACTTGTCTGGTTCAACCGATCTAGTTGATCGAAAGGACAAAACGTTCGCAGCAGAGATATATAAAACATTCCTGCTTTGTGCCGCTAAGGTTATCAGAAGTGAAGATGGGGAAGTTACTGCTTACGATGGAGATCGTGTAATGGCGGTTTTCATTGGGAAGCAAAAGAATACTTCTGCTGTCAGGACTGCCTTAAAAATAAACTGGGCAGTGCGAAACATTATCAGGCCGGCTCAAATGGCTCAATATCCTGACGATGACTATGTTCTAAAGCATGTGGTGGGCGTTGCCACAAGTAAGCTTATGGCGGCGCGAACAGGAGTGCGCGGAGACAACGATCTAGTCTGGGTTGGGAAAGCTGCCAATCATGCGGCAAAGCTCAATTCCCTCCCCGATACCCACACGACTTACATCACCGAGGCTGTTTACGATGCAATGCTAGAAACAGTAAAGACCTCCAAAGGGACATCAATGTGGGAAAGAGTCAGATGGGGCTTCAACAATTCAATAATTTATCGGTCCACCTGGATGTGGGAACTCGATTAATCTTTGTGCTTTACGAGGGTATTTCTTGTGAAGATGCCTAAAAAGAAAAGCCTATGACCACTGATTTTTTTGTCCCGATAGCTACCCTTTGTGAGACACATCCATGATTTCTCGCAAAATGCGCAGCCGCTGGTTATCCCACTGCTCGATCTGCTGGTCAATAAATTTCCTNNACTTGATGTCGTTATAACCAACCGGAACGGGAGGCGGCCCCACATGGTCGGGTTTCCATTTGTAGACGGTCCACGCGTGCCACCGCAGATAACCTGTGAGCGGTCCGTCCTTGTCGGTCAGGCCGGCGAAGCACTCCCTCACCATAGCCAGATTTGCGACGTTGGTATAAGATTTGACATCATCTGCGGCTGTCCACACATGGGCAAAGCACCAGCCCGTGCGCTTCCCGCCGGGAATACCGTGCGCCCAGAGCATTGCCCAAGTCGGAGTCGTGTTCTCATCGTACATTCCGACGGGCTTCCCCTTCTCTAAAATGCTGCCTAAGCGTGGGCGACCCGTCCTTGCACGGGACGTCGGAATGGCTGCACGACCTAATGCCAGTACCGTTTCCGGGTTCGGAAGCCAACTAGTCTGAGCGACCATGTGACACAGGGTCGGCACGTACTCGTCAATTGGTTCGCACTGAGGACACCGATTACTCCTCATCACGAAGCCATTCTAAATGACGGACTGGGGGAGGCGCGAAACCCCCTTACGGAACAGCGCCTCCCGCGCGGCGACAATTCTGCACCATCACTACTCTTAATGATTCACCCCGACCGATCTCAATCCTTCCCGCACCCATTTAAAGCTCTGTGTCTGCGCGTGAAACTCCCAAAGCGCTGACGCGTTCAAGAGAATCTGGTTTTCCGGAATAAGTGGATTGCGTTCCATCGGATGCGCGAGCGAAAGCCAGGCGCCAGCCAGGCGTTCTCGATAATCTTCGCTCACATAGACGATCCGTGTTCTCCGCACTATCTGCGAGCCACGCTCAAGCAAAATAAACCGTACTTCCGTGGAATTTGATTGAATCCACTTCTTTACGTTCTCGACTGGGCAGCAAAGCGGCGCTCTGATAACAAAGACGCCCTCGCCAAGTCCGTCAGGATTCAGCAGTGAAGTGCCATCGGACATCGTAACGACTCTACTGTCGTCGAAAACGAAGAGCGGCATATGCAGAGGCGTGTAAATTCCCGTATACGTGCATAGTCCATCAAGAAGCCTACATTCCCACTCAAGCGGCGGCGCACACCNNCTGAGGCCCGTCGCGTCCATTGGCGGTTCGTTGCCAAATGGCCACGGCTCTCCGACTCTGATAGTTTTGTCACTCATGCTATTCACGCGGCGTCCGCAGCAAAATACGACCGCCAGGCTTCTCCCGCAGGTACAACCCCAGACTTCACTACCACGCCCGCTTATCCGCCACTGGTGGAGTAAAAGTCCACGCCTTTGCTCGCCGCGCGGCGATGCTTGTTTCATGTGCCGCGGTGCAAGCCGTCGCCTCTGCGGAGTCGCCCCAGCTCACTGTTGCGTGCTGTTCGATGGGTTCACACATTTTCACCACCTGCTCCGCTAGCGCCGTCCGCGTGCCAAACCACCGTCTGAACGCTGCCAGCGAGGATTTCGACATATCACCCGCCCCGTTCTTTTCGAGAAGATCCAATACCTCGGATTTTGGAGGATCTGGCAGACGTAGCTGTGGCTGTTTACCCTGGACGATTTGCGTTTTCGACGACGGCCCGCACGCCGCCATGATCACCACTGCGGTTACAAGCACCGCAAAAAGTTGTTTGGGCATTGATTTCATTTCCTTTCTTTTTAAGCAGCTACCGTCTTGGCGGCGCCCGGCTCTTTCTGTTGTTGAGATTCGTAGTCAGCCGGCCATTCAATCACAAACTCACGTTTGCAAGCCGGGCAGCGTCCAGTCTTGCCCTCGCTCCGCAACTCTTCACCACATACACAAGTAACACGAAAAAACGAATGAATCAGCATACACCCTCAGTGGCGCAGCAGGTAACCAGCCACCCCGCCACCCACGAAAACGGCAAAGAAAAGGAACGAATGCAAAAGTGTCCAGGAGTTCGACGGTGCTACCACCGCCCGCTCGAATTCATTCACCTGCCTCAGCGTAGCTAGGAGTGTTGAGGTTTTCTCCGCCAGCTCGGCCGAAAGCGGCTTTAAGTTTCCCGCCACTTCGGCATTCAGCCCCTTGAGTGTGATCACCGCTGCTTTCATCAATGAAGCAGTGTCATGTAGCGCCGTTTGGCTCAACTGCTGCCGGAAACTCTCGCTCATCGCTTTCGAGATAGCAGCCGGATCGACGCCGGCCGCGATTTCCGAGGGAAGCTTACTCAGCCGCTCATCTGTCGCCGCGTTTGCACTCTCGATGCGCTCACTCAGAAGCCGGATAGCCCTGGCTTCATCGGCCAGAGCCTCCGGTAAATTGCTACCAACGAGCGTGAGAAATCCCAGCAGCTTCGCAACCTTCGCAAACTCGTCGTCTGCCGGCTGTGACCGAAACCAGTGGAGCAACTCAGCAAACTCTTCCCGGTCCTTCTCCGCCGTTAGACGCTGGACTAAAACATCCGTCCATGCGTCTCGTTCGCTGCTTATCAGTGGTGCGATCACAGGAGTAGCAGCCCTTTCACTGTGTCCAACTGCGCAAAGATGTTTTTGCGATACCCGCCCGCTCGCATCACGTTCGGCATTTCCTTGAGCCCCGGTATGTCGACGACGCCATTGGCTACCGCCTGCATAGTGACGCCGTGCTGACGGGCCACCTGCTCGATGTCTTGCACGCGATATTGCATGGAAATGATCTTCGGCTGAGCCAGGCGCCGGAATGCCTCCGCTTGAAGGTCGGTTTCCCAGACGCTAAAGTCTGCGGGATTAATGATCGAATTTTTCACGATGAGGTAGTCAACTCGATCCTGTAGGAATTTTCCCCACGCCACGACGCTCGCCACACTGGCCGGATCGGGTGTGACGATCCCAATCGCGGTGAAAGCGATTCCGCTATCAGCCGCCGCCTCATACATTGAGTCAAACCACTCATGAGCGATACCGCCCGCGCTTGCGCCCATGTCCGCCACCACGATGGGCGACTCCTCCAGGGCGAACATCAATCCATCCAGGCCGCGCTCTGTTTGGATGTTCGTTTTGCGAGCTTCTGGGAAGAAATGGGCAAGTGAGCCGCGGCTCTTGTTCTCGCTGTCCATATCAATCAAGGCAATTGGCGCGCCCTGCTTTCGGTACCACTCGACCAGCATGGTCGCAAACGCGGATTTTCCAACGCCGCCTTTGCCTCCCTGTGTGAATACAATGCGACTCGTAGGCTTCGCCTTCTGAGCCGAAATTTCTACTACTGATGCTGTTGCCATATTTATCTAGCTCCTTTGGGTTGGTAACTCACGGTTTCCGGCTCCAATTCATCCCAGCCGCTCTTTGGCTGTTCTTCCTTGAGATCGGTTTTGGTGTTGAGAGAACGAACAAAATCTAAACGCGCTTGCCGTTCTTTGGCTGATAGCCGCTTGGTCCCAACCGGCTGAACTTCTGCCGGTCCAAGATCAATATCGGACTCCGCTGGCTTCCGTGGCCGAGAACGAAGCTTCACGAACTTACGAACCGCCTCACCGGACACCCGGATTTTGCACTGATCCCGCAAAAACCCAGCTATGCGCTTGTGGCTTCTGCCCTGCCTTCGCCAGCGCAAAATCAATTCTCGATATGGTTCAAGGCGAGACTTAGGTTCGTCTTCCGGCAAGCTGTCATAAATCCGCTGGAGTTCCGGATTCATTGGCAAAAGCTCCGAACAGCGGCATTGTGGGCACTCGCAGGGATATGACAACAGCGGCATTGTGGGTACCCGCAGGCAGTAAGAGAAAAAACACCATCCCTAAGCCTTCGGCTTAGGAACTTTTTGAGGCCCGAAAAGCCACGGTTTTGACAACCTTCTGACAACCCTTTCGCAACCTTTCGACAACCAGCCGCCAACCTTTTGACAACCGGCGTTTTTGGCGTGCTGATGTGTAATCCGGAATACATTTCCGCTAATTTCCTTTACTTCAAAAGATCGACAGAGATGGATTGGATTGAAGGTCCGCTATACCTGTTCGGCCCATTGCCACGTACGCCAAACTGGACTTCCCGATCAGTTGGTTCGATCACCCTGAAAACCCCGTGCGCGGCAACCGCCACCAGCAAAGCGGCGAGGCCCTGGCCTTCGATGGTCACCACATGGGAAGCGAAGGCGAGCTTCACGGTGTTGTTATCGCCTTCGGCCCAGACGAACCGCATCCACGGGAAGATATGCACGCCGCCGGCACGTTGCTGAACCACCAGTGAGACTGGTGTATTTTCCTTCGTGGCGAGCTGCCAATCCGGCGACTCAATAGCCGATTCTGTGAGTACTGGCATTGCGATTCATCTCCTGTTGGATTTCCGTCCGTAAAACTGGCCGTTGATGTTGTTGAAACTTTTGGTAGACCTGGTAGTCTTCGTGTTCGAAGCGATGAGCCCTGGCCGCGATGTGGGCAGCCCGTTCGGCCAACTCTATTGCCGATTGACGGTCAGCGGACGCCCCGATGGACTCCGCTAGGCCAACGCTATCGCTTGTAATGACTGTCACGCTTTCGCGCGAACGGGTGACCGCTACGTAGAACTGATCCCGAGGCATCCGCTCCGCGGCGACTATGCCGGCATCAACAGTCTTCGCTTGAGACTTGTGGGAGGTGATGACATAACCGCTACTGAACTGCCTGTAGTTGTTGGGCAGCTCGCGGCCGTCTTGAAGACGGATCTTTCCGGCCTCAATTCCGCTCACTGTGACCAGCTCGCCGTTCGTTGCTTTGAATTCCTTCGTTTTCCAGTTCGACTGCAAAAGCAGCTTGTCGCCGGCGGCGACTTCCACGGTGTCTTTTTCGAAGACTCCGAAGGCTTTGCCGTGCTTGCCCACGATCTGAACTGCCTCGCCGTTATTTCTTCGTGCGGTAACGCTCGTCTTGTTCGCGCTGATGACTTCGACTGCTTCGTTCTTGCGCGCTATACCCTTAACGGCTTTGTGGAATTCCAGAATCTGACCAGGTTGATAGTTTTTGGTCTGCTTCTTCTGCGCCTCGGTCCAGTTCAACGCCGTATGCTTCGTGAACTCTTGACCATCTGCCAACTTGCCATCTCGCTTCAGCTCCGAGCGAATGGCATGTGTAATGTTCCTGATCTCTTCGTGGGTTGACGCCATCACAAGGACGGAACGTTGTTGGCCCTTCGCATTCAATGCCAGGGACTCCCGGCGATAGGCCTTCGTGACTTCAAGCGCTCGCTCGCGCCAATGTACTTCGTGAATGGCCCCCATCTTTTGCAGAAGTTCATACCCTTCAGCCGGTTTTCTTCGCAGAGTCATAACCGCTTTCTTCAGCTCTGCGTTCGTTTGTCGCTGCACTTCCGTGACGGAAATGCGGTTCATATCCGAGTGTTTTTCAAGAATCCGTAAAGCGTCTCCAGCGTCGACCGACCGAATTTGCCGAGAATCACCTACCGTCAAAATTCGGCCATCTTGCGCTTTCGCGAGCTTGAGCAACTCCGACATATCACCTGTACCCACCATCCCCGCTTCGTCAATGACAAGCACCTGGCCCCGCAGATCCGCCTGTTTCTGTGGGCTTACGCGAAGCTCTGCGATGGTCGTGGCTTGCGGAAAACCTTCTTTCTGCAGCTCTTCGACCGCGCTGGTTGACGTTGCCACAGCGACGACGCTACTGCGCGCTTCGTTGAGACCGCGCTGGATTTCATTTAAGAGTGTGGTTTTTCCCACGCCGGCGGCGCCGGAAATCTCAAACACTAAATCGCGCGAAGCTAACGCGGCTAGAACAGCTTCACGTTGCTGCTCTTTGAGTCTGGGCGACGGCTGGAACTCGCGGCCACGTCCTAAAGGTTCGAATTTGCCTATCCCTTCGTTGACCGTCGCAACCATGAGTCGCTCTCTTTTGAGGGTTGCCTCTGTTGCTACCTCGCCATGACCTGCTAGCATCTCGCCGCCCGCTATCTTGGCCGCCAATCTCCCATTCAGTTCGGCAAGGTCGATTTTGCCGCAGCCGTGATTCAAAGCTTCGGTCTTTAGTTCCCAGTCTTTAGTTGTGGAAACGCGCTCAAAAATGTGTTCTGCGGCGAATTCCAAAGACAGTACAGCCCCGGAATACTCTCGGATCGAGCCTCTCTCTTGAGCCATCCGCTGTATATTTGTCAAGCTCTTTTCTTCCTGCGGACTGAGCCGCTCAAGTTGGCGGGCAATTACTTCGGCTGTTGTGATCGCTGGTTTTTGGTCTCGCGTTTCGCGTACCAGTAACGCAATTTCCGACTTAGACGGTTGCCGGCCATTTTGTTGAATGAACTCTTGTACTGCTGCTTCTTTCTCTTTCGTTCGGCGGGAAAACTTTTCCAGCGTGCTCTCTTCAATGCCGACAATCCCGTAACCGTTATATTTGCCCTTCGTGAAACGCGCATACGTCTGATAGCCCCGCTCATGCAGAATGGCGGCCGAGGCGTTGCGGTATGCGGCCGTGGAATAACGAGTCTGCTGATACATCTCGCGAGCATCCAATGCCCGCCAGTCATCCACGACGCCATCAAACGTCACATTCGCCGCTGCGAGGTGACTATGCAGATTGATATCGACGGCACGGCTCGCAAGGTGATCGAATCTAGCAATCACCAGGTTCGAGGTAATACGCGTATCATTCGCGTTGTTTTTGCGAATCCGAGCGCCCGCCATTCTCTCCATTACTTCCGCGCCTGCCGCAACACCGGCATTATGGGCCGCCATCGCGGTTTCTGGATCTTTCAGCCACAGAATAGAGAGCGCCTTTGGAGCGCTGAACGTGCAGTCGTACATGTTCCGGACTTTGCGCTCATCAATGATCGTTTTGCCGTCTTTTGTCACTCGCTCGACAACGCTGTCGGAATTATGCCGAGCCTTTAGGTACTCACCGGTGGTTGGATCATTGCCCATCAAGATCGATTCAAGATCCTCTATCTTTACCGCGCCTTTCAGGCCGAGCTTCTCCGCACCGTGGCCCATCCACTGCCCGGTAATTGTTTCGCCCTCGGCGTAATAATCTGCATTGCTCAGATACGCTGCAATACCGCCCCCGCCAGTCATGGCCTTGATCGTTAGCACGCGCTAAGCCTTTCCTGCGAGCGCGGCCTCGCCCTCGATAACATCCGTGCGGTAGTCATCAAAGTTCCATGGTGGGGGAATTGGATCGTCCACCGGACAAACCACAAAACTCTGATCAGTTGAATCGCTCTCAGGCTCTTCGCGAAAGATGAGGGGCGGAATGGTCCGCAGCGCGGGTTCAAGCAAAGCACCTTTCTTGCTTGGTCTCTTCAAGCGGAAACGGAGTACACGGCCCTCTTGCAGCATGTAGCCGTGAAAGCGTGGCAATTTCTGGATTTCAGACGCCGTGACCGGCGCCGTAGTGGTGATTTGATTCGTGACGGACCGCGCCCGATGGCCCTTGTTGAAGAGCATCAAATGCCAAGGCCGATTTTCGGTGACTCTATCAATTTCTTCGTGACCGATCATCTTTTCGATATGAGCGGCTTCTTTCTCCGACCCGGTTCCGAACACAACGTTTGTGTACGCTTGCGCCGTGATCGTCTGCGCGCCCTTTTCGCTGTAGCGTTGCTCTAACTGAGGCAGATCGTGGAAACCCAACACAATGGGATTACCTGAAGCCCTTTGCTTCGTCATGCCGCTCTCAAGCTGCCCAATACGGCCCATAGTTGCCGCTTCGTCAAGGACAAACCAGACGCGAGGGACTTCCCGGTCGTAAACTTCCGCTTGCGTGTGCAGAATTGCCATGTCCGCAATAGCGGTATGTAAAGGCAAAACTGCCTCTTGCGTTTCAGGCTCAGAACAAAGGAAAATGCAGCCCTGGCGGTTCTTTTTCCATTCCCGCAAAGAGAAGCGCCGCCGTCCTTCTGGACTTGCCGGCATCATGCGCAAAACTTTGGCAATTTCACCCAGCGTCGTGAATAACGACTGCGACATATCGGAGATTTCAACCGTTGTAGAACCGCCACGATTGAGGCTTCGATAATGTTCAGTGCCTTTAACTCGCTTGAGAATTTCCGCCTCGCCGCCGCTCAGCCAGGCCCCGAGCCGCGCGCACGTCGCCGGTTCGTTTGGCTCGTTGTAGGACGAATATCGAGACATCAAATAAGCGAAGATTGCCCGCGGCTTGCGGACAAAGAACGGCTGACTTCTGGGATGTTCCGGAAAGAAGCTTGACGCCCATGGCGTGGCTTCTGGCTCATCTGCAGCTTCGTCTTCCATCGCCCAATAGGGACACTCTTCTAAGCGCGGATCGATGGCCCAATCGATGCCAGGGCGATAAAACTCCCGGTAAAACTCGCGCTTCGGGTCGTGAATAACAAACGTCTCGCCGCGTGCTCGAATTAACTGCACGATATTGCGCATGAGGGTACTTTTGCCGCGCCCCGTTCCACCGAAAACATTTAAGTGATAGGGAAGAAGCTCTTCACTGATGACCGCTTTGGCTAAGAGCCCGATCTCCAGAGCCAGACCCGGCCCCTCAGCATCCGGCCAACGCAAGCCTACAAAATGCAATGCTTGGGCAACCCAACCTCCTGCAGCGTGATAACAAACGGGTGTTGCTGCCCATCGCCTACTCCTGCGGATAGCCGCTTGCACCTTCGGTGAAGCCAGACGCCGGTACGGGAAGAACATCCACAGACGCCACAACGGCCCCAACTGCTCCCGATTGAACCGCCACCACCCCATAAACCGCGTACCGCGCCGGTGCGTTCCATCCATCGCGGAGAGTCGGCGGCGGCGATCCCAATTCGCGCCAAACATCAGCAATACTAGAAACGAAACCGTCTCGACTGCGCCAAACAAACCGTACCTATTGAGCGCGGAGCCGTAGTAAACGTGATCTTTGAGCCAGGCGTGAAACAGTTTGGGATTCAAGCTTTGCTTTTGAATGATGAGCGTCCCCCGAAACTCTTCGGCATCCTCGACACCGGCGAGCGCTAAGCCGTTTGGAGTGTTTTCGAGTGCTACTTCGTATTCAGCCGCCAACGGCTGCCCGCCTGGCGCCACAGCGAAGCTATCCCGCAAACTAAGCCAGTACGTGCGCTCGTAAAATTTTTCTAGAAACGGACTCCGCGCCTCGTTCAAGGCCCACCAGGCAGGCGTAAGTACCAACGCCGCCAAAACCGCCAACAGCTTGCCAAGCGGAATGCGCAGGGGAAACGCCCCGAGCGGCCCGGTGGATTGACGCTCAATATTCCCCCCTGGCATCCTTAGATCCCCCCATCAGACGACATCGAAAGCCGCGGCGCTTGCGCTTGATGGTTGTTATGATGCGACGCTTTTTGAAGTAACCCCTGCGCATTGACCAAACCCCGATTCAACTGTTGAACCGCCAAGACCTCCCCTTTGCCGTGCGCGAGTGCCTTGCCGTAGCTCAAGGTTTCCGTTTGCTTTCCCGCTTCTCGCAGCACAGGAGCAAGGGTTTGAAGTGCTTTGTCGTGACGCTCTTGCGCCGCGGCTGGGTCATCCGTCGCGTAGTGCTGAGACAGATCAATTCTCTTTGCCCCTGCTTCCAGTTGGTTCGCGAGATTCGCCGCGATCGCCGCCTCAGCGGAGATGTAGTTATAGCCGCGCTTTTTTTGTTCTTCGGCCTTCTTCTGGGTAAAGGCGCGCAACTGGCGTATCAAGTCCTCGCGTGAGTAGGTCTGCTTTTGCTCTTGTGCCTTATTCGGCTGCGTAATTTGCACCTCGCTCTCGGAGATTGGCGCCGGCAACTTCTGAGCCGTCACCTTGCGGATCGCATCTGTATCGGCGTTGAATTGCATCCGCAGNNGATTGATCGGTGACCGAATCGCGGTATCGGTGCATCGCTTCTTCAAGGCCGATCTCGATGTCTTCTCGAGCGGGACGCTCTGGAATGCCGTCGATTCCATGACGAAGTGCGTAACCTTCGCTCTCTACAAAATCGGCGATACGCTCAATTCGATTGGCGACGTCCTGCAACTCCCCGCCCAACGCCTCAGGCCCTAGCGCCTGCTTTGCCGTGACTGGCGCCGTTGGTCTAAAGCGCTGCTCGAATTGCGCCGCCTGTTCGATCTGCTCGGAGGTGACTCCGCTTACCTGGTTTGCCCCCAAATTCTCTGCTGCTTTCTCTGTGGCCATCGTTGAACCCCTTTTTGCTCAAACTGCCTAAAACACCAGGAGCGGTTCCGCGTAAAAGCGCAACTGCGAGACCGGTCCGAAATAACGTGAGTCAAACGAATCCCGGTTATAACTGGAAATAGCCCACAATCCGGCTGTGTAACTCCCAAACGGATAATGCGTCAACGGCTTACCCTTTTTAGAAAAGGCTTTAGGCTGCGTGTTCGGAATGCGACGATTCCCAACCGCGAAGCCCTCCGCATCTAACGTGATTGGCGCCTGCGGTGTCGCCTCATAGACGGTTTTCAAAACTGGCTGATATCCATCCGCACACTCGCCCCGGCCCAGCTCCAACCCCGCCGTTAACGCAGTCCGCAACGTCGCTTCACTCAAACAGAAGCCCGCATACGGCGCGCGCTCCGCCCTCGCCTGGTACAGTCCGACTGGCACGCTATCGGTACTGTTGAACCGCAGATTAGAGTGTTTCAACGCCTCTGGCACACTGAGCGCCAGCACTACAAAGACACCCGCAAGCAGACCCAGCCTTGTCTCTTTCACTTTTGCCCTCCGAGGTTAATCGCTTGGTAAGGGCCAGAAAAGAGCATGGACTTCTGAACCGACACATAGAACGGTTCGCCCGGTCGAATCTTCAAAGTCGGCTGTACGTTCAGATTGCGGCTCGTGATTTGCTCTCCGAGCTGCCCGGCTTGTTGGCCAACGGCGGAAGATGCAATCTGCGTGGTGGAGGGATAGGTAAGCGTACTGTTTGTGCCGCTGTGATTCTGGCTGATCTGAATGCCAGCCGCAAAGATCGAACTCAGCAAAACACCGCCCACTAAGCGCTTGATATGGTTGTCCGTCTGATCCTTCAACCCCACCGCGCCATCAGCCGCGTGACTCACAAATTTTTCCAGGTTGATGTAACTCCCATCGGGAAACCGCAAGTAGGTCCAAACCACTTGAACGCGCCCCTGGCCATAACTCACCGACGAATTGAAGTCGCCGGCGAGCAGCGAACCCGCGGGAATCATGATGAATTTATGTGTGGGCGAGTCGTACACGTCGTCTTTGACTTGCGCCACCAGATCCCCCGGCAGGTCAGTCACGACTTTCGTGGGCAAAATCGCGACGATCTTATCGCCACGCTCCACCACCCAGCGGGAGAGGGGCGCCACGCGCGTTGTCTTGAGATAATCGCCTTCCTCTTCCTGCTGAAACTTACGTTTGCCGTTCTGCTGATTGAGATCGTCCTCACTGACAGCCATCCCTGAAGATGTCGCCCCAAACGGCGGATATCCGCCGCCGCCGATGACTGGCCGCGTGATACCGTTCGCCGCATTACTGAGTTGGGCGATTCGATCTAAATCCGCCTGAATTGGATCGATAGCCCTTGAACTGGGACCGCTTTGAGTCGCTCCGTTGGACACAATTGAAGTAGGCGCCTGAATCGCAGCCAGGCGCCGTTCCTCCGCTCTACGGCGCTCTTTCTTTGATGGGTCTTCAGTTTCAGCAGACTGGCCGTAATTCGGAACCGGTGGAGCGTAATAGTAGACGGGTGCGGCTAGCGGATTGGGATTTGTCGACGCTGGCCCGGCTGGCGGATTCGCGGTTCCAGGAAAGGGATGGGCAACAGTGCTTACAGCCCCGCCTATCGCGTGCCCAAACGCGTCCACCGGCCCGAGATTTGAAGTGGTGGCCGGTGTGTTGGGAGGCGGCGGTCCGCCAGTCACAGCACTTAAAGGCGTAGCGTCAGCACGCCCGCGAACTTGCGTGCGATTGCTTTGCGCGGCGTCGTGAGCCGCTGTTTGGGTAACCGTGACTTCCGCCTGATGCTGCTTCTTTAGAATGCGAGTGCGAAAACCCACGATCACTACACCCAGCAGCAGTACGCACAGCGCACAGCCCACCCACACGATCCCGTTGCTCATCGCACTCACTACCTGCGGCTTACGCCCCGCCATATCGATTGTGTTGGCCGTTGCCATCTATTTGCTCTCCTTTGTTCCGTCGTTGTGGATGCAAACTCGTTGCTGGCCCTTCCCAACTCCAGACAGCAGACAGCCCCGGTCAAACAACGCATCCACGATCAGCTTGTTTTCTTCCCAGTGCGAATTTGCGGGAATCGGCCCCGATGCTCCCGTAATCTCAAACGCCGGCAGGCCGAGTTTCCGGACTTGCTGGGATAGCTGGATCTCGGTGTGTGAACCGTTGTCGCCCACACTCACAGGCAGCATGTAATGAGCGTCCTTGCCGCGTAGCTCTACCGAGTACTTCCAGTTCTTGATCTGTCTGTCTGGGGCGAGCGCCCTCAAGCGTACGGCTTCGTCTGCCTTCACCTTCTCCGCCAACTCGGCTTCTCTCTTCCGCCGTTCTTCTTCTTCGGGATAACTGAAAGCGATTCGGGCTATGTGCTCGCGCTGTGTCGCGATCAGCCGGAAGTAATACACCCGTTTGTTCGTCCCAACCGTGAGCGTCGTTTCGACGTTCGCCACAGTGGGCTTGATGATGAGGTAATCAAACTCACCCGCTCGATCGCTGCCTTTGTGAACGCTGATGTGAAACTCGTCATCACCCACGTCCACATCTTTTTCAGTCGAGTGCTCACCTGGCTCAAGGTCGATTTCCGTCACCTGCAGCAAAGCGCAAACAATCGGCGGAATACCTTTCCCAAACGTGTAAGTCACCCGCCCATCCGGCCCTGCCTGCGCTTGTGGATCGGCGTTGAAAGCCGAATCGGTAAAGGTTAGAGCGGGCTTCACGTTCAGCGGTAATGGAGCGGTTCGCATCAACGGCAGCGGCTCAGCGGCCGCCACGGCTTTACCGTTTTTGCCCTTCGCCGGCGGAGGAGGAGGATTCTCCGCGCCTGACGGCAGTTGCCCGCCTGGTCCCACCACGCCGCCTTGCGCGCCCAACATCTGCAGCGCCGCGTTATACGCCGCCGCCCTTTGCAGAGCCTGCTCGCGTGTCATCGCCGGCCCCGTGGGTTTCGCTGGCGTAGCGGGACTAGCGGGAGTTGGTTGCTGCTGTTGACCGCAGAGCGCTACCCCAAATGAGAGAAGACAAAACATCATCAGAAACTTCATTGCTGCACCTCGTTGAAAGTCAATTCCGTCGCGAGAATCCCCATCGGGTTTTCATTGCGCGCCTGTTCGTTGGTTGGAATTTTCGTGGCGTACGTAATGCGTGCGTGCCACATTTTGCTTACCGTGTTTTGTCCGGTCGCTGATGTACTTGTCTCCGTCCACCAGAGCCCGTACGTGTTTGCGCCTTCACGGTCAAAGGTGCGATATTGCACTGTGACGATCTCGCCCTTGTTCGCCCGCGCGATCGGATCATTCGCCTCAGTGTCGTACCACTTTGCGAGTGTTTCGCGTGCTTGCGAGCCGTCTCCCACAAACGCAAAGGCGCGATCCCAATCCGCCTTTTGCGCTACCGCGTCTGAGGTCACCGTACGCCATGACGTGATGAACTTCTTCAGCTCTTCCACACGAACGATGTCCCACGTCGCATCGTCCATATTGGCCGGCTTGATTGTCCCCGCATAATTCACCTGCGAGCCCGAGCGATCAAGCATGTAAAGCTCAGTGCGTGACGTATTCGCTAAGTGCAAAACGCCGTAACCCAAGCCCCCGCAAAGTAAGACCAAGGCGAAGGCCATCAATTGCCAGTTACGCTTTCCGGCAAGTAACGAGGAATACCGTTCCTCCCAGTTGCGTTGATAGCGCTTTTGTTTTTCTCGAACTTCGCTTTCAATCCAGGCGTCCTCTTGTTGAATCGGCCCGGCTTCTAATAAATTCTGCATTTTTCCCTTTCCTTCCCTACGAATCCAAACCGCCAAAGTCTCCGCGCGGAGCTGAGCCGTTGCTGTGACCACCGTGTGAACTGGCCGTCGCCAGCGCAGACGACGCATGCGAGCCTGCGGCCGCTGCCGTGTGACCCACTCCCGCAGAAGCGCTAGACGCGCCTGCAGCCGTAGGCGCCGCCCCGCCCGCGGTCATCGCCGCCCCGCCGCCGCTCGCAGATGCAACACCAGCAGCCGCCCCGGCTGCTCCTACCGCAGAGCCAACACCGGAGGCAATTAACGCCGCAGTCACCCCCGCGCTCACCGCCGCGCTCATCGCACCCCAAATCTCGTTGTGGCTTAGATTCGGACCGCCGCCTAAGATGCCCGCCGCGATCGACGGACCGCGCCAACAAATCACGCCATAGATAACCGCACCCGCCGCGATTCCCCAGCAAGACAAAACACCGTCGGACGAAAGGGGCGCAGCAGCCGCCAAGCCCTGCCAGCCCGCGGCCACATTCTGCGCGGCGTTCACCAGAAAATAGAGAGTCATCAGACGAACGCCGCTCGCTACACCGTATGAGAAATACCGCTCCACGTACGTGCGCGTCCACGTCGAACCTCCAAACGCGAGAAAGAAAAAACCCATCCCCATCGCCAAAAATGTTTGGACTTTTGTCACCACAAATTCAGCCGTGATGACCAAGAACGAAATGACAATCACCACCGCAGCCAAAACCAGCGCCAACCCTGTCAATGGATCGGATAGAAGACTCGCCGTGAAAGCGGTCCCCAGCAGCTTACCCGCTATCGTGAGACCCTCCACAAACACCGAACCCGGCTGTATCTGCTGCCCTCCGTTTACCGCCTGACCCACCGTCGTGAACATGTCAACGATGTTTTGCATCCAGGTAGGACCGTTGAGCAACAGATCCAAAAACAGCGCTATGAGCAAAAGCCTATTCGTAGTGCTCATGATCGCGGCTGTCACATCCCCGCGATATGTTTTCCACAAACTCCAGCCAAAAAACGCTACATCGAGAAATGCGAGCGCAGCGAATAGATCCATCGCGTACGGTTGCACCGTCCCGATCCAGTTCGGCCACAACCGGTTGTAACAATCAATCAGATCGCCGGAAGCGGTAAAGGTCGGAGGTGGTAGAGCCCCTTGAAAAAACAGGAAAAGTAACATCAGCGCACCGCCTTTACCTTCTGAGATCCCACCAGCGCCTTCACCAAAAGCACAGCCAGGCGGATCAGAAGCGCGAAGGGCAGCATGACCACAAGCAGGACTAACCCACCCCCGTTTCCAGCCCTCGCCGCGATTAACAATGCCGCGAGAGTTCTGTCTAATTTCGTCATTTGATTTCTCCTTTTTTGACTCTTACCTGGCTGTGCTTCCTCTACCTACCAGCCCCGTGTGTCCGCTTGAATCGGCACGAACGTAAACGCGTTTCCTTGGGCGGTTTGTGCCGACTGCTGCATGTTGAGCTGCCCCGTTGTGAAGGCCGCATTTGATCCAATGTTTTGAATCATCAGCATTCGCAGCTTCTGTAGTTGAGCCACTGTCTCCAGACCAATCGAATTGCCAAGTTGAATACTCTGGTCCTGGCCGTTCGGCATCTGGTTCATCATGTTTACTTGAGCCATCCACTGCTGTTCGTTCTGAATCATGTTGCCTTGGTACCCAGCACTGTTCGCCGCTCCGCGCATCGCATTCAACGCGCCGCTAGACCACTGGTTATACTGGACCGCGAAGTTCACCATCGGACTCGGTGAATAGGGAGCGAACTGGTTTCGAAACGCGACGTCCATTTGCGCAAAATTCATAGCCAATCCTTGCGACTGCGACAGCACATTCGAAAACATCGCCAAATCCGCCGCGATGTTCGTACTCGGATGGGTGGCCAACTGCTGTACTTCGCGCGCCATCATAGTGGCTTGCTGAACCGCCGACAGCGCCATCTGCACATCTTTGATGTACTGCAGCAGTTGGGTTACGTGGCTCATCATTGTGTTCATCTCCGTCGTCGGATCGGACACCACCCACTGAGCCTTTGCCTCTTGCAGAGGCATCATGAGCAGCGCCGCCGGCAACACCGCCAGCGCTCCCCAATAAGAAACACGAGACATTGCTTTACGCATATTGAGCCGCCTCCTGAGCAGCTAATTCATCGCCAAAGGCGAGAAACTCTAAACGTTGCGCTTGTTTCGAAAGCCCTTTTCTGCGCAACCACTCGACAGCCGCGCGCGGCCGTCCATACCGCTGAATGAGTAAGTCCAACGCCGCCCGGTCCGCATCTCCGGACTGCAACAGCGCCAACATCACCGGCCCCAGTTCAAGCGAAATCATCCGCTTGCCGTCCGCGTTCATCGCGTAGTAATCACGCTTGGGAGTCGCGTCCGCTATCGAAAGACAATCCATCTCGCTGCAGCCAAGCGCCTCATAGTTGGAACGGCCGGCAAACCGCGCCTGCACGTTGGGTAAGCAAATCGTGGTCGCTCGTTGTTCGAGGACAGCGCCCGCCAGCGGAGACGCCAGCGTTTCGGAAAGCTCCTGAATCACGAGCCAAACCGCCATGTTCAGGGCACGGCCTTCAAAGAGGTAATCCTTGAATGCTTTCGCCGCAATCGGATGGCTCAGCGCTTCTCTGAACTCGTCCACAAACATGAAGGTCGGAACATCCGAACGCAGACGCCGGCGGATACGCTCAAAGATGTAGAACAGCGTGCCGTTCATGATCTTCTGATCGAGCGCATAAAGCCTGTGCATCTCGAACGTCACCAGGCGCGACAAGCGCAACCCGTCATGATCGCCATTCAAAATCGTGTCCAAGTAAAACTGAAGCGCGCCCTTCACTGCCGGCAGACCGCACGCCATGTACAGCGCGGTCAAACTGCGCGATCCCTGCGAACGTGACAGCAAATGNNGTCTTTTTGCATCTCTGGCAAGACTTCCAAACCGTTCAGCTCAAGCAGAAACGATACATATTTCAGCGCCCATGCGCGCTCTGCGTCCGTATCAATCGAAGCCAGCGGACACAAACGGTCTTCCTCGTTTTCAGGACTTAGCTCGATGAATGTTCCACCGAGACAGCGAGTCGCGGTATAGAGACCGCGCTTTTTATCGAAATTGAAAATCTGGCCACCATAGCGGAGCGCTTGCGCGGTCGCCAACGCAATGAGCGAAGTCTTACCCGCCCCGGTCGGTCCCACAATGAGGGCGTGTCCGACGTCTCCCACGTGGCCATGAAAGCGATACGGAGCGCCGCCGGCCGTCGCTGCGTAAAACATCGGTGGTGATTGCGGCGGGAATTTGTCGGAGGGATTGAACTCATGTCCGCGCCATGGCTGTGACAGCGGGACCATGTGGCTCAAATTCGCCGTGTTGATGACCAGCTCACGCCGCTCCTTATGTTGATGGCCGGGAAACGACCCGAGCCAGGCCGCCACCGCGTTTACCGTCTCAATGCGCGAACCGAACCCGCAACGTCGTAGAGCCGTGGCGATGGTGTCCGCCTGGTCTGCTATTTCGCCCAGACTCGACGCCATCAGAATCACCTTGCCCGAATACCGGCAATTGATTTCGCGCCCGTGCTCGGCTTTCGAAGCACCCTCGCGCGCATCCGCCGCCAGTCTCAGCGATTCATCGTCCAAATCGTGAATGTCAGTTTTGCGAAGCTTCGCTTTGATGCCGCCCTCTCCCTTCGATTTCCACTTGCTTTTTGCGGCCTTGAAAACCTTGGTAGCTTCAACATCGTCCAGAATTTTCGCTTGATGCGAAAAA
>PLRJ01000037.1 GCA_003163855.1 Bryobacterales bacterium | reverse complement strand
AAGCTGAAATCCTTCGAACATCCGGATAGCGGCCAGGCTTTGATCTTTGCGACCACAAACGGTCTGACGGCGAACTGTCCTTCCTGCCAACTCCACAGCCGATACCGGCGGGTCCTGCGCGACCTGCCTTTGCAAGGATCAAGCGTCGAACTTCGCCTGGAGGTGCGCCGCTTTCGCTGTCGAACCCGAGATTGTCCCCGCGTCACATTTGCGGAAACATTGCCGCTGGTGGCCAGACGCTATGGCCGCCAAACGAGTCGCTTGTCGGAGACGGTGCGACTGATCGGGTACGTCTTAGGAGGTGAGGCCGGTGCTCGGCTGTTGGTAAGGCTTGGCATGACGTCCAGTCCAGACACTGTTCTTCGCAGACTGAAGCTAGGTCCGTCTCTACCCGTTTCAGCGGCGAAAGCCATTGGCGTCGATGATTGGGCTTGGCGCAAAGGGCACCGCTATGGAACCATTCTGGTCGATCTCGAAAGTCATGTCCCCATTGACTTATTGCCCGAGCGCTCGGCCGACAGCCTGGCGGCTTGGCTGGTGGAACATCCTGGTGCCGAAATTATTAGCCGTGATCGTGCCGAACTGTATGCGGAGGGTGCCACGCGCGGAGCGCCGCAGGCGGTCCAGGTTGCGGACCGCTTCCATCTTCTATGCAACCTGACCTCTACGGTGGAGCGAGTTCTCGAGCAAAAGCGCACCGCCCTGGCCACAGCCATTGTGCCGGCAGTTCCGGAGCCGCCTCCGATTCAGACTGGTAATCCGCCTCGGGATAAGAGGCGTGCAGAGAAAGTTCGTGGGGATCGGCGGCAGTACCGGCTGGACCGCTACAACGAGGTTGTGGGCTTGCACAACCAAGGAATGAGCCAGCAAGAGATCTTCTAAGCATCAGCAAATTCCAGCCGTTTCTGCAGCGCAGATGGAATGAGGGTTGCCATAACGCAACAGCACTCTGGCAAGAGATCAAAGAGCAAGGCTATACCGGCGGCCGAAGCACCATGACCCGATACGTGGCCACGCTCCGCACACCGCAAACAAAGTATTTTCGCCAGACCGCTGCGCCGCGTCAGCCAAAGGCCAAAGCACCTTCTCCACGGCAGGTCGCCATGCTGCTGGCCCGGCGGCCGGAGAAGCTGAATCCAGATGAGCAGCAGTTACTCAAGAAACTCAAGGAATGCTGCCTGGAGATTCCGATTCTCTACAAACTGACACAAGGTTTCGCAGCCGTGTTCAGAAACAAAACAATTGAGAATCTCCACACTTGGATTGATGATGCTAGACGAACTGATCTGCCGGAATTAGAGAGATTCTGTGACGGACTACTTCGAGACATGAAGGCCGTCACCGCAGCCGTCATCCTGCCATGGAGCAATGGGCAAGTCGAGGGGCAAATCCATCGCCTGAAACTCGTGAAGCGGCAAATGTATGGTCGCGCCGAATTCAACCTCCTACGTCGCCGCGTTCTGCCCTACGTGCCTGCCACCGTTACGCTCTCACCCAAACACGCTCCCTGATTAGCGCGGAAATTGCGGGAGAACCAACTTCTAGTGAGCGCCGAAGCAAGCAGTTATTNNTGTGGCGGCGGCAATCCCGGCAACGACGTCTATTAAACACATGCCGACTAAACGTCAATTTGGATTACAACTAAAAAATCAAGAGAACTGGTCGTCCCCACACTTCAGGCTTTTTGCTCCCTAGTTAACGCACCTGCCTGAAGAGTTCGAATCGTAAGGGAACCGCTTGAATGCGAAATCTCAAATTTCCCCTTGCAACCGACGTTGAGGAGCGCAGTCGCAGCCGCTTTGATCCTTGCCGGAAAACGCGTGGGATCGGCATTCTCCCAATCCGTATTGAACGTTACGGGGTTATTCGGAGCAATGTTGACGATCACGCGTCCGTCATATCCACCTCCTTGCAAGTCAATACTTACTGTTGCGCCCGCGAGTAGTTCATCCTGGCGTTTGCGTATGGTGGCCTCACACACGTCAAGAACTGCGACCGGGTTAAGTATGGGATGTCCACAACAGAATTCTATCTTCAGCTTGAGTATGAGGCGATCATCGGCCAGGGGCTGCCAGTCTCACTGAGTTCTGATGGTCGAGTACCCACCGCCTGTCAGTGTTCGGCAAACATGACTGATTACGTATCCGATCAGGAAATGTGACTGTCGGCTATCGGAGGCTTGGTGTGAAAATGCGCGCTCAAAGCCGGCTATGAATGGGACCTTCGGCCAATCCATCCACCTTGCAGGTCAGCGAAATGCTGTGGCATTGATGAGGTCAGGATATCCACATGCCGACAACACGTCAACATGGATTCCGTGATCGACTTTTCCGGGATCTAACTTCGGCGCGCTTGTTTGGCCAAGGCTTTGTACGAGTGGCGCGTCATACGCCCCAAGCCCGATCACTCTGGCCCTAACTTCCGGGCGTCTAGTGGTGCGAAATGGATTACCGGTTAAGACGGGCCGTTTCTTGAGCGAACGCGAGACCCGCTACGAAAAGGATGCGAGATTTCTCAGAATCGCGCTCACGTGACGCAATCGACTCGCTTGTAAACCTCTTCGAGATCACGCCCGACATAGGTCCTGTTTGAGTCACCGCCGCTAACAACCTTTGACACGGAGCGGAACTTTAGACAAGCTAGATCTCAGTTCGGTAATGACGATATTTCAGCTTATAGAGCAGTTCGCCGACTGGTGATCTCAGCGTTTCAAAACGCGCATGGCCGTATTCATCGTGCCCGATGAGAGTGCTGCTCAGCTTATGGATATGCAGCGAAGCCACCGGCCCACGGGCTGCCCGTAATCGTTTCGGATTGATTTCAATGCTCACAATCAAAGAGTGCACACAAGTCTGGAATGTGGTGGCCGACAGACGCTTACACCAGAAATCCGCGTTTCAAAATTGCGGTATCAATAGATCAGCGACTTCTGAAGAAGTGGCTTCTGAGGGTGCCTGGCAACGTCTGCGTGTTTCCGGTTTCGCAACACAGTCCAGAGGAATGTGGAAACATGGGGAGTCCCCAAAGTTTCCCCAAGTTCCCGAAGGAAGAACGGGCGGGGTGACCTATTGGTGGTAAATAGTCGGGTGTGCCGTTCAGTTTTTTCACTTGTGCTTGCGTGTCGTGGCCTGGGTTCCCTAACAGAACCAGTTACCGCATAATGAAGTGAATTTCTAGTAAATGATTGGTAGGGCAGGATTTATTAATTTGGCAGGAAATCAAATACTCCCGTCGACCAAGCACCTGTCACCTTATTCTGCACAAACACGAGCACCGGTGCCGGAAGGAAGGTCCCGCTTAGCTGATAGACGCTGTTGAACCCGTTGTTGTAATTCAAATCCACGCACGGCGGTGAATTCCCCAGTATGCACCCGCCAAAGGTGATGCTGTTCGGCGGCTGAACCATTTCGTTGTATACCGTAACCGCCGTCTGGAACAAATCCACGAAACCTTCGAGCTGGACATTGAGGTCGTTCAAGTCTGTCGGGGCATGCAGCCCTTGCAAGTAACCCGCCGCATCCGCTACCGCGTTGAGTTGATCCGGCCCCACAAGGTAAACCCTGTTATTGCTAACAATCGAATTGAAATTGTCGCCTTCAATCTCACTGGGAGCCGAATAAAATAGGTAATATTCCGAATCGTTTCCCGCAATTATTCCGTCGAGGCTTAGCGCACCCGGCCACAAACCAAGCGCGCTCTTGAGCAACAGGGTGGCCTCTGACCTCGCCAGGTAAGAGAAGTACTTGCCATAGATGTCTTGGACCTCCTGCATCTGTATTTCGCTTTCAGCTTCCAGTTCAATAAGTCCACCGAACTGGAACGCCATCCCTGGGCCTCTACCATGCCGAAGGCTGTGCAGGCTCGCGTTGACAAGCTGAACAGGCTGCCAACCGGCGGTTACCAGCCGCGCTCCGTCCGCTTGCGCGAACAGGCCTTTCTTCCGCTGCGGTTTCAGCGAGGAAGTAAATCCGTTTGACGTCAGGTATTGAATCGTCGCCGTCGTCAACGCCTGGTAATATTGCGGCAGAACATCCGCGAAAAGATAGTCCTCTTGGTCGAGGTTCGCCACAATTCCGTATGTGCTTGGGTTCAGAGTTGGCAGTTGAGCCACGAGCGAACTCAGCGCCGCCCGCAACTGCGTGTATGTGGTCTGTTGGGCCGTTGTCAAGGTCGCTAGCGGCGTTGTCTGCAGGAACGTGGTCAGGTTCTGCAGCGCGCCAATCAGGTTGGTCAGATATGGGCTCACACTTGCATCCGCTGCCGTGGGGTTGATGCCAAAGCCTGGTAGTTCGCTCGGCTGCGGAGGGAATCCGCCCTCGGGAGCAAACGCCACCGACCTATCGAGTGCGTCGAAGTTCACTGCATTCAAGGTCGCCTGCAATTGTGCCAACGAAGTATTCACGGCCGCCTGGTTGCCACTCGTTAGAGCAACGCTAATCTGCTGCAATCCGGTCAGGCTTGTGGTCGTTGTGGCTGAGAAGGCTGCAAAGGTAGCCTGCTGCGTCGTGGTGGTAGTGGTGGAGGTCGGCAGCAGTACCGTGAATGTGGCACTGGCGGTTAAGGCGGGATTCGTCAGGCTGCAGGTCAACGTATAGACACCGCGGGTCGTTGCGTCCGTCGTAATTATACCGTTTGCAATCGCCGGCGCGGTCCCAAAGGCCGACGTCGGATCGCCGGTGATGCTGCACGCCGGCGTGACTGCTAGCGGGTTATTGTTCGTATCAACCGCCACGTCCGTGAAGCTGATCGAAGCGCCCGCAGTCACGATGAACTGTCCCAATTGGAGGTTGATGGCTGTTGGCACCGGACCCGTTGGCTCTCCCTTCGAGATAACCAGATTCACAGCGGAGCCGACGTTCGCGCTCGTTCCCGCCGTGGGAGCCTCGCTAAGCACACTGCCGGACACCACTGTGCTGCTCGCTGCCGTCGTGACGGTTCCCACCACTAAGCCCGCGCCCGTAATAGCTGTCGAAGCCGCCGCTTGTGTATCACCCAATACGTTAGGCACCGACACCGTTGCCGGTCCGGTGGAGATCACCAGATTTACCGCCGAGCCAACGTTCGCGCTGGTTCCCGCAGCGGGGGTTTCGCTGATCACGCTGCCCGTTGCGATTGTGCTGCTTGCTGTATTCGTAATGGTTCCCACCAGCAAGCCAACGCCGGTGATGGCGCTCGTGGCGGCGGCTTGGGCGTCGCCCACCACGTTGGGGATGGCTACGGTGGCGGGGCCGCTGGAGATAACCAGACTCACGGCGAAGCCGATATTGATACCCGTGCCGGCCGCGGGCGATTCACTGATGACGTCACCGGACGTTACGGTGGCGCTAGAGGTGGTTGTGACGGTTGCCACAACTAAGCCGACGCCGGTGATGGCGGCGGTGGCGACGGCTTGAGTATCACCCACCACGTTGGGCACCGAAACCTGTGCACGTTCGCCGGAGATCACAAGATTCACGGCTGACCCGACATTCACACTCGTTCCTGCAACAGGGCTCTCGCTAATCACATTGCCGCTCGCCACGGTACTGCTCGCTTGCGTCGTTACAGAGCCAACGATTAATCCCGCACTAGTCAAAGCCGTGGTAGCCGCCGCTTGCGTTCCACCCACGACGTTCGGCACAGAAACTTGCGCTGGGCCGGTCGATATCACCAAACTCACTGCAGAGCCAGCATTCACNNCAGTTGTAGCCGCCGCTTGTGTCCCGCCAACAACGTTCGGCACAGAGACTTCTGCAAAGCCACTCGAGACCACAAGGTTTACAGTCGATCCTATATTCACATTCGTTCCAGCGGCCGGGCTCTCGCTGATCACGTCCCCATTCGGCACCGTGCTGCTGGGCTGCGTCGTCACCGTGCCAACCGCCAAGACCGCCGTTAGCGCGCTTGTTGCGGCTGCTTGCGTCTCGCCGACAACGTTCGGAACAGAAACCTGCGCTGGACCGGTTGAGACCGCCAAGTTCACCGCAGATCCAACATTCACGCTC
>PLRJ01000128.1 GCA_003163855.1 Bryobacterales bacterium | reverse complement strand
GCGCAGGTGATTGAGGTTGGGGTGATGGAATTCGTTGAGAGCGGCACGCTCGACGTGTTCCTGTGGAAGAATCCGCAATACCGGAAGAAGTTGCTGGCGGATGTGTTGCACGGGTTGAGCTATCTGCACCAACGGCAGCCGCCCATCATTCATCGGGATTTGAAGCCGTCGAATGTGCTGGTGGGTTTTGACGAGGATGGGGTTCCGGTGGCGAAGGTGACGGACTTCGGCATTTCGAAATCGGCCGATGGGTCGGGTACTGATGTTTCGCGCGTGATGGGGACGTACTGCTACATGGCTCCGGAGCAGTTCAATCCGGCGCGGTATGGGGTCAACGGGAAGATTCGGTGCAATGTGGATTTGTGGGCGTTTGGGGTGATGACGATTGAGCTTCTGACGGGCGTTTTGCCGTTCGGAGCGGGGGATTCTGACGCCAGCACTGGCCAGATTATCGAGTCGATCATGCGCGGGGTTCCGGCGGAGTTGCTGAGTGGGTTCGATGAGCCGTATCGGACGGTGCTGCAGATGTGCCTGGTTCAGAATGCCGGGGAACGGGCTCAGAGTGCTGAGGAGTTGCTGAGGGTGCTGGATGGGCCGGTGCGGGAGGCTCCGCGGGGTGGGCGTGACACGGTTGCGGAAGAGGCTTGGACGCCGGGTCCGAGCGGGTTTGCAAGGGAGCGGACGGTTGCGGAAGGATTTGCCCCGCAGATGCCTTTGGATGATGGGCGTTCGGAGGCGACTCAGGCTTCGCCGAGTCCGGGGACAATGAGGCCGGAAGCGCAGCCGCAGAGAAGGCGGTCGTCGGTCAAGTGGGTGATTGGGGTTATCGCGGCTTGCGTTTTGATCGCCGGGGGATCGGCTTGGTACGCGGTGTCGCGTGACCCTTTGCCGCCAGGACCTGGACGAATAAATCCGAAGGACGGGCTGAAGTACGTTTGGATACCGCCGGGAAGTTTTCAGATGGGGTGTTCGCCCGGGGATACGCAGTGCCATGACGGTGAGAAGCCCGTGCATGAAGTAACTATTTCCAAGGGTTTCTGGCTGGGGCAGACTGATGTGACGCAGGCGGCTTGGAAGAGGGTGATGAATACGGATCCAAGCCATTTCAAAGGCGATGAATTGCCGGTTGAGAGTGTTAGTTGGAATGATGCCAACGAATACTGCGAGACGGTCGGTGGGCGATTGCCAACCGAGGCAGAGTGGGAGTATGCCGCACGCGCGGGAAGCACTTCTGCCCGCTATGGTGAATTGGATGCTATTGCCTGGTACCAGGACAATGCGGGACTTAAAACTCACGCCGTGGGTGGCAAGTTGCCGAACCAATTCGGTCTTTACGATATGTTGGGTGACGTCTGGCAATGGGTTGCGGATGATTATGGACCTTACAGCGGCGGCCCCCGGACAGACCCATTTATGAAGTTGGACGGCGCGAAGAAGGTCGAGCGCGGGGGTTCCTGGTGGGACGTTCCGGTATATGTCCGGGCTTCGTACCGTAATCGGCGCGAGCCAACATTCCGGGACGAGGGTCTCGGGTTCCGGTGTGTCGGGGAATTGAGTCAGTAGTTTATAGTTTTATGTTTTAACGGGGATTGCAAAGGGGCTGGCCCCTTTGCGGGTAATTTTTTATGCTGGACAGCATGCCTGAAACAGCAGTGGTCGTTCAAAAGGCATACGAATGGAATTTGTGGATTTTGCCGAAGGTGGAGAGGTTTCCGCGGTCGTACCGGTTTTCGATCGGGCAGAATTTGGTGAGACGTCGTTGGACTTGCTGATGCACCTGGTGGATGCGACGGGTTGCAAGAGGCGGTTTACGTTTTGCATGTTTTTCAGAAGAAATCGAGAAGGGGCCTAGCGGCGCGGGCTTACGCAAGTTGCGGCGGCGCAGATACTTGGCCTAACCGGCCGGGTAATTCTTCAGTAGGAAGGCTGATCGATTTTCTGACGGCGCTTGGGCAGGATGTCCGGATTACCGTGAAGGCGACGCGCACGGAGCACGACGCGCTGTCGGTTGCCGTCTAGCGGCGGAACCGCACTACCAAACCTCAGGAAACGGCGTGGTCTGGTCCTCGAATCTTGCGATGGCCGTCTTGATAAACAGCTCAATCGAGGCGGGCATTGGCCTATCCTCTGGCCTGCTGGTAGGCTCCGTCGGAAATGAGACCGGCGGTGTACTGGGATTCGAGGGTTTCGGTAAGCTTTCGTTTGATGTGCTCATAATCTCCTTCCGACTCCAGCAGCGGGAGCGACTGCCAGCCGCTTAACCAGACCGACTTCATTGTACCGCGCTTATCCACAATGCTGAAGCCGATCCTATTGCCAAAGTGAGCGAAAATATGCCTTAGGCCGCTCGGCAGGAGGCCCTGAATTCGGGCCAAAGCCTCAATTGTCGCGCCACGGCCTTCCTTTTCGAAGCGAAGAATTGTTTTGGCCAGAGCCTGTTCGGATGTCACGTGGATGGCGACAATTTCGACATTCAATCCGTTGTCGAAGGCCATTTCAAACTTCGGGATTGCGTTCACCGGATCGGAAAGCTGCCCTTCGTATAGAATGCGCGCGTCTTGTGGAAATTGATCTTTATTGGCTACGACTGCCGTCGTTTTGCCTGCTCCCGGCACTCCGGTCAAAAACAGAGCGTTCCTCCGTCCCGGCACTGAATCGTCGGCGACGGCGATTCGGAACTGAGCTGCTGCCAGAACTGCCGCGGCATTGTGGACCGGCAGGTTATACCGATTGCGGTGTTCCTTCGACGCATTGAATTCGGGGAACACTTCCTTCATCAGATCTGAATTGACGTAGCGCCCCTGAAACGAGCGCGAATCGAGACGATAAGCGGCGAGGAAACGCTCTGGATCAGCTTCGACGGCCAGGCAAACCTGCTCCTGGACGGCGGCGCGATCCTGTTGTGAGAATGTTCGGCGGATGATTGGTTCGATATATTCCACGCGGATTATGCGTTACTTCGGCGTCACATGAATCAACGCGCCGGGATTCGCGTCTTCCAGCATCCACAATGAGCCGTCCGGACCTTCTTCCACGTCGCGGATGCGTTTGCCTACGTCCCAGCGCTCGGCTACTTTGGCGCCGCCGTGGCCGTCGAAGATGACGCGGATGAGCGCTTTGCTGGCCAGGCCGCTGATGAGGCCATTGCCGTTCCATTGCGGGAAGGTCTGAGTGCCGTGATAGAACATCAGATTGCCGGGCGCGATGACGGGCACCCAGTAGATGACGGGCTTGGCCAAATCGGGGCGCGTGTCGGGATTGGGAATGGGGACGCCGTTGTAGTTCATGCCGTAGGAGACCAGCGGCCAGCCGTAGTTTTTGCCCTTTTCGATGAGATTGAGTTCGTCGCCGCCGCGCGGGCCGTGTTCCAGTTCCCACAATTCGCCGGTGGGTGAGAAGGCCAGTCCGTAGGGGGTGCGGATGCCGCTGGCCCAGGTTTCAGACGGCGTCAGGTTGGGGCCGGTGAAGGTATAGGTGCTGACCACCTTGGCGGTTTTGGCGGCTTCGGTGTCACTGGGTGGATCGATGAGCGGAATGGTCGGCGCGCCGGTTTTGCCGAAGTTGGGATTGCCGGGGGCGGGCTTGCCGTCGAGCGTGAGGCGCAGGACCTTGCCTTCGGGCTGGTCGGGATCCTGGGCGGGGGTGAAGCGCTGGCGGTCGCCCACGGTGAGGAAGAGATATTGGCCGTCGGGTGAGAAGGCGATTTGCGCGCCTTCCTGGCCGCCTTTGCCGCGGGGCAGTTGGCGCCAAATGACGGTGAGGTCACCGAGCCGAGCGGACTTGGCGGTGGTGTGCAGTTTGGCGCGAGCGAGTGCCAGGCCGCCGCCGTAGTCGCCGGGTTCGGCGTAGGTGAGATAGATGCTTTCGTCGGTGGCGAAGTGGGGCGAGACGAAGACGCCGAGCATGCCGTTCTGGCCCGACCAATAGACGGGAGGCGTGCCGGAGACGGGGATTTTTTCGCCCTGTTGGGAGACCAGCCAGACGGGTCCCACCTTTTCGGTGATCAACATTCGGCCGTCGGGGAGGAAGGCGATGCGCCAGGGCAATTCGAAGGTGGCCACAGTGGTCATGTTGAACGGCAGGCTGGGTTCGGGTTTCTGTTCGCCGGCGTTGACCTGGGCCCAGACTGCAATGGAGGACAGGGTCAGAATCAGTGCCGCTTTCGCCAATTTCACAGGTATTACTCCTTGGTTTTTGAGGGTCGCGATGATGCGTTCCATGCGCGATTGTCGCCCGATATTAGCATTGTAGGGAAGACCTGAGAGACCGAGGAAACAATTGGCTAAGAACTTGAGAAAGAGCTGTTTACTTTTCGCCAGCATGGTGATTTTGAGCATTGGGTGCTCGCGGCCGGCGCAAGTGGAAAAGACCGAGCAGAAGATGGCAGTGCCGGCAGCGGGGCCGAAGCTTTATGTAAGCAACGAAGCTTCGGGGGACATGACGATCATCGACGCCAAGACGTATACCGTCGTGGCCACGGTTCCGCTAGGTAAACGGCCACGTGGCATCCATCCGAGTCCGGACGGTAAGTGGATTTATGTTGCGCTCAGTGGATCGCCCATTGCCGGTCCCGATGTGGATGAGAGCACGCTTCCGCCGCCCGACCATAGCGCCGATGGCATTGGCGTCTATGATGTGGCGCAGAACAAAGTGGTTCGCATCATGAAAGCCGGTTCCGATCCGGAGAACTTTGACATCAGCAAAGACGGGAGCCAAATATTCATTTCGAACGAGGACGAAGAGGCTGTCAGTGTGGTGGATGTCGCCAGCGGAACGGTGGTTAAGTCGGCGAAAGTGGGAGCGCAGCCTGAAGGAGTGAAGGTCACGCCAGACGGCAAATACGTTTGGGTGACGTCGGAAGAGACCGGCACTATTTCGGTTCTTGACCCGGTGGCAGGCAAGATTCTGAAGACCTTTAAAGTTGGCCACCGGCCTCGCTCCGTGGCGTTTCTGCCGGATGGTTCGAGAGCTTACGTGAATGCGGAGAACGATGGAACCGTTGTGCTGGTGGACGCGGTGAAGTACAAGATGATTGAGGCCATTCCGCTAGGCAAGCCGGGCGCCATCAAGCCCATGGCGGTGCTGATGGCGCCGGACGCGGCGAAGCTGTATGTCAGTACTGGTCGTGGCCATGAGGTTTTCACCATCGACACTGCCACCAACAAACCGCTTGGATCGGTGGAAGTCGGCGGGCGTCCTTGGGGCATGGCGCTTTCGCCTGACGCCAAGACGCTTTATTCAGCGAATGGCCCCGCCAACAATATTGCGGTGGTTGACTTGGCGACGAACGCCGTAGTGAAGAGGGTGACGGCCGGCAAGAGTCCGTGGGGCGTGGTGGCGCTTGATCATTGATGTCTGCCATCTACATATTTTTTATAGGCATCAATCCAGTTCGTTGCTATTTCACGCTGGGCGGTTGCAAGATCCAGTTCGCCGCTGCAAACAAGTGAGCGCAAGCGCTCTTCGAGGACGTCTTTGCGATAGGCGTTCCAGGCCGCGCGATGGTAGGGTTGGGGCCAGAGATTGCGGACGTTCGCTGAGCCTCCTAAAGCCGGAGTTATTAGGAAATCAACTTCGTAGGCGTTCTTAGGCGCGTCTTTCATTCCGTACGCCGAGAACACGGCGTCTCGCGTTGTTTCCGGCACCTGGGCATTTTCTGTCAGGTCGTTTGACTGACAGACGTCATTTTGGGAAATCGAGACGGTCTCTCCCGGTGTGAGGTTGGGATTCGGAACCAGGCCGCTTTCAACACGGGAAAACGTCTGGCGCCACAACAAAATTGCCGTCATGGAAGCGATGGCCAAGGCGCAGGCGACCCAGACTGGCCATCGCCATCGGAAAAACGGCGCGGCCGGCTCCCGCATTAACGTCGCTTTCAGCAGAGCGGCAGAACCATGTCCTGAAGGCACCTGTGGATTGAGAAGAGAGTGATAGGAATCTACAACGCCTGCGACCACACGCTCCAACTGCGCCATGCGGCAGCGGCATGTCCAACAGGCCTGAAGATGGCGGCGAACCTGCTCTTGACGATTTGCGCTTAATTCGCCATCTGCCGCGAGCAGCAGATCCTGGTCCGAGATATGAGGGTCGCTGTAAGTCATTGCGTTCTACTCCCGATCCGCACGTTCGAACTTGGAAAGCGAACGAGTTAACGAGGCGGCGACGGAGCCCAGCGACATTCCGAGGATTTCGGCGATCTCGCGGTAGCGCAGACCCTCAGCGCGCAGAGCGATGCAACATCGATCCTGTTTCGGCAGGGCGCGCAGGACGGACTGGAGTCGATCGCGGCGCTGTGTTTGATGCAGTTGCTCTTCCGGATTCGGGAGCTCATTCGCACGCTGGTTCAGCCAGTCGACTTCCTCTAAAATCGCGTTGTGCGGCCCGCGCGTCTTCTCGATCTGCTTCAGCGCCAAGTTGTGACACACGCGGAAAACCCAGCCCGGCAAGTTTTCGCGGGATTTACCAGATTTCACGTGCTTGAAGAGTGCAAGAAACGTTTCCTGGACGATCTCTTCCCCGTCGCAAACCGACAATCCGAGGGTGAGCGCATAACGCATCAAAGGGCGCCGCAGGCTGCCGAATAGATAGACTACGTCCTCAACGTGGGGCAACTCGCGTTCTAATTCGATGGCAGATGCCAGCGATCGAGCCGAAATTGCGCCATCGGAAGAAGAACTCATAGGGGTAAGCCGCTTGTCACTTAAATATTCTAGTTTCCTGCTTTTTGTTCAGCCTTTTTCGCCAAGATTGGGTGGAAACACAGTGAACAAAAAGCGATCCCGCGGAATATATAGACAGCGATGTTTTCTAGAATCTGTCTCTTGCTGCTGGCTGCATCACTTGCTTTTGGACAGTCCAACAGCGGCGAACTGCGGTTGGTCATTACTGATCCTAGCTGGTCACCTGTTGCTTGTTCGGTGAGCTTGGTCAGCCGGGCGAATCAGTACGACCGGACTTTTCAGACAGACCCGGCGGGGCGTGTCACCGCTAAGAGACTGCCGTTCGGGCTCTATACGGTCACTATAAACAAGACCGGTTTCGCGCCTCTCAGTCAGCTGGTTGAGATTCAATCGGCCTTCCCAAAGGAGTTGCCAATCAGTCTTTCCTTGAGTGCGGTGAAAACAAATGTGACCGTACAGGATGAACAGACGCTTATCGATCCTTTCGCAACCAGCAGCGCCAATCGAATCGGGGGCGACACCATAACGGATCGTGTCTCAGCCGAACCCGGTCGTGGCGTGGCCGATCTGATTAACCAGGAACCAGGTTGGATGTTTGAAGCCAATGGCATTCTGCACCCGCGGGCCGAGGAGTACCAGGTTCAATATGTCGTTGACGGCATGCCTTATACCGAAAATCGTTCCGCTGCTTATGTGGCTGATTTTGATGCCAGCAACGTGCAGGAGATGAGCGAGATGGTGGCCGGCTTTCCGCCGGAATATGGGCGCAAATTAGGCGGTGTTATAGAGGTGGAAACCACGCGCGACAAACGCCAGGGCTTCCACGGCAAAGCGGTGCTGGGAGGCGGGAGTTATGACACCGCAAACGGATTTGTTGAGGGTGAATATGGCTTTGGCTCTAACACTCTGACTATGAGTCTGGATGGCGCCGTGACCGACCACTTTCTTGATCCTCCAACAACCCAGAACTACACCAACCACGGAACCACTGCTGACTTTATGGCTCACTATGAGCGCGACATTGACCAGAACAATCGCATTGGCGTCATTATCAGCCGGCAGCAATCCAAATTCCTGGTGCCGAATGAGGTTCCGCAGCAGCAGGCAGGACAGCGGCAGAATCGCCAGGATTTTGAAAGCTCCGCCCAGTTCTCCTACCAGCACATCTTTTCACCGGACGTGCTGGGAAATGTTCGTGCGATGACGCGCGATATTACGGCTGATTTCTGGTCGAACGATCTATCCACGCCGATTATTGCCGCACAGGATCGTGGGTATCACGAAGAGTATGTCAAGGGAACGCTCTCGGTTCACTCCGGTATTCATGAGTTTAAGTTCGGCGGCGAGGCGGATTTCGCGCAAATCGAGGAAGCTCTCAACTATCTGATTACAGATCCCACGCAGTTCGATCCGGGCACGCCTCTTGCTTTCAATTTCTATAGCCACGCGCCTGATCGGGAGCAGTCAGCTTTCGGGCAGGACGAAATTCATTGGAAGAACTTGGCACTCACTGGAGGGCTTCGCTTTGATCATTACGATCTGCTGGTAAACCAGGTGGGATGGAGCCCGCGCGTAGGACTCGCCTATTACTTCCCAAAATTAAAACTCAATCTTCACGCGTCGTACGATCGGGTGTTTCAAACTCCACCCTTCGAGAATTTGCTTGTGTCCAGTTCGGCGGCAGTCACCAGTCTCGACCCGCTGGTCCTGCGCCTTCCAGTGCAGCCGGCGCGCGCCAATTACTATGAAGCCGGATTTACCCACGCCTTGTTGGGGCACCTTCGATTGACGGGTAACTTTTTCTGGCGCCGTTATCATAACTACCCTGATGACGACCTGCTGCTCAACACAGGTGTCAGTTTTCCCATCACCTTTGCGCTGGCCAACATTTATGGCGAAGAAGCCAAGGTGGAGATCCCCAAATGGGGCCGTTTCTCCGGTTACCTGAGCTGGACGAACGAGCGCGGGAACGGATATTTTCCGGCGACCGGCGGCCTCTTTCTTGGAGCCGATGCGGCCCAGGCCATTCAACAAACCAACGGTGTGTTTCCGGTCTCGCAGGAACAGCGCAATGCGGTCCGCACCCGCTTCCGCTATGATGTCTCGTCCCGCTTCTGGCTGGCGTTTGGCGGCACATATGACAGCGGTCTGCCCATTGACTTTGGCGGCACTGAAGCGGATGCTGTCGCACAGGGATACACTCAAAACATTCTGAATCGAGTGAATTTTTCAGACTTACGGCCGCGGCCGCTGTGGTCATTAAACGCCTCGGCCGGCGTGATAATCAGCAAGAACGAGAAGCATCCAGTCCGCTTTCAGATTGACGGCACGAATCTAACAGACTCACTCAACGTGATCAACTTTGCCGGCTTGTTTTCCGGAACCGCCATTGGCGTAAGACGTTCAGTTGATGCGCGGCTTCAGTTCGCTTTTTGATTAAGAGCTTAATCCACGACGGCAGGTCTTTGCGTATCACTATTGAGCAATTCGTGCTACTAATGAGAGCGGTAGCACGAAACTGCTTTTCGTGCCACGACGAGACGGATGCCGATGATTAGCAAACTCCTGTGCCGCGCCACCGCAGCATTAGCTGCTCTGCTCGGATGCCTGTCAATTTTCGCAGCAGCCGGAGGCAGTCTTTCGGGGACGATCACGGATGCAAGCGGCGGCTCTGTGGCGCATGTGCAGCTTCGTTTGGTTAACACCGCTTTGAAGACGGAGTTTAAGTCAATTACAGATGCAAGGGGGGTTTACTCATTCCCCGCTCTGCCTGTTGGCCACTACGATTTACAAGCGAAAGCCAAGGGATTCGGAAGCCAAGAACGGACGAATATAACGGTTGACGCCGATGCAGCTGTCCGAATCGATTTGCGGCTCGAGGTAGGACAGCGATCAGATAGCGTTACGGTGACGGCCGCTGATAGCACAATCGAGACTCAGGTAGATACGGTGGCAACACACCTGGGAGAAGTTGTCAACGAGAAGCAGATAGAGGCAATACCGTTGAACGGGCGCAGCTATACTGATCTGCTGGCTATTCAGCCCGGAGTCAGCCCGGTCACCACTCTGACGCCGGCTTCGGTCATCATGGCTGGCGTTACTGGAACGATCAATCCCTCAGGTGATTTAAATCCAGGAGACGTATCTATTGATGGTCAGCGTGAGTCGGCGAACGGATTCTTTGTGAATGGAACCGACGTGCAGGAGCACATGAACGGCGGAACCTCGGTGATTCCGGATCTGGATTCAATTCAGGAGTTTCGCGTCCTGACCAACAACTTCGATCCCGAGTACGGTAACTACAATGGAGGGCTGATAAACGTTTTTACGAAATATGGCGGCAACTCATTCCACGGCAATGTCTTTGAGTTCCTCCGGAATACCGATCTGGATGCCAGAAACTACTTTGACAGCACGCGCGGAGCTTATCAGCAAAATCAGTTTGGTGGAACGCTCGGTGGTCCGATTAAGAAGCAAACGATCTTCTTTTTTGGGGACTACCAGGGAACCCGTACGATTGAGGGGCAGACTTCAGCCGAAACGCTTGTACTCTCGCAACAGGAGCGTACCGGCAATTTCAACGATGCAACCAGTTCACTGACCGGAACTGTCAGTGGCCCGTATACCGCAAGTCTGCTGACGCAAAAGCTGGGTTACAAAGTAACACAAGGGGAACCCTATTACACGCCAGGATGCACGACGTCCGCTTCTTGCGTGCTTCCTAACGCGGTTATTCCCAGGAGTGCCTGGTCGGCGCCTGCCGTTAACTTGCTGAAATACATTCCCTCTCCGAATATGGGCTCCAATCTCTTTGCCACCTCGGCTTACCCGGAAACAGTCAGAGACGACAAAGGATCGGGACGCATTGATGCCAACACCCGCTTGGGCCAGATCTATGGATATTACTTCGTAGACAATTACCGGCTGGACAATCCTTATCCCGGGGGCCAGGGCGGCGCTAGCATCCCCGGTTTCGATGCGTTGACGGTTGGTCAGGCGCAACTGTTTACCATCGGCAACACCAGGACATTCGGAGCGACCGCAGTGAATGAATTTCATGCCGGGTTTATTCGGAATGCAAATAATATCGGGCAGCCGAAGGGTGGCTTGGGAGTCAGCCTCCAATCGCAGGGGTTCGTCACCGGCGTCGGTACTGCGGGTATTGTCGTGCAAGCTCCAAAATTCGAGGGTGTCGAAAATATTGTCTTCCCCTCGTTCGTCATGGGAGTTCCCATCACGAATGTGGACCAATGGAATAACACCCTCTATCTAAGTGACACCGTCTCACGAGTGCTTGGCGCACATACGCTGAAGTTCGGAGGCCAATTTCATGCAGACCAGGTCAACGAGTACCCTAATGCGACTTTTAATGGGACATTCAATATAGACGGCACCGAGACAGGCTCGGCTTTTGCAGATTTCCTGTTGGGCTTTCCCAGCAACTATACCCAGACATCAGGCCAGAGCTTTTATTTACGCAACAAGTATGCGGGAGCATTCCTGCAAGACAGTTGGCAGGTTCGCAGCAATTTGACTCTGAACCTGGGTGTGCGCTGGGATCTGATCGCGCCCTGGTCCGAGAAGTATAACCAGATCCAAACAGTTGTTCCCGGCAAGCAGTCCGTCCTCTATCCAAATGCAATAAATGGATTGGTCGTCCCCGGCGATCCGGGAATTGCCTCAACACTGTCACCGGCCCAGTATCATAACTTTGCACCGAGGCTGGGTATAGCTTATTCGCCCAAGTTCGACAATGGATTTCTGAGAGCGTTGTTCGGTGAGTCTGGAAAGAGTAGTATCCGAGCCAGCTACGGTATCTTCTACACGGCGTTTCCCGGTCTGACTGCCGGAATTATGTATGGGGTGCCTCCCTATGGTTATAACTACCTGAGCCCCCAGCCGCCGCTCTTTTCCACGCCGTTCATCAGTTCTTCGAATGGCGTACAAAACGCCGACCCATTTCCGCTGAATTTTCCGCCGCATAATGTGTCGGCAAGCAATCCTTATACCGGCTTCAATTTTGCAGCGGTCACTCCGATAAGCGCCGATCCTTATTTCTACTATCGAAACCAGACTCCGTACACGGAGAACTATATGTTCTCCATTCAGCGGCAAATTGCCAAGGCAGCACTGCTGACCGTCAGTTATGCTGGAAATCAAGGCCATCATCTGCTGGTATTGGTGCCGCAGAATTTGGGCAATCCAGCGCTCTGCCTCAGCCTCAGCCAGCCGAGCGAGGTCGCTCCCGGAACATCCACCTGCGGACCCTTCGGTGAAGATGCTCCTTACACCTCGGCAGCGGGTAAGACTTATCAAGGCACAAGAGTTGGTCTTGGTTCCAATTTCGGTTCTACCACGGCACAGAAGACAGTGGGGAATTCAAACTATAATGCGCTGGAAGCGACTCTTCGCTTCACCGCCGGAAGCCGGGGTACGCTGCTGGTCGGGTATACCTATTCGAAGTCGATTGACCAGGCTTCGAACATTGGCGAGCAGACTAACCCATTCAACGCTGCGCTCACGCGGGTTCCGTCTTCCTGGGATATGACGCATAACTTTGTGGCGACCTATACCTATGAATTGCCGTTCGAAAAATGGTTTCATCGAAGCAGTCTTACAGAAGGATGGAGTTTGTCGGGCACCACGCGATTCAGCACCGGTTTTCCAGTGACGTTGTTCGACGATTCCGACCGGTCTCTGCTAGGAACGCTAGGCAACGGCGTCAATAATCAGTTGCTGGATACACCTGAGTATGTAGGCGGTCCGCTGGACATCAATACTAACCCGCGCAACGGCAAGCCTGAATTCAACACGGGCGGGTTTTCGCTGGAAGCATTAGGACAGTTGGGCAATGCTGCGCGACGTTCGTTCTATGGCCCCGGTATCGAGAACTTCGACATCCAAATTAGCAAGACGATCCGGCTGCGGGAGTCGAGTTCGCTTGCTATCCGGGTTGAAGCCTTCAATGTATTTAATCATGCGCAGTTTTACGGCCCGGCTTCGGTTGATGGCGAAGTGAACGATTCCAACTTCGGGAACATCGTCAGTGCCGCCGCTCCAAGGCTTGTGCAGTTGGCGGCTAAGTTTCGCTTCTAGCGCCCATTACCCAAGGTTGCGACAGAAAGCTTCGTAGCCGTTTTTTAAAACGGACGATACGGTACCTTCGTTACAAATCAACTATGGGCGCTTGACTTAGTGATTCTACCTGCTTTACCATTACTCAAAATCCCTTAGGCAAAGTATTGCCTTCTGATTAGCACGCATGCCGATAAATCCCCAGCAAGTCGATGCTGCGCGGCTACACCCTCGTCGTGTGTCCGTCGGGTAGTGCCCCCGAAATCGGCTGGCTGTCTTCCTGTTCGCTATACGTTGTACCCATTTATTTGCCGTCAAACGAAAGGATTAAGTAAGCAATGAAGCTACCTAGACAACTGTATTTGTTCACCATTGCCGCCAGTCTGCTGCTGTCCCAGGGCAGCTTCTATGCCGCCGCGCAGTCCGCAACGGCCGGCACGGTAGAAGGTAAGATCACGGACCCACAAGGGGCTGCGGTCCTAAACGCGGAGGTAAAGCTCACGGAAAAATCGACAAATACCGAGCTTTCCACCAAGTCGAACGAGCAGGGGCGCTATTTGTTTGTCAACGTCGAACCCGGCACGTACGATGTGACTTTCAGTATGACGGGATTTTCCGCCTATAAAGTTGCCAAACAAGACGTGCTCGTCGGCCAGGTACTAACCGTCAATGCCGTTCTTCAAGTCGGCCAGATGACCAGCGTCGTAGAAGTCACCAGTTCGCCGGGCGCCGAACTGCAAACGGTAAACGCCACTGTCGGTACAACCGTTTCGGGACCCTCTCTAACCTACCTTCCGATTTTTGGTTCGGATACATCGAGCCTTGCGTTGCTCCAGCCCGGAGTTGGACCGGACGGAGCGGTTGCGGGGGCCATGTACGACCAAAATACCTTCCAACTGGATGGCGGCAACAACTCGAACGATATGGATGGAAGCATGAAGGACTACACCGGCAGCTATGGTCACAACTCGTTCGCCAGCTACGGTCCTCCTCCGAGTGGCGTGCTGCCCACCCCTCCCGATACGATTGAAGAATTCAAGGTAAGTACGGCCGGCCAGACAGCCGATTTCAATGGATCGAGCGGCTCGCAGATCCAGATGATTACCAAGCGCGGCACCAACGATTTTCATGGTTCGGCCTACGAGTACTACCATTCCTCCGATTTTGGCGGTGCAAACACATGGGACGACAACCACACTCCGAGCGGAAACCTCGGCTACACTCCCATTCCCATTGCGCACGATAACCGCTATGGCGGCACGGTTGGCGGCCCGATGCTCCCTAAAATTCTGGGCGGCAAGACTTATTTCTTCTTCGGCTACGAAGGCTTTAACTCTCCATCCAGTCAGATTGTTAACAAGCAGGTACCGACTGACCTGTTGCGAGCGGGAGTCATTCAGATTAACCAGGGCGGCACCTGGGTACCCTACAATCTCAACCCCACCGCCGTTACGGTGAACGGAGTCACCTATCAACCGGCGGCGTGCGCCGGCGGCCCGTGCGATCCGCTGGGGATCGGCATGAATAAGATTGTGCAAACTCTGTGGACGAAGTATATGCCTGAGCCGAATAACACCAACGTCGGCGATGCGCACAATATTGAAGGCTTCCAAGGCCAGGTGTCACTGCCGACTACTTCCAAGTTCACGGTCGCCCGCGTGGATCACGACTTCGGCGATAAGTGGCGCTTCTTTGGCAGCTACCGCTATTACGCTCTTGCAACACTCACCACCAACCAGATTGATATCGGTGGTGCTTTGCCTGGCGACAAATTTGGCGTACCCACATCGCAGGCGCCTCGTCCACAGAAACCCGACTTTCTGGTGGGTGGCCTAACCACCACCATTAACGCGACCACCACCAACGATTTTCGAGTGAACAACACCAGAATCTGGTGGCAATGGGCATCCGGCGCCGCGCCGCCCCAGTTGCCGGGTCTGGGCGGAGCCTTGGAGATTGGCGGGGAAAGCACAAACGCTCTGATCCCTTATAACGTAAACAACCAGAACACGCGTCAACGCTTCTGGGACGGTCATGACACCACCTTCAAAGACGACGTGACCAAGATTTTTGGAAATCACATCGTCCAATTTGGCGGTAACTACCAAAGAAACTGGGACTACCATCTGCGGAACGACAACGGCCAAGGCATAAACACATCGCCGGTGTATCAGATCGGCAACCAGGTGGCCGGCACTACTTACACGAGCGCCACCCAACCGGTGAACCTGCCNNCCGCAGCAGCTTTTCACTCGCAGCGGCTCGCAGTTGACTCTGAATCCTGTCGGTACTCCGATGTTCGACAAAGACACCATCGACTTTTACAATGTCTACATCACCGATTCCTGGCACCTGAAACCCAGCCTGACTGTAACCTACGGCCTTGGCTACCAGATCGAGATGCCTCCTGTGGAGGCTAGCGGAAAGCAAGTGGAATTGGTGGACACGTCCGGCCATCCCATTAACTTCAGCAATTATTTCAACACGAAGGCCGCTATGGCATTGCAAGGCCAAGTCTATAATCCGACGCTCGGATTCGCGACTATCGGCAACGTTGTGGGAGCCAGCCATAAGTATCCTTACAATCCGTTTTATGGCGGCGTCAGCCCGCGCGCCGCACTTGCCTGGAACCCGAAGTACTCAGGCGGCATGCTTGGAAAACTGCTTGGAGACGGGAAGACCGTTATTCGCGGAGGTTACGGACAGATCTATAGCCG
>PLRJ01000204.1 GCA_003163855.1 Bryobacterales bacterium | reverse complement strand
GATGGTTTTGGGCGCGGCGCCGACGGCGGCCAGGACGTCGCGGTACGTCTGCACGTCGGCCACGGAGATCGTCAGGAGCGCGTGCGCCTCGTGTGGCCACACAATTCCGCGATGCCGGACGAAGGATATTACTCCGTCGCGGTAGGATCGGCGGGTGTGGACACTTTTCGGGCGGTTCACCCAGCGCTCGAAGATTTCGTAGACGGAGGAGTAGAAATGTTCGACGCGGTTGCGGATCTCGGGCGTAAGGGAACCGATGAGGACGGGTGGCAAAGTCAGAGCCACGCGGGAGGCGGCCGGAATGATGGCGACGGCGTTCGCTGTGCTGACTTCCCGGTCGGTTTCCTGGGTCAACAGGGCTGGGAAGCCCTCTTCCCTGCCCGGTGAGTTCGCGATTTCTTCCATGGGCTTCATATTAACATGGAATCAGATAACTGATTTTATCTGAGTTAATGATTGCTCGATAAGTGCAGGTTTCGCGCGCTTCAAATTCCTCTTGTCACAATCGTGACTTTTCCCCCCCGCGCCTGTTATGCTGCCCCAGAGCTTGCTGATGAACCATTTGCCCGGCTTTCTGCCTATATAAAGAAGACTCCGGGAAGGAGACCGCCCCCGCCATCCCATGGCCAAACCTGTCGACTGGATACCGCTTGTGCCAGACGCCCTCACGGCGCTGCGGCAAATGACCGCGCCCGTTGTCGACCGCAGCGCGCTTGAAACGCTGCTCAAAATCCAGCGCCGCACCGCCATCCGCCTGCTCCATCAATTGGGAGGACAGCAGCTCGGCAAGACGCTGCTGATCCCGCGCCAACAGCTCATCGCCGCGCTCGAAGCCTGTCTGCCGGGCGCCGAGGCGGGCGGGCCAGCCCGCACACCAGCTCACACACCGAGCCAGATCCGCCGTCTCCACCGGGAAGCCGAAAGCTTCCGCTTCCCGGATGTGCGCGCGCCGGAACGGCGAACAGCCGACCGCCTCCCCGCCGCGATCCAGATTGAACCGGGACGCCTGACCATCGAAGTCGCCGATTTGCGCGACTTGTGCGCCCAACTGTGGGTCCTGCTCGAAACCTGCAAAGACGACTGGGACGGCGTGGAAAAGAAGCTGGAGGGCGGCGCATGAACCGGCCCGCAGGGCGGCCCGAGGCCCGTTTCCCCGCCGTTTCCCCGCAAACGAGCGAGTTCCCGCTGGCGCTGCCGCCGTTTCCGGGATTTGCCGGCGGCTGGTCCGGCTCGCTGGAAGCGTTTCTGGGCGCGGTCCGTTCCGGTGAGATTGCTCTCGAACAGGCTCCGCTCGCCGCAGTTGTCGAACAATTTTTGGCACAGCGCGGGCAGCTGGTGCTGGACGATGCCGGCGAATTTTTGCATGTCGCCGCCGCCCTGATCGACTCCAAAGCGCGTCTGTTGCTGCCGCGCGATCCGGTCCTGGCCGGACACGACCCGCGCCAGGAGATTGTGCGCACCCTCGCCGGTCAGGTGCGGCGGGAGGCCGCCGGCAGCGAGACTGGCGATACCACGGGAGGTCCCGAAGGCCTGTCGCTGCTGGATTTAATGGTGCTGCTGCACGAGGTCCGGCAAAGGCCGCTTCCGCCCGTGGCGCATACGATCGCGGCTGCGGAGGTGACGGTGGCCGATCAGTTGCGCTGGCTTATCGAACGATTTTCCGAACTGCCGCCGGAAGCCTCATTGGAACCCCAGGACACGCAGCCCTGGTTCCTGCTGCACCCTTCGTTTCCGGCCAAAATCTGCCTGTTTCTGGCCCTTTTGGAGCTTTCCAAACAAGGCCGCCTCCGCCTGGAGCAGGCCCAGGCCTTTGGTCCCCTGACCGCCTCACCGGCATGAAGCCAGCTTGCCGGGAAGACGACAATCCATGGGCCTCGCTCGGCCAGAGAACCCGCGCCGAGGGTCTGGATCTGGACACCACTTCCCTGCCCCAGGCCATCGACTGGCTGCTCGACCGGCTGGCGAACGAGGCAGACTGCGCACGCCAGAAGACCCTGGCGGCGCTCGCCTCCCTGTTGATTCAAATAGAGGCAGCCTGCGTTGGAAGAATTTGGAGAATTAAGGCGTTGGAGAGTCTAAGAAACAATCTGATGGTTTTGATGGTAAGGTACATTCGCTCGATGCACCGGCGTAGGGTGGTAACGTCGATGGCATGCCGTGCACGGTTCCTAGCAGGGACTTAGACCGTCCGGAGCGATGCCGCTTTGTCCCCAAGAGATTGGATGATGTCTCGGACCAGCTAAGAGTTCGGAAGAACATTGAATTCACGCAGTCTGCGGTGCAACTTCGACTTCCCTGCCTTAAAACATTGTTCGCAATTTATCCCTAAGCTGTTCCGACCCCGGTGGCCAGGCGAAGTGCTGCAGGTGGAGCCATATGCCTTCCGCCACGATATCGGTCATTTGCAGCCGGTTGTATCCTGCCACTTGTTTGAGGGCGTCTTGCAACTCGATCGCCAGGCGAAAGGTCGAAGGCCGGGTTAGGGGCTGGGCCTGCCCAGGACGCGCGACGAGTGAGGATCGAACTGGTTCGTTCAGCGAAGCTTGCTGCTGTACAGCCGCTGTATGCGGCACAGCAATCGGCTCCAAAAGTGCCACTGCATACGGTGGGGCTGTTTCCAGAGTGGCAACGCTCGGCGCTAGATCGGTGGCAACCGACTCAGTAGGGGCAGGAGCGGTGGGTGGAAGAACTTTCTTTAGACTGCTGAAGTCAATTGTGCCTCGTTGGCGTTGACCAGACATTGAACTAACTCCTCTGTGACATTACGAATTTCATCTGCTGCTTTTGATGTCCCATCAAAATCGACCACAATTTTTCCTTCTAGCGGAGATTGCGCGAAGGATTGACGAGTACAAATTTCATTTTGGAGAACTCGAATGTAAGCTCCTTCAATTTGAAACAGATCGGAAGCAAAGCTGATAGCTTGCTCGCCGAGCTTGGTACGTCCCGTGGCTTTGCCGTTGATCACAATGAACACCTTGAGCTTTTCATTCAGGAAAGCGACATCTCGAATCATGGGGAGCAGAGTGTGGCTTGCGTGATAGTCGACAGGTGTGGGTCTGATCGGAACTAAGACGACGTCGGCCGCCCGCAGGGCCGATAGGCAGATTTCGCGAGAGACATCGCCACTAGGCGCTGAGCTTCCTCCGCCGCCTGGCGGACAGTCAATGAAGACTATCTCGTAGTTAGCTCCTAACTTGTTGATTTCCTTATGTAATAGCGGGTGAGGGAATGGCTGTATGTCGAATGGCAATGCGCTTTCTTCACTATTTCGGCGCCACTGCATGGCTGAGGCCTGCGGATCAGCATCGATCAGCAGAACTTTGTAATTCCCTTCCCGAGCGAGCGCACCAGCGATGTTCATGGAAATGGTGGTCTTCCCACATCCACCTTTTTGATTCGCAACTGCGATAACAATGGCCATCTAGTAGCAGTATGTCACTCATATGCTTGCTAGCGCAAGAGATGTACAGCAGACATACAGCCTACTACCGGGAACAATCGCCTAGGGTTTTGAGCTCCTCTCGGCTGTATGGTGGCTGTACCCAAGCCATATTGCTGCTGCATCACTGTAAGCCATAAATATCCGCCTTCAATCCCTCGTCCATTATTTTTCGGGACAATTTGAGCCGCACGCCGCGGTATCAACCCGCTGTATTTCTGCAGTATGTCGCCCATACATCTCCGCCGCTGATACCAATGACCCAGTACCTCCTTTAATCGTCAATCTGCTGTACAGCTTATGTACTGCTGCTAGAACAGAGGTATTTGGTTTTGCCGTTCGCACCATTGCTCAAAAGAGGGCAGGGAGGTGCTCACCCGCACTTCATTCCAAAGCAGCCGCTCGGCGAGTTGAGCTTGCGGCAACGGTCGCAGATTAGCAAAAATACTATCCTCCTTCACCTGCTGTTGAACGATGTGCTTGATTCGCTCTTGCTTGGCTGGCCCTGCGAACCGCAGCGCAACTTCCTCATCGACTTTCTTTTCAATAAAGGCGTCATACGCAAAGCGGCGATCAAACTCTGCTTGGTGCACCTGCTCACGCTGCCGAAGGGTTCGGGTACAAAGAAAAGCCGCCGGCACTGGAATGTTGCTTTCGATAGTGTAGATCACAAAGCCAGCCGGGTTATGGAACTTGCCCTTCTTGTCCCGAGCCATAAGGTATTCGCAGTACTCAATCTGATCGAGGATCAGAACCGGATCGAATTTTCGGATCAATGTATTCGCCTTGGCTGCGCTGATGCCGCGATCAATAAGAGCGGCCATGGCTCGTTCCTGGTCGGAATCTAAGCTAGGGGAGTTCTCCTCCACCAGAAGCTTGCGTTTCGACAATGCAAGAACGTCCAGGACCTCTTCGCCAGGCTCCAAGATCAATTTGTAGCCATCTTTTGACAACATGGGCCGAATATCCCATGTGCTGATGTATTGGATCGACCGCAACTCGTTCAGAGCAGCCCCGATGGTGTCCCTAATCTTAGACAGATATTTGTAGGCCGGAATGTTGAGCAACATGCACAACTCGGCGTAATCTTTCTCGATTGCTCGGCCTTGCGAGGCATGAAACCAGAGGTGCAGATATCCGAAGATGCCTTTAGCGGTGGGGCGCTTCAGATAGCGGTAGGCATTGAAATCCTCGGGCACCACGTAGCCTTGATTCAGGTTGTCCAACAACCAGTCCTCAAGCATTACCTCGAAGGCATCGATTCGGCCGCTTCCGTCCTCATTCATTTCGCCGACACGAGTGAAACTCCGGAAGACATGAACCGTCTTGTTGGCGTATTTCTTCCGGGCGGCCATGTAAATTACTTGTTCGGATGTGATGGTCGTATCCGACATCCGCTGGCCCCAGCGGTTAACATCTTCATAGTTCGCGCCGGAATCCGTAAGGCCCAATTCCTTGAGTAGGTGGTAGCCGGTAAATCGAATCGGGTTGGAAAGGACGCCACGCTTTGCCTTCTGATCCATGGCGATACGCATGAACGCGATGTATTTGTCCCGATCTGATGTGGATGGGAGACCGAGTTCCTGCGAAGCGCGGAACTCTGCGGAGACGCGGATCTTTTGGCCTTCCCGATTAACCATCTGTTCGATACGGCGTGTAGTCTGCGGATTATGCCGGGTATCGTGGGCGCCGAAAAAACCCATTTGCAACAAGTTCTTTTCAAAGCGGATTAAATCGACTGCAACAGGAAGCGTCACCAAACGGGTCTGACTAAGTGAATCTGCTTTCTTTGATCTGTCTCTCCGCTGTGTCATTGTTGATGTTATTGCAAGAATACTATGAATAAACAATTCTTTGAATCAGATCTAGACCCTATGGAATAGCGGAACTGTATAAAACAAAAGTATTTAATTATGTTTTATTTCCAACCGGGTGCGGTGTTTCTGCCAACCGAGTTCGGTAAGTGTTCCAGCCGACTCCGGTAAGGATCTGCCGACCGGGAACGGGAATTCTTCCATCCTGGTTCGGTATCCCTGCCATCTGAGTCCGGTAAACACTGCCAACTAAGTCCGGGCAGGTGGGACGGATAGAAGGTTTTGCGACTGGACCGGTAATTTCGAGGGCATTCTACCAACCGGGTTCGGTATTGGGCGGGCGGACGAACCCTTGATTACCAACCGGGTCCGGGAGCGACTCGATCCTACCGAACCTGGTTGGTAGCGTATCCGTTAACAAGTCGCCTTGTCAATCCTTAGCGGCAGCAAACTTAGATGGTCCAAGGCACGGAAGACTACTCATTACCGGACCTGGTTGGCATTGAGCTTGTACTACTCCTTCTTGCCGAACTTGGTTGGCAATCAACCCCAATGATGCGTCTTATTTTCAATCGCGTCTCTGAATTGCCAATCTCGAGCGCGGAGTCCGCCATGTGCGTACAACGAAGACCTTACGCTTCGGAGGCCTGAAGACATCTGCTTGAAAACCCTTTAATTAGAGGCCATGAAGAAACTGCATGTCGTATCACAAAGGCCCGTTCCGAAAGCTTACCTAACACGAGGCAAAATGATGGAGTCCGCACAGGCTTCGTATCGGAATGCACTCGCAAGTCTGGTCTCCGCCAAAGGACAGGCCATCGCTTGCTTGGAATGGTGTTCCGCACCGAAGCGCACTTAGCGGGGCACAATTCGTCTTATCGACTAGAGCGCGGACGCGAGAAAGCGCAATCTGCATCTGCTGGCCGACAACACCCGCTTTCTCGTTGTGCCCTGGTTTTCAGGTGCCGCATCTCGCTTCGCACATTCTGGGGCGGATGGCACAACTGTTGCCACTCGACTGGAAGGAGATGTACGCACATCCGGTGCATTAGCTGGAAACTTTCGTGAGCTGCTGAGCCAATGACATGAAGCGCACCAAGCCGCGCGTGGACATCAATGTGACGGAACTGAACCAAGTCTTGGAGGAGGAGGGCCGCTCAGCCGGGCTGCGCTTCTTCAGTTAGATGCCGGGCGAGGCGAAAGCACCAACACCCTTTCCCAACTGGTTAACAACACCGGAAAGTCCCCTACCATTGAACGAGAATCTACAAAAACCCTAACGTGGAAAGACGAATCGTCATTGCCTGTGCGCTGACTTTAAAGTCTTCAGCAAGTTTTTCGACATGGTAGTCACAGAGGGATTGCACTTTAAGATCATTTATTCTTCTGAGGACAATCTCAGAAGGCATAAGCAGACAGGCAGCAAATTGATTTGCCTCAATCTCTTTGCTGTCTACGCCGATGCTCGATCTGGAATTCCGCGGCGTAATCAGGTGTCCCCGATCAACGTGCACGTGCTCACCAGGCTCAAACTGATGTCTCAAGTGAAAGTGTCCAATTTCATGCGCAATGGTAAAGCGTTGGCGGTTTTGCGCATCACTCTCCTGAACAGCGATGACAGTCGAATCGCCTTTACTAATCAGAAGACCGGATACATTTTCGCCCAAGTCAGCGTAAATGACCTTCAGGCCCAAACGCTTTGCTACAAGATCCACGTCAACCGGTGGATTGCTGAAACCGCAGGAGCCGGCCAGCGCTTCCCCTTGTGATCGTGCCATGCGTACGCTCATTCCTTCACTCTGCGAGATCCTGTCATGGGACGAGTGGCGCGAGCAAGTTTTTTTAGCTGAGGGGTAGCCAAGTTGAGTTTCCTGCTCAACTCGCGTTCAACGTCATGCACGCTTGGAGACGGAGGAGCCGGTTCGCTAGCGGGCAATAAATCTTTCATATCGCTCTCCAGGGCTTTGGCCAACTGTACGAATGTGTGGACCAGAACTCGCTGTTTTCCCTGTTCGATATTTGCGATCGAGGCCCGTGTTGACTGCGGGGTTAGGCTTCTTCCCAACTGCGCTTGCGTCATCTTGCGCGCTTCGCGGAGCTTCTGGATCGTTGATCCCAGAACCCCGTATATGGGTTCGATCTTCGTCGCCACTATCCTACTTTTATATCGCGCCTGGATATCACTTATCAAGTACTGCTGTCTCCAATATTTAACAGCGGTTGGAGATTGCACGAATGAGAATTTGGCTAGGACCATTCGCAAAGACAGCAGTACTGTCTTTCTAAAAACAGGCATTTTATTGATTGACAAGATGTCGGTCTTTGTGATTTTCTAGGACATGGTTTTAGAACTGCTAGGACGTCGGATTAGAACAAGCAGAAGCCGGGAGTTGGGATGGCCGCTAACCGTGACCAGAGCGCATGCCCGAAAAGTGGATTTTCGAATCACTCTGCCAAAGCAAACTCTCTGGGCGGCACCCTTTATTTTGATAGCCCCTTCAACGTTTTTGCGATTTTTGCTCCTGCTTTATGTCCGACTTCGCCGCTGCCAAACCCTTTTAGGTTAGAGGCTATGAAAAAAAGTTGCCGATTTTGTCACAAAGGGGCGTTCTGGAGGCTTATCTAGTAGAGGCCAAAAAACCTTTGGACTATTTTGCATTTTCTTGCAGGAGGGTGTTCGCCGTGGCGCACAGAGTGAAGACACTGATATGAACAAAGCAAATCCACCATGACCGGGGCGGGGAAGAGGTTACTTCTTCTTTTTCGGCTTCCCCCATCGTGCCTCAATGGCTTTCATTGCTCTGGCGGATTTCTCTTCCGCTGTCAAAGTAGACCACCACTTCTTGGATAAGGCACCTTGCGCGCTTCGATAAACTTCGACTATTTCGTCAGAGGGAAGAGCCTTGCTCATCGGCGAGTCCTTCTTCCGCAATGTCTCAGCATAGTGGCGAACAGCCTTCATCACGAACTGGGCGCGGGTAGTTCGAAATTCGGCAGCGTAGCCAGCGAGTGCTTTGTAAAAAGCTTTTGATAATACGACTGGCATGCTCAAATCTTCGGTGCCGTGAGCACTCCGCTTGTTATTGGCCAGTGGACACCTGCTCGCAGTTCTTTAAAAAAGGCGCTCGCAAACTTTTTTATATCACCCATGTTGTTGAAACCACAAACATTCCGATTCACACTATACGTGTCGTTCGTATTTAACTATTGACATATACAAAGTCAGCGTAGTAAGTGTAGTGCCATAACGAGAGGTGTTCAAGGCCCCAGGCAAGAAGGAAAAACTAGAGCCTAATGCAAAACGCTGACGCTGACGCTGCGCGAAGCGCAAGTGCTCCCGCTGTCTGCGGGAAGGGAATTTGAGGCCAGTGGCGAAAGTGTCGGGCGTGTCAATCCATACCGTCCGATCTCAGCGGAATTTAACCATGAAAAACGTCGGCTTCGCAGGTCGAGTTGACGCGGGAGGGCAACTCGGCGCGACCTGGTTGATCTCCGGGGAGGGAGAGCGCTGAACCCCAAAGTTTTTCTGTCTCGCGCGATTCCACTCGTTTCGCGCCAACCCAATCACAACCAACAGGAGTAATTCAAATGAAGTTCGAACGTAACGAGGCAGTCCAGTGTGTTCATGCCTGCGCTGCATCAACCACCCGGTTCGCAAAACGTTGCGGACCATTGGCCATCGTGCTCGCCTGCACTGCTGTTCGCTGCTATGCGGCCAG
>PLRJ01000016.1 GCA_003163855.1 Bryobacterales bacterium | reverse complement strand
TGGACCGACGCGGAACTCCCGTTCGGCGGCATCAAGGACTCCGGTTACGGGCGTGAACTGGGCAACATGGGCATCCAGGAATTTGTGAACAAGAAACTGGTTCGCACGCACGACATGGCCGCTCCGCTGGTTTAGGCGTTTCAGCAAAAGGGGGCCTCGTTCGGAGGCCCCGGAAAGCTTACAAAATGTACGTCAATATTGCGGTTCTGCGGGAGACGTTGCCCNNAAGCTGCACATGCAGACCGGTGCCGGTGAAGCCAGCAGCTTTCCTGACTCTTCCTACAAAGACGTTGTCTTCATGGAAGATCGCGGGAAACTGTTGGCCGACGCCGATGTGGTGATGGCCGTTCAGCCGCCCCCTCTCAATGTGATTGATGAGATGAAGGCGGAATCCATTCTGATCTGCTTCGTCTATGCCAACCACCAGCAAGATCTGGTGGCGAAGCTGGCGGAGAAAAAAATCACCTGTTTCGCGATGGAGCGGATTCCGCGCATCACGCGCGCTCAATCCATGGATGCGCTCTCCAGCCAGGCGGCCTTAGCCGGGTACTATGCGGTCCAGTTGGGCGCCACCCATCTGACCCGCGTGCTGCCGAAAATTACTTCCGCGGCTGGCGCCATTGGTCCCGCGCATGTTCTGGTGATGGGACTGGGCGTGGCGGGCCTCGAAGCTGTCGCCACCGCACACCGGCTGGGCGCGGTTGTCGAAGGCTACGATGTTCGTCCGGATACCGAAGAGCAAGTGGTTTCACTTGGAGCCAAGTTCGTGGAGACGGGCGTGGATGCGCAAGGCAAGGGCGGTTATGCACGCGAACTGACTGCGGAAGAGAAGACCAAGGTGGCGGCCGTGCTGACTAAACACATTCAGCAGGCGGACCTGATTATCACCACCGCCGCCATTCCCGGAAAACCTTCTCCCAAACTGATTAGCAGCGCGCAGGTGAAAGGCATGAAACCGGGATCGGTGATTGTCGACCTGTCAGCCGAAGGCGGCGGCAACTGCGAAGACACCCAGCCGGGAGTGACCGCAAAGATTGGCCAAGTCACGATTGTGGCGCCANNAACATCATCACCATCGACTGGACAGATGAAGTGATTTCAAAAACCGCGCTGACCCATGACGGCAAAGTCGCCGACAAAGTGATTGATGCGCCCGGCAAACCCGCGAAAGCAGCCTAAGGAAACTATATGAATTTTCAAATCGCAATCACTGGCTTCGTCGCCATTTACATCTTCATGCTGGCTGCTTTTGGCGGCTGGGTCATTATCGGCAACGTGCCGGCCATTCTGCATACGCCTTTGATGTCGGGCTCTAATTTCGTGCACGGCATTGTTGTGGTGGGCGGGTTATACGCGCTTTTGAATGCCAGCAATGTCACGGAACAGGCCATCGGGTTTTTCGCTGTTCTGATGGGCGCGGGCAATGCGGCCGGAGGATACGCCGTCACGGACCGCATGCTGGCCATGTTCAAGACCAGCGGCGTGCACGCGGTGGCCAAGACACATAGAAAACATGCTGTAAGGAAGAGCTGAAATGTTAGTAACCCTTGTTCATTTAATTACCGGAGCGGCTGATCTGGCCGCTGCCTTTCTCTTCATGTACGGCCTGAAGCGAATGTCCTCGCCCGTCTCCGCGCCTTCGGGTATTCGCGTAGCCGGCATCGGCATGCTGGTGGCGGTTCTGGCGAACTTCCTTCAGGTCTTCACGGTGGACGCCGCGGCCAAGCCGCATCTATGGGTCAACATTATTCTGGCCGTGGTTGCGCTGTCACTGGGTGCTTCGGTGGCCTGGTTTAAGGGCCGAACCGTTGCCATGACTGAGATGCCGCAGATGGTGGCCATCTATAACGGCCTGGGCGGCGGCGCGGCCGGAGCTATCGCGGGGGTGGAACTGCTGGGCAACAAGACGCACGGGCTGACGCAGCTTATTGTGACGCTGCTGGGAGGCTTGATTGGAGCGATTTCACTTTCAGGTTCCGTCATCGCTTGGGCCAAGCTGGACGAAATCCTGAAGAAGCCCATGCGCTTCAAAGGCCAGCGGTATCTCAACGCCCTAGTATTTCTCGCCGCCATCGCCGTGGCGGGTTACATTGCATTCTCCGTTGACAACGGCGGCGTGACCCTGCTGCCGATCCAATCCGTCATCTGGATATTCTTCGGACTCACGCTGCTGATCGGCATTTTGATGACGCTGCCCATTGGCGGCGCGGATATGCCTGTCGTTATCTCCATCTATAACGCAGCCACCGGCCTCGCGGTCGGCTTCGACGGTTACATCATTCAGGACCCGGCATTGATGATCGCCGGTATGGTGGTGGGCGCGGCTGGAACACTGCTGACACTGCTGATGGCCAAGGCCATGAACCGCTCGGTCAGCAACGTTCTGTTCTCAGACTTCGGTGATGTCAGCAAGCAGAAGAAGAGCAAGATGACCGGCAGTGAAAAGCCTGTCGAAGCCAGCGACGCCGGCATCTTCATGCGCTATGCCGCCAGCGTCATCATCATTCCCGGTTATGGATTGGCCGTGGCGCAGGCGCAGGAAAAGCTCTACGAATTCGTGAAGCTGCTGCTGGCCGCTGGCGTCAAGGTCCGGTTTGCCATTCATCCGGTGGCGGGACGCATGCCGGGACAGATGGACGTGCTGCTGGCCGAAGCCGGCGTTCCTTACGATCTGATTTTTCAGCTGGAAGACGTGAATGATGACTTCGCCACCACCGATGTCGCGCTGGTGATTGGCGCAAACGATGTGGTGAACCCGGCCGCGCGCACCGACAAATCGTCACCCATCTATGGCATGCCCATTCTGAACGCGGACAAGGCAAAGCGGGTGTATGTGGTGAAGCGCGGACAGGGCAAAGGTTATTCCGGAATTGAGAACCAGCTCTTCTATGAAGACAACTGCGACATGGTCTATGGCGATGCGCAGGCGGTGCTGGTGAAGATGATTGAATCGGTTCGCGGCCTCGGCGCGGCGGCTGCTTAACAAAAGTTCGAAGAAAGAAGAAACAGCTATGGCAAAAAAGATGAGAGCGCAAGTGGTGGAGGCGTTCGGCAAGCCTCTAATGGCGCGCGAATGGGACATTCCCGCCGCGGGCGCCGGACAGATTGTGGTGAAGACGGAGGCCTGCGGCGTCTGTCACACCGACCTGCATGCAGCCAGCGGCGATTGGCCCGTGAAGCCGGCTCTGCCTTTCATACCGGGGCATGAAGCCATCGGCATTGTAAGCGAAGTGGGCAAGGGCGTCACCATTGTGAAAGAAGGCGACCGTGTTGGTGTGCCGTGGCTGTATTCAGCGTGCGGCCATTGCGAATATTGCCTGAGTGCCTGGGAGACGGTGTGTCCCGATGCACAGTTCGGCGGCTATACCAAGAATGGCGGCTTCGCGGAATACATTCTGGCCGATCCCGATTATGTGGCGCACATCCCCAAAGGCCTTTCGGCCACGCAAGCCGCGCCGCTGATTTGCGCGGGCATCACCACGTATAAGGGCATCAAAGTAACGGAAGCAAAACCAGGCCAGTGGCTTGCCGTCTCCGGCTGCGGCGGGTTGGGCCATCTGGCCATTCAATATGCCAAAGCGATGGGCCTGCTGGTGTGCGCCGTGGACATTGACGATAAGAAACTGAAGCTTGCCAAGTCACTGGGCGCGGATCTCACTTTCAATGCCAGGAGCGGCGACGCGACCACGAGACTGAAACAGGAGACCGGCGGCGGCGCGCATGGCGTGCTGATNNTCGCTGAGCGCCTTTAAACAGGGCATTGAAATGAGCCGTAAGCGCGGCACCTGCGCGCTGGTGGGTTTGCCTCCCGGTGATTTTCCTGTCCCGCTGTTTGATGTGGTTGCCAACTGCATTACCATTCGCGGATCGTTTGTTGGCACGCGCCAGGATATGGCGGAAGCTCTGGCCTTCGCGGCTGACGGCAA
>PLRJ01000084.1:266-10347 GCA_003163855.1 Bryobacterales bacterium | reverse complement strand
GCCTGCAGGCCATGTGATTTGCAGCGAATTGTGTAACCTAAGCCATTCTTATCATCTCGTATTGACTGCGGTTGTAAGTTCTTCCGCCATCGCAACTGATTGGCGAACGAATTTCTTTTTCAGCATGACCTCGGGCTTCCAGAGAAATACTGACCGATGTCGGTCAACAGACGGTATGTGGTCATCTCGGTGCGGAGTGAATCAGCACCCAATTCATTTTTGATGCGGAATTGACGTTTTTCCAGTTATCTTAGGTACGCAAGTACAAGGTGACATCATGACTGAAAAGCCCCTCGGTAAGTCCGCGGAACATCAAATTGAAGTTGTCGATCCCGCAGATCTCCAACTGCTTCCTAAAGCGACCGCCGGAGGTGAGCCTCCGGCCTGGGCAGGAAAAGCTTTAAAGTGGGTCCCGCCCCTGGCCATTCTTCTCTTCGTAGCCCTGATCGCTATTCCGGGTTTGCTAAAGCAGTGGCTATGGATGGATCAGGTGAATTATGCCGGTATCTTCTGGACCGTCCTCTGGATCAAGTGGGGAATCACCTGCCTTGCCTTTTTAGCTTCAGCCCTCTTTATCTGGGTGAACATACGTCAGGCATCGGTGAACAGTCTCTCGCTGATTCAAGCCGGCCGCAGATCGGCCGCTGAACATGGAAAAAGGGGAATCACATTAAGAGGCTTCTTGATCCCCCATCATTTCCTGTCGGGCACCACCGCACTCGTTACTGCCGCCATCTCACTTCTCTTTGCCACCAGCTTTTATAGTCAATGGGACACCTTTCTGCGCTTCTCTTACGGCGGTTCCTTTGGATTGCCTGATCCGGTCTTTGGGGTTGACCTCGGATTCTACGTCTTCCGGCTTCCCTGGTACCAGCTTGTGCAAAGCAACCTGCTGTTTCTTACGGAGCTGGCCCTCTGCGCCGTCGTTCTGCAATATGTCTATTTCGGCATCTTGCGCTTCTCCGGTCGGCAGACATCGGACAATAGCAAAGGCGCGGTACAGCATGTGACGGGTCTCCTCTTTATATCGTCCGCGCTGCTGGCCTGGGGTTACTACCTCGACCGGTTCAACCTGATGTATTCGAAGATGGGTGTCGTCTTTGGGGTTGGTTACACCGAGGATCACGTGACTATCGTCGCCCTCTGGAGCATGATCGGGATCTCCATGATCGCTTGTGCTCTGCTCATTCTGAATCTCATCCGGCCAAACTGGAAAGCCCTTTCTTTCGGAGCAGTTTCATATGCGGCTCTCTATGTGCTCTCGGTTGTCGTTATCCCCGCTGTGGTTCAAAACTTCATCGTCAAGCCGAACGAACTCAAGCTGGAAACGCCTTATTTAAACAATTTCATCAGTTTCACTCGCAAGGCATACAACCTGGAAGCGATTCAAGAGACGTCTTATCCCGCGCTGACTGACCTGACGCCCACTGTGATCGCCAGAAATGAAGATACCATTCAGAATATTCGCCTGTGGGATAAACGTCCGCTGCTTCAGACTTATCAGCAAACGCAGGCAATACGCCTTTACTACGACTTTTATAACGTGGACGTTGACCGCTATCACCTCTCCGACGGTTATCACCAGGTGATGCTCTCCACCCGCGAGTTGTCGCCGACGCTGCCGGCTCAGGCGCAAACCTGGGTCAATGAAAACCTGCAATTTACCCATGGTTTCGGACTCGTGATGAATTTTGTTTCGAAAAGCGTTGGTGGAGGGTTCCCGCAATACCTAATTGATAATGTTCCGCCCCAATCGTCCTACGGATTGAATATCAGTCAGCCAGGTATCTATTACGGAGAGGCGATGCCCGGCTCCTCCCGCATTGTCGCAACCGGTGTGAAAGAGTTCGATTATCCAAAGGGTAATCAGAATGTATACACCAGCTACCAGGGCAGCGGCGGCGTGCCGTTGGACAGCTTCGGGAAACGCCTGCTCTTTGCCTGGACCCAGGCTGATATCAATATTCTCCTGACTTCTTATCTGAAGCCGGAAAGCCGGATTCAGCTTTATAGGAACGTTCAGGATCGCGTCACCCAGATTGCACCCTTCCTGAAACTGGATGCTGATCCCTACGCGGTCCTCAGCGAAGGAAAGTTGTATTGGATACAGGACGCCTACACGACATCGGACCACTTTCCTTATTCCAATCCTTATCATAAAGACGATGCCCTTGGTGACGGCCTGAATTACATCAGAAACTCCGTGAAAGCCGTCGTCAATATGTACGATGGCACGGTCTCCTTCTATGTAATGGACCCGCACGATCCGGTTCTGGCTACCTACGAGCGCGCTTTCCCGGGCGTTTTCAAAAATCTTGATCAGATATCGCCGGATCTGAAACTTCACCTGCGCTACCCCCAGGATCTCTTTGAAATCCAGGCAACCCAGTACGAAACCTTCCATATGACCGATCCGCAGGTATTCTATAATCGCGAGGACCTTTGGGTGCCTCCACTGGAGAAATACGATGGCAAGGTCAGTCCGATGGAACCTTATTACATATTGATGAAACTGCCAGGCAGCGATGTTCTGGAATACATGTTGATGAGCCCTTTCACGCCTGAACATAGGGATAATATGATCTCCTGGTTGGCCGCTCGGTCCGATTTCCCAGCTTACGGCAAGATGCTCTTCTATGAACTTCCCAAAGACAAGCTGACGTACGGGCCAAACCAGGTCAGCGCGATGATTGATCAAAGCACTCTGATCTCGCAACAACTGACACTTTGGGATCAAAAAGGATCAGGAGTCATTCGGGGCAAGCTGGTGGTGGTTCCGATAGAGAACTCCTTCTTATATGTGGTCCCGCTCTATCTGCGAGCCGAGGGAACCAATTTCCCGCAGCTCAAACGGGTAATAGCCGCTACCGGCGACAGGGTCGTTATGGAGCCAACTCTGGATGAAGCAATTACCGCTCTATTTGGTAACGTCCCGGGCGTTCAGCCCGCCGGCATCGGAACACCAAAGGTCAAACCGGACACGAATCAAATACAAATGCAGCTTGACCAAGCACAAAAAGCAATCACAGCGCTGGAACAATTGCTCAAGAACCCGGCCAGCCACTAGAGGGTTGCTTTATGAATGATCTCATCCTGCTTCTGGGGTCTGACCCTGGTATCCGAAATGCCATAGCGAGAACACTGGAAGCGAAAGACTATTGTGTCCTGGCCACCGGCGATATCGGAGCCGCGGTGGATTTACTGCGCAAGCAACAATTCAACCTGCTCATCGTCCGTCCCTATTTGGAGAGCATTTCCGGTCATGATGCCGCCATCTACCTGCGGAGGCAATCTCCGGGAATTCCAGTATTGATCGTCTCTGGATTCTTTCAAGACGTTGACATGGAGGCTACCGAGGCTGCAAAAGAGTTCTACACTTTCCCAAAGCCATTTACCGCGGCTGAACTGGTCTCCAGGGTGAGGGAAGTCCTGATCAAGTCTTCTGCACATATAAGTATGCCAGCAACGCTCTAACGGTGGATTTTAATTGTCGTTCCAAGGCTTTCAGCGGTCCAACAGCTAAGCCCGCGGCGGCATCGACCTTGCTTCGCTCTGTAAGCCAATCAGCTCAAGAAACAGCGAAGCCAGTTCTAAAATTCGATCTTCGTTCTAAATCCGAAAACGACAGCTGTCTGCGTTCCTCCTCCAACACTGGAGTAATACTGAAGCACGGGCTGTAGGAGGACCATGGGCAGCAGGTTGAGCAATAGGTTGACCTCAAGCCCGTTTTCGGCATGCCACGCGCTCATTGTGGTTGGCAGATAGTGTGCGCTCAAGGCGTTTCGTACGTACCCAATCGAAATCGTGTTATGAATTTTGAGTGGCAATGGCTCGTTGTAGCGGAGCCCTGCCAGCACCATCTTGTTATTTCGGTTGATGCCCGGCGGACTCCAATCATAGGCAAAAGTGGCGTCCAGTCCGTTGGCCTGTTTTGGGTCGGCGCGCCATACCGCCTGGCTTGCTTTCCAATACAACAGGTAATCTCCGGAGCGAGGGGTGATATTGAAGGGGACGGCAAACTGTCCGGGGTTGTAAGCAGCTCCAAACTGATAGAGTCCCGAATATCCCTTACGTGTCGCCACAGTGTCAGCGGGAGTGATCGCCGAAGCGTCGCCGCCTGGAGTGAAACCTATCTCCGAAACGCTTATGGGAGGGCCATGAAACCGCGGAACTAGCCCGGTCTCATTGTTCGTGAAAGGCAGCCTGTCCACGGCCGCCACCATCGATTTGACGTAGAAATGCTTGAACGGCATAACATGCACCTCCAGCGCACTAGTGGAAGGAGGATCAAACGACTCGTATGTATTGAATAAATTGTCGATCGGACCGCCCATCGGTTCGGACACAAAAGAACCACCATAGTTTGCGTCACCGTAAGTATCCTGTGCGGCGAACTGACCGGCTCTTGCCGAGACGCGCGCCTTGAGCCAGCTCTTTTTAATCCACCAGGAATCAAGCCGGAATGCATTCATGCTCACGATCGAGCTGGGATTGGCGATGAGGCCAAGGTCCGAACCCAGATTCCCGCCACTCTGCCAGACGGCGCTCATATGGAAATACCAGCCTTGCCGATTCATCAGGGCACCCAGATCCATGTCTACTGTTCCCCGGACCCGATTATTACTTCGCCCGTTCTGATTTTGCCCGCTCTTAAAATTCCAAAGGTCGTCGCTAACCAGGTGCAGATCGAATTTCACTCCGCGCTCCTCTAAACTCGTCCGTAAGCCCCGCCAGTCTCCAAAAAGATGGCCGTTGGATGGTTCTACTTCGTGAGCGTCTGGACCAGTAAGGGCATCTTCCGGCGCTGCGTTGTCCGATGTGAAAATCTTGGACACACTGATGGAGTCACCATGCATTTCGCCAGTAAGCCGAACTTTGCTGCCTGCTTGCCCTTCCCAATCAGAAGTATTCGGATTGTCGATCTTATAAGCTCGGCCGGATGTAACAAAAATGTAGTTAACTCCGTTCCTGGTCAGCATCCCTGTCCAGGTGTCTTCGTCAGCGAGGAGACAAATCTGACACATCATAAGCAAAGTCAAGCAGAAAAGAGTATTCTTGGTGTAGTCCATCAAAACGGCTCTGTCCTCAACTTGCACTTCGTCGGCCATCGCCCAAAAAGCAAAGATCCCAGCGGCGACAAAGTTTGGCATGGCCGAAGGCCCCTAGGGGCCGCTGGGGTCATCGTCGGCAACGCCGGTGATGAGACCCGGCCCGCTACGCAGGAGCGGATGTTCCTTTAACCTTTGCCAGAAGGCTTGGAGCATGGCAGTAAGTCAGGCATATCAAGACGGGCGGCGCCAATCCGGTTGTCGGCCATCCCGTAATAAACGTCAAAGCGGTCGGGCTGGCCAATGTCATCCCGCCGGTCGATCCCCGTTGGAAAAACCACATTGGCAACCGTGCCGGCCCGCTCCTGCGGCAACGTGGGAGTCAGCACCGCATCGGTGGACCGATAGCGGATGATCTGCGGGTGCTCTTTTGACAAGATCATAACTCCGGCTGAGTAGCAGAGCTTATACTGCGCCAGTTCGCTGACGCCGTGATAGAGGATCAGCCAGCCATGCCGGGTGAGGATGGGAGGCGTGCCTCCGCCGATTTTCAACTGCTCCCAGGGCGACACAGGACATGCCAGGCGGTGATGAGAAGTGAATTTATCAACGTGATCCGGCTCATTCTCTTCCTCTAGCTTTGGTGCATAAGAGATCCAGATACTCTCGCGGTCGATATCAATCTCGCGTTCGGTGGGACATTGGGCTATTTCTTCCGGACGAGTGCCGGGAAATAATGGCCTGTGGATCAAGGCCAGTTCGGGTGTTCCTGTCGGGTTGGGGATGGCGCTGGGAAAGATGCTGGCATCCTTATCATCCACGTCATCGAACTCCACATCCTTATAAGGTCCGAATCTGGCCAGTCCCAGCCTTGTCCAATGGAACAGGTCTTGCGAGATGGCAAGCGCGATGCGTGGACCTCGCGGAGAAAAAGCTGTATACGTCATGACATACCGCTGAATGGGCTCAACAAATGTCACGCGAGGATCTTCGCATCCACCGCCGCCATTGGGCCGCAATTCATAATCGGCTTCCGGCTCCAGAGCAATACCAAGACGCTCCACCCCGGCTGGATTGCCCGCTTCATTGAACTTGACTCTGGCAATCCCGATGCGCGAATAGTTGCCTTTCGCCACCAACCGGGGAAACAGATACAAGTGGCCATCGGGGCCGCGGGCGGCTGCGGGGTTGAGTACGCCTTCCACCTCATTGGGATTGCCCGCTTCGGGCTCCATCATGAGTCCAATACGCCGCAGCTTCATGCAGCCAAGCTCTTCTGGTCGCCGCCAAAACAGGCAATAATCCCTTGAATCACCTTCTTCGTCTCTTCCGGGCCTTTTACCGGGATGGAAACTACGCCAGCTCCCTCAGCCGGATAATCGTTTCCTCCAGGAAACAAGGCGTCTCCGATGAAGATCATCTCTGCGATTGAAATACCCAGAATTTCAGTCAGCTTTTTAATGCCGTATGCTTTGTCGATTCCGGGCTTTGTGATGTCGATGGATGTGGCGCCGCCCATGCGAATGGAGAACTCCGGGAGAAGCCTGTCCAGAATGGCCTTGATCTTCTTCCTTTTCCCATAATCCGGGTCCCATTTTTCCTTTTCGGCCAATGGCGCCTGCTGGCCCAGGGCCGAGAAGGTGATTTGACTGCCGCGATTTTCGATAACATTGCCCCAGACCTTTGGCGGCTTGAAGCCCTCTTGTTCAATGGCCTGGGTCAGAGAGCCATTGATCATCTGGCTTTGATTTTGCGTGAAATCTTCCGAGTAAATCTTGCGCCAGCCTGCCGAATAGCGGTAGAACTTTGTTCCGCAGGTGGGCAGCATGGAAAGATTCTCAAGCCCCTCATCGTGCGGAAGGTGGCTGAGAATTTGTTTTTCAAACTGCGGCCAATCGCCCCCTGAGATGATAGCTACTTTCACTACCTTCAAGAGACTGGTGATGAGCAAAGCCATGGCCGGGTCGAGAGACGACTTACTTTCGGCAAGGGTGCCATCCAAATCAAAGACGATCAGTTTTTTCACTTTATTTCCATTTGCGGCAGTGAGATCTCCAAAAGGCTGACCGCGCCAAGCGGGATGAAGCAGCAGACTCCAACAGCGGCCGGCAAGAGAATCACATTTCCCTTCTGAATCGCGTAGTTGACACCGCCATGCTCCAGCAGGCCGCGGCCGTCAATGCAGACCAGAATGCGCGGCGTCAGTGCCGCGCCGACGTGAAACGACGCGTCACCATGCCTGCGCCAGAGTGAGAACGGCTGGCACTGAAATAGCCGCTCGCATGCCAGACTTTCCAGAACGGGTACCACCGGTGCTATCTCGCCTTGATCATAATCAATGGAGGCCAAAGCCTGTTCCACTTGAAGAGGACGGGGCTTGCCGGTCTTTGCGTCCACATGTTTCCAGTCATAAAGGCGGAAGGTCACATCGCTGTTCTGTTGAACCTCAAACACAACAATGTCCCCGCCGAGCGAATGAACCGTTCCGGCTGGAATGAAGACAGCATCCCCGCTTTTCGGGTGAAAGCCAATCAGATGCGCCTCCACATTCCCGGCGGTAACTGCGGCACGCAGATTCTCTTTCGTTGTGCCTGTCCTCAATCCGGCGAATATACGGCATTCGTCGCCAGCTTCCAGCACCACCCATGCCTCGGTCTTGGCGTTTTCGCCTTCGGACGGATGAACCTGCACCGACAGCCTTTCGCGCGCATCCAGGAATTTCAGCAGCAACGGAAAGCGCTTAAACCGCGAGGCCAGCGGGCCCATTAGTTCTTCGGAAAAGTGTTCCATCAGTTGGCGAATGGTCTGGCCCTGCAGCGGTCCATTGCTGACGCGGCTGGCATGGTCGTCACGGTCACTCAATATCCACGCTTCGCCGATGGGACCGTCCGGCATCGGCGTGCCTAGGAAGTCCAGACGGCGCCCGCCCCACAGCCGGTATTGAAACATGGGTTCGAATAGGAGCGGGTAAAGATTAAGCTGTGTCATTAGTTATGTGGCAGAAATGACAGGTTGTCGCTCAGCACATAAACCGACATGGCCGCCAGCATCAGCCCCAGTCCAATCCAGAACCACCATTGGTGATGAACTGTCTTCCAGTAAGCAGCCTGCGCCTCGGGCGCAGTCTCTCTTCGTTTGTTTTCGCTCATTTCAATTCCATGTCCGATGTGTACTCGCCCCGGCGCGCGGCCCCGTTGCCGCCGGTTACAAGCGAATTCGCAATTTTATTCAGTGTTTGCATTGGAAATTCCATACGCGGCTAATTGAGCCACGGTTGAGTTGTAATCCGTATGAAGAATGCTCCGAATGCCCATTCCCTGAGCAATCTGAACAAAGAGCGGAGTGTTCTCTATATACAAGACCCCGCGCGCGGGCGTCGCCGCGATGTCGAGCGCCAGCTTGAAGATATCGACGTCAGGTTTCCGAAGATGCACGAAGCAGGAAGAGACAAAGCAATCCACAATCGCGTCCAGCTTGAACGTGCGTGCGCGGTAAGCATTCAGTTCTCGCGATTCGTTGCTGACAACGGCTATTTTGAGTCCATGCTCTTTCTTGAGCCGCGCTAGCAGCGCAATCATCTGCGGGAACGGCTTGGATTGCTCACACATGAAGCTGCGAAATTGAGAGCGCGTGAATGGCCGCTTGGTGTAGAACACAATCCGGTCCAGATATTCCCGAAAGCTGAGCCGGCCTTCCTCGTGAATTTCATAATTCAACCGGTGGCGGGCGTCCATGTCGGCGTAGTTCAAGTCAAAATGCTTAGCCGCTCGTTTGCGCTCCAGGTGGTCCCACCCGTTGGTAAGCAGGACGCCTCCTATATCCACAAATATGCAAGTGATCTTCGCCATTGCTCAACGTTTACAATCAGCACCTGGATGGCCGAAGAACAAACAAGGCTCGCGAAAGCGAAAAGTGACCACCGCGTTATGGCCAAATGTGGTCAGGTGACGCCGCGCGATCACGTTGAATTCAAAGGCATAACGCCAGTCTTCACCAGATGACCCATCTCGACACCGGCCGGGATAACGAGAAGGCAGGCCGCACCGACGTCAAGCAGAAAAAAACTGTTCTTGGCGTAACCCACGGAAGCGGCTCTCCTGATCATGCACTTCGTTGGCCATCGCCCAAAGCGCAGAGGTCCCACCGGGGGCCAGCGATCCCGCTGAAGTTTTGTGACGATATCTGTCAATCGACACCAGATAGTCAGGGAAGCAACTATTCGTTTCAGAGCGACAAATGTTGGCATGGCCAAAGGCCCCTAATAAGGGGCCTCCTCCGCGTTTGAAGTTTGCGCTTCGCCGGACTCGCTCTTAGGCGAACGATCCAGGACGCGTATGATCTCAGCCCTGATTTCAACAGCGAGCTGTTGGATTTTATGATCGATAGTTTTCTTGCCGTTCGGCACCTGAATGGTGCGCTCATATTCGCGAGTTTGCAATTCGCCCTGAACAAAGACGTGACTGCCGGGCGAAAGCCGTTCGGCCAGCTTAGCGAATCCTTCGCCGAACCCCACCACTTGGTGCCATTGCGTGCGCTCCCGGCGTTCGCCATTTTCGTCGGTCCAATATTTGTTCGTGGCGACGGAAAAGTTGAGAACCGGCGTCCCATTCTTGAGCGCGCTGGTTTTGGGCGCCTTACCCAAAAAGCCAATGACTGAAACCTGATTAAAATTCACTTAAAGATCCTTCTTTCTGCCCTTCACTTGGGCGCGAAGAGCGAGCGGCGCCGGCTTCCGGACCTAGCGACTGCATTCTGTGGGGGACCGAAAGAATTTTCGACTTTGGGCGAGGGAAGCGAGCAAAATTCTTTGGGTGGAGCCGCAGAAAGCAGAAGGAGCGCCGTGTCCAGGACGCAGGAATTACGCCCGAAGCCGTGCCAAGTGAAGGCGGGGAGAAGGAAATCAGAGAATGGCATCCCAGGCCAGGATTGGCTTGGCGAAAGCGACGAAACCGATGCCGCGCACCGGAACTCAGAATGCCGAATATCAGCCGCGGATCTGACAAAGGATTGGTTCGCCGTATTGGCGAAAAAAA
>PLRJ01000084.1:0-194 GCA_003163855.1 Bryobacterales bacterium | reverse complement strand
ACAAATGAAGTATCGCAATTGGAGCTGGTTCTCAGGAATCGTTTGGGAGAACTTGCAAAAAGCATCCGGAACCGCGACGTGATTGCCATCGAAAGAAGCACTGAGCTGATGGACCAACTGGAGCAAGCCGGCGCGCGGGATCTTGCTATCTCCACGTTATCCATGCGCTCTGCCGAGTTGCATCTTGTTGAAGC
>PLRJ01000210.1:293-3673 GCA_003163855.1 Bryobacterales bacterium | reverse complement strand
TAACCAGCTGAGCTACGCGCCCTGTCTTGTTTGGGGCTCACCTGATTGTAAAACATTCACTTCGTACTTGTGCGAAGCTGATTAGTTATGTCGACTTCCAAATACCAGCTCTTGATTAGTGACATCGGCGGGGTGCTGGGGACCAATGGGTGGGATAGCCAACTTCGCCAAAAGGTGGTTGAACATTTCAGACTCGATCCGCAGGAAGTGGAGCGGCGGCATCGCTTCTACTTCGACAGCTATGAACGGGGCTATCTGACCTTTGAAGAATATTTGAAGACCGTCGTTTTCTACCAGCCGCGTGATTTTACTTTGGAGGAAATCCGAGATCTCGTCTTCGCAGGTTCGATAGCTTGGCCTGAAAACCTTGCCTTATTTGCGGCGGTTAAGAAAGCAAACCAACTGAAGTTTGGGCTTGTCAGCAACGAAGGGCAAGGAATTACAGAGCATCGCGTCGGGAAATTCGGCCTTCGTGAAGTGGCAGACTACATGGTGGTTTCGCACTTCGTCCACATGCGCAAGCCGGACCCGAAGATCTGGAAATTAGCCTTGAATCTGTCACAGGTAGCTGCGGAGAACGCTATTTACGTTGACGACAGACAGATCTTTGTCGAAGCGGCTCGCGGGTTGGGCTTTACCTCCTTTCAACACACGTCGCTTGCCAACAGCCGCCAGATGTTCCTTGAACTTGGCCTCAAAGTGGAATAACGGGCCGTGTGGCCGGCCCGCTGATAAAGCTACTTCAGCAGCTTATTTACTTCTTCCCAATTCACAATGTTCCAGAAAGCGCCGATGTACTCGGGGCGGCGGTTCTGATACTTCAGGTAATAGGCGTGTTCCCAAACATCCAAGCCCAAGATCGGCTTTTTGCCTTCCATGATGGGGCTGTCCTGGTTGGGGAGAGACGTAATTTCAAACTTGCCGGACGCATCCTTCAGAAGCCAAGCCCAGCCTGAGCCGAAGCGCGTTGTAGCCGCAGCGGTAAATTTCTCTTTGAAAGTGTCGAAGCTGCCGAATGTGGCGGTGATGACATCTTCAATCTCACCCTTGGGTGCGCCGCCGGCGTTGGCGGAAAGCAAAGTCCAGAATAGTGAGTGATTCGCATGGCCACCGCCATTGTTGCGGACCGCTGTCTTGATGGCCTCCGGAACCGCCGAAAGATTATTAGACAGCAACTCGTCTATGGTTTTGTTCTGTAAATCAGGATGAGATTCAAGAGCCTTGTTAAGGTTGGTCACATAGGCGGCATGGTGCTTGCCATGGTGAATTTCCATGGTGGCCTTATCGATGTAGGGCTCAAGCGCGTCTGACGGATACGGCAGCGGCGGAAGTGTAAACGGCATAATATTCTTTTCGAAAACCTTTCTTTTCTCCTATTGCTGGTGGTTCGCCCTATAGACTGAACGCCCGGCAACAATGGTTTCTTTTACAGATAAAACAAACAGCTGAGGATCCCACTCGAAGAGTACGACATCGGCCTTTTCGCCAGTATTTAAACCGCGCAATCGCCCTGCGACCCTGGCAATTCGAGCTGGGTTGATGGTTGCCATGGAAATAGCATCGCGCAGACTGATTCTTGCGAAACGAATGGCGTTAGCGATGGCGTGATCCATTCGCAGCGCTGAACCGGCCAGGCGTGTTCCCCCTAGCAGAACAACGCTGCCATCCGATCTCAGTTCTACATCCACCTGTCCCATCCTATAGGCACCGGGTTCGCACATGGCGGGCATTACGGCGTCGGTAACCAGCACACAATGCTCGATTCCTTTGGCGCGGACGCAGGCTGAAAAAAAATGTGCGGGGATGTGAATGCCGTCCACGATGAAGCTGGGCGACAAGCGTTCGTCGGCCAACTGATCCCAAATATAGTTCTGGGTTTTGTGTAAAGTGGCATGGGCGGCATTACCCAAGTGAGTGGACATAGTGGCGCCGGCATCGATAGCGGCGGAGATCTGTTCGGTATTCGCCTTGGTGTGTCCGACGCTAGCCACTACACCGGCGCGCACAATCTGGCTGATGTAGGCTGGCGCTCCGTCCCACTCCGGTGAAATGGTGATTAGTTTTACTTCGCCATTGGCGGCTTCCTGCCAGCGATGAAACTCTTCGACGTCGGGAGGGCGGATATGTTCCAGCGGATGCGCGCCGCGGGGTCCATCTTCGGGCGATAGATAAGGACCCTCTACGTGATAACCGGAGATAGCGTGGGCTTCCGGCAAGTCGTTGCGTTCAAACTCGCGCTTGGCGGAGGCCAAGTTACGTAAAGCACCGGTGATGCGGGCTTCGGAACCAGTAATTATGGTCGGCAGGCAGCGTGTAACTCCTGTTGAAAACATGCGGCGTAAGGAACCGGCGATGGCTTCGGACGCGGATTGCGGATCGTTGTAATCCACACCGGCAAAACCGTTAACCTGCAAATCTATAAAGCCGGGAGCGATGAAGACGTCAGTATCGGGTGGCCGCACCAACTCGTCCACAGCGCTGATGGCGCTGCCGGTGAATTCAAGCAGCAGAACGGACTGGGAAGAAATGCTTTTTCCGATTACTGGTTTTGCTGGCGCAGACATTACTCCCCATCCTTGTTTTTTTCACAGATTACGCACATGGCATCAACTCCAAACACAAGCTATCAAGGGAGTTAAAACGTGTTGAAAAGCTATATTCATAATCGGTTTAGCACTGGCCTTTCCGGCCGTGGAGTGACACACTCGAAGAGATCCAGCGCGGATGTCGGATCGGCAGGTAATCTCGGGGGAGGTGGCTGTTGGTTTGATGTTCGCGCTTGGTTGCAAAGTTCGAGATTGAGCTGCTCAATTTACTTTGACGCGCTCAAAACGCGGGGTGGAAATCATTTTCGCCGGCCTCCACTGCCTGGCTGAGAAGGGTTTCCGCCCCGTATGTCTTTGTAGTTAGGCTCCCACGGGCTCCACTACACCGGCAACCGGCGTCAGCCAGCCAAATTCATCTTTGGCGCGGCCGTCTACGATGTCGAAGAATGTTTTCTGAATTTGTTCGGTGATGGGGCCGCGCTGTCCTTTGCCCACTGGGATTTTATCGACTGAACGAACGGGCGTGACTTCGACGGCCGTTCCGGTGAAGAACACCTCGTCCGCTATATAAAGAAGTTCTCGCGGGATGATTGTTTCCACCACCGGAATACCCAGATGGCCAGCGATCTTCACGATGGTGTCGCGCGTGATGCCGGGCAGGACGCTGGCGCCGAGTGGAGGCGTCAGAACTTTGCCGTCGCGAACGACGAAAATATTTTCGCCTGAGCCTTCGCTAATGTAGCCGTTGTCGTCGAGCGCAATGCCTTCGGCGTAACCGTTGGCGGCGGCTTCCATGCGAATCAATTGCGAATTCATATAGTTGGCGCCGGCTTT
>PLRJ01000210.1:0-277 GCA_003163855.1 Bryobacterales bacterium | reverse complement strand
GGCCGCAAATAGCAGGCGCGCATTTTGTTTTCGCGGACGACATCCAACATGGCGGTTGAAATTTCGTCGAGGGTATAGGGAACCTCCATGCGATAGATTTTCGCGGAATCGAGCAATCGGCGGGAGTGCTCATGAATCCGGAATATCGCCGGGCCTTGCTGGGTCTCGTAGCAGCGAACGCCTTCGAAGACCGAGCTACCGTAGCTTACAACGTGCGAAAGTACATGGAGAGTAGCATCGTTCCAAGGAATTAAACGTCCGTTGAACCAGATCTTCT
>PLRJ01000156.1:42210-42770 GCA_003163855.1 Bryobacterales bacterium | reverse complement strand
GCGGATTCATCCGGTTCAGCGGATTATCGCTCCTGATTTGCATTGAACCATTAGGGGAATCGATGCCACCCGCTTTCACGGCCAGAATCTGATGCCATCCCGCCAGCGGCTGATCGAATTCAAACGAACGATTCTTGATACGCTCTGGATACAGACCTCCGTCCGCACCAAAGTTAATATCCTCGAAAAAAATTCCGAACATGGAGGGAGAAATCGCTGCTCCCGGGTGCGCGGCATCAACCGAGATAACCGTGGCGCCCTGCTGTCCTTTTCTGGCGAACCCCACGCCCATTGCGCAAACAAACAGAATCACAAGAGCAGACTTTAAGTTCATGTGTTTTGCACACGAGCATACATCACGGGCAACGCCGGATTGTTATCGGCTCGCGCGATGGCTCTTTCACTGCCCGTACGGCACAGAAGGCAGCCGAAAACCAGCACTCCCTGCATCTATTAAACTCATTCCGCCTGCCTCGAATAGTGCCGGCTAAGAGAATGAAACGGAGCGCCAGCCTTCCATAAAGTTTAAGATCTGGACGGTCGAAGAAACTATTAGCGGT
>PLRJ01000156.1:0-42183 GCA_003163855.1 Bryobacterales bacterium | reverse complement strand
CGCTTTCTATAGCTATCGCCATCTGCGCCTCTTATGCCGCCCTGGATTTAGCTGGTCGAACCACCAACTCGCACGGAATCAACCGGGCTGTTTGGCTCTTCGGCGGGTCGTCCTCGCTTGGTCTAGGCATTTGGGCGATGCATTACATCGGAATGCTCGCCTACCGGCTGCCGGTTACGGTTTTGTACAGCATACCGGTGGTCGCCCTGTCGCTTTTTGCCGCCATGGGGGCTTCCGCCGTCGCTCTGTTTGTAGTTAGCCGCAATAAGCTGACCGTGCTGAATCTGGTTACCGGCAGTTTAGCCATGGGGGCCGGCATCGCAACCATGCATTACACCGGCATGGCCGCGATGCGCCTTAATGCGCACGCCACCTATAGTCCCTTTCCGCTGATTCTTTCAGTGATCTTAGCCGTCGCCGTCTCCTGGGTCGCCCTTTATCTGGCTTTCCACTTGCGCGATCAGGCGAAAAGTCCCGCCTGGAGTCGCCCCGCTTCCGCCACTGTCATGGGTTTTGCCATCGCCGCCACGCACTATACCGGCATGGCGGCAGTCTGTTTCCATCATTCCAGTTCCGCGCCCATAGATATCTCCGCTCTGCCGCTGGCCGTCAGTGTAGACCGGCTGGGCATTGTCGGCATAACCTCGCTCACTTTCGGCATTCTGGCGCTAAGCATCATTTCTTCCATCGCCGACCGCAGTTTCTCGCTCCAGCGCCAGATGCTCAACGACGAACAGGAGCGGTGGGAACTCGTCATGAGCGCCAATCACGACGGACTTTTTGATACCGATCTAATCGCTGGCAGGATTTTTTACTCACCCCGAGCGCTGGCTATTCTCGGTTATGCGCCTGGGGAGTTGGCAAATGACATCGAGACCTGGAGGCTTTCGATTCACCCGGATGACAAGGAAGCGGTCCGGGCGAACATAGAGCAGTATTACGAACGCCGACAGGGCGCGAACGAAATAGAATACCGCCAACGCCACAAAGACGGCAGCTGGCGCTGGATTTTGTCCCGGTCCCAGGCAGTATGGGATGCCTCGGGTACACCCGTCAGAATTGTCGGCTCCCACACGGATATCACCGATCGGAAGCAAGCGTTGGCCGCCTTAAAGGCCAGCGAAGCGCGCTTCACCAGTTTCATGGAGAACAGCCCTTCTCCGGCGTATATCAAGAGCGATGAGGGCCAGTTCCTTTACGCGAACTCAGCCCTCGAACGGATCCTGCAGCAAAAGCCCGGCGGATGTATCGGCAAGTTCGATCAGGATTTTCTGCCCGACGCCATCGCGAAGCGCATCCGAAAAATGGATTTGGCGTTGCTGGCGTCCGGTGGCCATCTTACCGAAAGCGTGGAAATACCGTGTCCGGACGGCGAGGTGCGTCAATTCCTGCGCACTACCTTCTGCGTGACGGAAGCCTCCGGGAGAAAAGCCATCGGCGGTTTGGTGCTCGACATAACGGAACGTGTCCGCAGCGAAGAACGTTTGCTTGCCTCTCAGAACCGGTATCGCGAGTTTTTTGAACGTAATCCTATTGCCAGCATCATTTACGCCATTGACACTGGGCAAATTCTTTCCGTCAACCAGGCTTCCGTCGATCAGTATGGCTGGACCCGCGAAGAGTTTTTGTGCTTAAACATCCAGGATCTCCGTCTTCCGGGAGAATCGCAGGCCATAGAAGCTGAACTCCAACGTTGCTCACCCCTGCACTTGGCCACGAAACCGGTGCAGCGCCGACGCCATAATCGCAGCAACATTTGGGTCGAACTCTCAAGTGAGGACATTGAGTTTGACGGGATATCGGCCCGTCTGGTTTTGGGAAATGATGTCACTGCGCGCGTCGAATTTGAATCGGCCATTCAAGAAGCGCACGAGCAGTTGGAATTGCTGGTGGCGCAGAGGACGGCGCAGTTGGAAAGCAGCACCGCTAAGTGGCACGGATTAATAGAGGCACTGCCGCAATTTGTTTGGATCACTACTGCAGAGGGCCAATGCGAGTACATGAGTCCTCCCTGGGCCCAATATACAGGAGTTGCTCCAGATGACCTTCTAGGCACGGGCTGGCTCTCTACTCTTCATCCCGAGGATCAACAGAGTGTTCAGGAGTTTCGAGCGGCCGCCGAAGGCAAGGCACAAGCCTACGACTTCGAATACAGGATTCGTTCAAAGGAGGGTGTTTACCGCTGGTTCGTAGCTCGCGGGCGTCCGGTTTTTGCGGCTGGAGGGGAGATCACACACTGGATCGGCACCTCTACCGACATAGACGACCAGAAACACAGCGAGGAAGTGCTAGAGCGAGCCGTCGCCGAGCGCACGGCCGAATTGGCACAAGCGCGCGACAGGGCAGAGCGCGCCGGCCAGGTCAAAAGCGAATTTCTCGCCACCATGAGTCACGAGATCCGGACTCCGATGAATGGTGTTATCGGGATGGCAGATCTGTTGATGCAAACACCGCTTACTAGCGAACAGACGTATCTGTTGGACACCATTCAGTCAAGCGGGCAAGCCTTGCTATCGATCATCGACGATATTCTCGATTTTTCTAAAATTGAGGCGGGTCGGATGGAGCTGCAAAGCACCAGCTTTCATCTGGATTGGCTACTTCAAGAGGCAGTACGCCTCCTCAGGCCGACCGCCGCCGCGAAAGATCTCCAGCTTATCTATACGCTCGATCCAGCGCTGCCTTCCGAGGTTACCGGCGATCCTGGGCGCCTTCGCCAAGTGCTGCTGAATCTGCTGTCCAATGCCATTAAATTCACTGCCAGCGGGTCGGTTACGCTTACGGTTTCCGGCGTTGACGCCTTTGCTAACGAGCCACTAATGCGCTTCTCGGTTCACGACACCGGCATCGGCATTTCGCCTGAGCAACAACTCGGCCTATTCCAGCCCTTCAATCAGGCAGACAACTCTACCACTCGCCGGTTCGGAGGCACAGGCCTTGGCCTGACAATTGTTAAGCGCCTGGTAGAGCTTATGGGCGGTACCATAGGGGTCTCCAGCAGTCTCGGCCAAGGCTCTACTTTCTGGTTCGACATTCCCCTGCCGGCGTCAGCCAGCGGCTCGGCCCTCGATCACCTCTTGGAAGACATGCCGATGCAAATAAGCGCTCTCATCGATTTTGTCCGCTCCGGCCGTACTCAGGACATGCAGCAGCAAGCACAAAAAATCAGGAATGCTGCGGCAAACGTGACGGGAAGCGACCTCACCCGTCTGGCCGAGCAGATAGAACGCTCAGCGCAAGCCGGAGAAGTGGAAAGCGCCCGCGCGCGCTTGACGGATCTTGAAGTCAGCTTTATCAAACTGAAAGAAGCGATAAGAACACGCCAGAAGGCCTGAGGAAGGGACGCTATAGATTACGCGAAAACCTGCTCATCCGCAGCGCTCTGGAGGCCGCGTACGCCACGTCCCGGTCGCGGTCGCTGGTGTAGCTCTCAATCGTTTTGGCCGCGTCCGGCGAACCTGTCGAGCCCAACACATTCAGCACCGCTATCTTTTGATCTTTCATAGCATCCGGCATAATCTTTGCCAGGGCGTCTCGCACGTCCTGACGCCGCGCCAGTTCGGTCAGGTACGCGGTCGCGACGTTCGCTCGCGCTTTCAGGCCCAACCCTTCCACCAGATATGACAATGGACTCAGGACTTCTGTACTGACGCTGCCTTCACTCACCAGCGCGAACGCTGCCGCCATGTGTACGCGCCAGTCGGCATTCGCTTCATTGAATGCCGACTGCAGTTTAGGTGTGTCTTCGGGTTCGCGTATCCGGCCCAGTCCCTCAAGCGCCGCGGCCCGCAGTTCCGCGTCTTGCGTGGAAGCATACTGTTGAAACAGCGGCCTGTCGTCGGGTAGCCCCAGCATGGCCAGTGCTTCCATCGCCGCCCTTTGAATGCGCACATTCCGCGCGTTCTTAAACGCTCCGCGAATGTCGGGCGCCGAAGAAGCGCTCCGCAGCACGCCGAGCGTTTCAAGCGCAGTGCTCTGCACGCGGTCGTCCAGGTCGCGCGCGAGGAATTGCACGCTAGCTCCGGTCGAAGGGTCTTTAATCTTCTGCAGAGCGATCAAGCATTCGAAAATAAGATCGCTATCTTTCGCATGCAGCGCCTGCTCCAGCGCCGGTACCGCAGCGTTGTCCCGCAGAATGCCTGCCGCCAACGCGGCATTCGATTTCACATCTACGTTGCTGCCGTTGCTAATTCGATCGGCAATCGCGTCGGCGACATCCGGCCGTATCTTTACATCCGGATCGACCACCTGATCGTTCCGCTGGGAAAAAATCAACTTTACCTGCCGTATGCCTTTCGTCAAGACGCCGGTCAGACTACCGCCCGCGACATAGCCCGGATCATAGGCGTTGACAATGCCATCGATCGCGCGTATTTGAATCTCAGAGTCGCTGTCATGCGTGGCTTTCACCAGCGGGTCCAGGCTGCGCATGGAGCCGATTTTGACAATCGCCTTAACGGCCTCCAGACGTATTTCCGGATCGCCGTTCGACAAATAGGCCGTAAGCGCCGGCAAGACCGAGTTATCGTGCTTGCCCAACTCACGAATCTGCTGGATGGTTGCTTTCTGATCGGCAGTCTGAGCCAATGTCACTGCCGTCGCCATCAACGCCATGGCAAACGCAAAGTGTGTAGATCGCATGAACGCCAACGGCTCCAGCTTATCGAATCACTTCGACTGTTGTCTTATGTGGAATCAAGCCGGCTTCGAAGCCTAAATCCAGCAGTTTTTGCACCGCCCTGGGCACGATTTCTCCGCCATCTACGGTGTAATGATTCACGTACATACCGACGAATTTGTCGGCCAACCCGGGGTCTAGATCGCGCGCAAACTGCATGGCGTAATTCAGCGCCTCTTCACGATGATCGAGGGAAAACTGAATGCTCTCGCGCATGACACGCGAACATTCCAGCTTCACTTCGTCACTCAGGTCACGGCGCAACGCGTTTCCGCCCAAAGGTAATGGCAGTCCGTACTTTGTTTTAAACCACTTGCCCAGGTCGAGCGCGTTATAAAGACCACCGGAGCTATAGGTTAATTGGCCTTCGTGGATGATCAGGCCGGCGTCGACAAGACCGTCTTTTACCGCGTCGATGATCTGATCGAACGGTATTACCACCTGTTCAAAGTCCGGTTGGAATAGCTTCAACGTTAGAAACGCGGTGGTCATGGTTCCGGGTATGGCGATTCTTTTGCCCTTGATGTCTTCTGGACTCATCTGCCTGGTGCTGACCACCATGGGGCCATAGCCATCGCCGATGCTCGAACCGCTGGACAAAATGACATATTTGTCAGCGACATAAGGGTAAGCGTGGTACGAAATCGCGGTTAGCTCGTACACACCTTCCATGGCCTTTTTATTCAGCGACTCAATGTCTTCCAGAACGTGCCGGAAGGTCAAAATGTTTGAACGGATCTTTTTGGTGGCCAGCCCATAAAACATGAAAGCATCGTCTGAATCCGGGCTGTGGGCGCAGACAATTTCCAACTGGGAAGAACTCATAGAGGCTTGCGGTGCGACGGCAAACCCAAGTGTAACAAGGGGGTAATCAGGGATGATCGGCCTCTAAACCGAGTCCGTGCGCATGTTTAACAATTCCGGCTCTAACTCTGCCAAGTCTGCTTTCAGAGCCGAAAAAAACGCCCAACTGCTCTCTTCCTGGCCCTGCTTGGCGGCCAATTCCAGTTCCTGTGCATGGTAACGCGCGCGGGTAGCATAGAGGCTGGAAAGCGAGCTTTTAATGGTGTGCGCCAGCCTGGATACGCGTTCAAACTCCCGCATCTCCAACGCAGCTTGCATTTCCGGTTCCTGTCTGCGGCGCTCTTCCAGGAACAAGTCGATAATTTCTACTTTCAGTTCCGGATCTTCGCCAACCTGCTCTTCGAACTTCTTCACTTCAATGATTGCAAACGCAGCCGCATCACGCGCTGCCTCTTCCTTGGTCTGGACCGAACTAACGGCGCGGGCCAGCCTTAACACTGTCTGGGTTAAGGCATGCGGGTCAATGGGTTCGGGCATCACGGCATCACAACAGGGGTCGAGGTCCCCGGCGCTGTCGAGCACGATTACCGGCACGCGCGTACTAAAGCGATTTTCACTCGAGATGGTGCGCAGTTTGGCGCTAAAGTCGGCTAAACCTTGGCGGGTAAAATCAGACTCGACCAAAACCGCGTCGAACTTCTCGATCAGCAGCGCATCCGCCGCTTCCTCCAGCCCCGCCGTACGCACGACGCTATGGTTAGCCTTAGATAAGACGCCTGTTATGCTCGCAGCCCGCTGCGTTTCCTTGTGCACTAGAAGAAATCGCAAAGAGTTCATAGAAGAGTTCTTAAGCCTGCCCGGTCAGCAGGTAGGTCCCTGCTAGTCAAATCGGCCATTTCACGAGCAACTTTAATACTGTTTTTCTTACTCCCCCTTCGCATGAAGTACAATCAAACTTTAGCGGGGGTGTGCTTTCCCTAGTTTCTCAACTCGCACAGTACCACAACCCGGTCGAACGTCTCGCATCCTTTCAGGCTGTGAAAGTGTTCTATTCCCTCTTTTCAATGCGGTCTTTCCCGACGACTGCCGCATTTGTGAGCAACCGCTACGAAATATCTCGCGCATTCCCGTTTGCCCTTCCTGTCTGGCGCTTCCCAGGCCGCTACAATCTGATACTTTCTGCCAAACCTGCCGCACGTCGTTTTGGGACGATCGCACCCTGGATGCGAACGGCCAATGCCTTGCCTGCCGCTCGAGCGAAATCAACTTCGACACCGCTTACGCCTACGGCAGCTACGAAGGTCCGCTTCGCGACTTGATCCATCTTTATAAATACGCGAAAGTGGAGACGCTTTCCCAACCGCTCAGCCGCTTACTGATCCAGGCTATTCCGCTCAACGAGAACTTCGATCTTATTCAGCCGATGCCCATGCACTGGCGGAAGCAATGGCAGCGTGGTTTTAACCAGGCCGAATTAATAGCGGAACCAGTCGCCAGGCGCTACGGCCTGAGATTGTCGACCAATCTTTGCCGGAAACGTTACACGGCAGCTCAAGCCGGCTTGGATGAACGCCAGCGGCGCCTCAATCTGCGGGATTCCTTTCGCCTCCGCCGACCGGATGAGATTCGGGGCCGGCGCATCCTATTAATCGATGATGTCTTCACAACCGGAGCAACTTTGCGCGCCGCGACCGGCGTGCTGAAGGCTGCGGGAGCAGCGCGCGTGACTGCGCTTACGCTGGCGCGGGTGGATCACAGAGGCTTTGATCAGACTCCTTTGTCTCGCGGTGGCAGAAAAAGCCAAACCGCGGGCACGGGAGTGAAGTAAGCAGTTTGTTGCTGTGACCTTCGCTCCCAGGCAGGGGGCGAAGGCCCCGGCGGGAAGTCAAATCAGAGGGCAACGCCCTTTTTTTGGGAGCGGACTTTATGGCTGGTTCGGATCGACTACATAGGCCTGTGCTCGTCTTGAATGCGAGCTACGAGCCCATCAACATCTGTGCTGCCCGGCGCGCACTTGTGCTCGTCTTGAAAGGAGTGGCGTCGGCGGAAGAACTTGCGCCGTCGCAGATTCACTCCGCCAAGCGTTGTTTGAATGTTCCGTCTGTCATCCGGCTGCTGGAATATCGCCGCATTCCTCACCAGACGCGCGCCCTTTCACGCAAGAACATCCTGATGCGCGATCGCTATACGTGCCAGTACTGCCACAAGAGCCTGCCGTCGGGCGAGATGACTCTGGACCATGTCATTCCGCGTTCGCGATCGGGCGAAACGACTTGGGAAAACCTTGTCGCTTGCTGCCACTCCTGCAACAACCGTAAAGGGAACCGGACGCCGGAAGAGATCGGCATGAAGTTGCTGCGGCCGCCCCGGCCGTTTAGTCTTCATACCAGCCGCCACCTGATGCGACTGCTGGGGCGGAGCGATGACCAGTGGCGAAAATATTTGTTCTATTCGGATTAGTGCGGAAAAGTGGACGGAGGCAGTTTTTCTCTGATCTGGAATAATCCGGAGTATTCCGCATCGGATAAAACTACCTCCGTCCACTTTTCCGCTTTTTCGTGAAGCAGCCCTCCTTTTAACAAGTTTGCCTGAACTATTGTTCCCCCAAACGAGTATTTTCCTTGCAGGTAGCTGACTGCAAGCCGGATATAAATCTGCATACCTGTGTCACTCGCCTTTTCGAGACGCAAAATGGGGGCCGAAATCAGCATTTTGCGAAACGAACTTTGGTGGGTTCGTTTTTTCAAAGACGCATGAGAGGCGCTTACAGCAACCGGAACCTCACCTCAATCGTGGCCGCTACCGCTACTGGCTGATCGTCTTTGGTGGCGGGGCGAAATCGCCATTGGCTGACCGCTTGCACCGCTTTTTCGTCTAAGCCTAAACCTATCGGGCGCAACAACTGAAGGCTGTGTGGCACGCCATCGGAACCAATCTCAGCCTTCAGGATAACCGTTCCCGAATACTTGGCAGCGCGTGCTTCAGCCGAGTAGTCAGGTTCCACTTTGGATTTCAAAGTGGGCGGCTTAACATCCTTGTCTTTGCCAGGGTGATAAACCGTCTCATTTCCCACTTGCGTCGAGGCCGAAAGCAGCTTTCCCTGTGCTGTGCGGATATCAGAGGATTGCTTCCGGAGCTTTGTGGCGGCGTCCGCCTGGCCATTTTGGTCGAGAAGGTTGGCATAGAGTTCCATGATGACGGCGGCAGTCATGGATTGTGCATCGGAAGCGTCCCACGCTTTCTGATACAGGGCCTGAGCGGCTGGAGCGTTAAGCAGGTCCTGCTGCGCGACTGCTTGCCACATCAAAGCCCACGCGTTTGGCGATTTACCATCCTTTTGGGCGAGTTCGAAGTCTGCTAACGCCGCATGATAGTCATTGGTGTTCAGTTCCAACACGCCACGACTGATGAGCGCTTCGGACGGATCGGCGGCGTTCTTGATCGCCTTCGTGTAGAGCGCCTTGGCTTCCCCATACTTCCGCTGATCGCGTGCCGCATCGGCGGCCCGCATGAGAGGCGAGTCGCTTTGCGCATCGACAGCCGCCGTCGGAACAAGCAGAACGATTACGGCCATCGCGCCTGCCAGAATGCCTAAGCGTCGTGGAGAATCGCGATTGCGATTGGAGTCGAGAATCGCCAGCAGGCGTCCCTCTAATTGGGATTTAGAGGCCATCGTCACTGCCGACCAGGCCCACGCCGGCGCGGATTGCATAGAGCGGGCGATCTCCAATAAGTGGCTGGCGTAGTTCGACCCGCACTCGCCTGCGTTCAACACCATGTCGTCGGCGGCGCGCTCGCGCTCTTTCACAAGCTCGCGGAAAGCGAACCAGGCGAGCGGGTTGAACCAGTAAAGGCACAACGCGAGGCGCGCCAGCAGATGAGTGGCGACGTCGCGCCGCTGCACGTGCGCCATCTCATGCAGCACCACCATACGCAGCCGCTCCGGATTCCAATGTTTTGCGTCAGATGGAAGCAAAATGGCCGGGCGGAACGATCCACATGTCATCGGCATGGTGCGAGACGTGGTCTCCAGCAGTTCTGCTTGCGGCGTAATTTCGAGAGGAACTGCTTCGCGGCGCAGGCGTGCGATGGCCAGCCAGCCTATCAGCATTTGCGTGAAACTGATGGCGGCGCCCGCTGCCCAGATCCAGAGCAAAGCTGCGCGCCAGTCCATCGGATTGCTTTGTAATCGCTGAGTCGCGGTGGTCGCGGATTTTGCCGCCGCCACTGACTCCTCTCCTGCGCTTGCCGTGATTCGGAAGATAAAGTCGGGTGCGTCCGCTAGCGGTAACCGCAGAGCAGGCAGCGCCAGCGAGAGGAACGGCAAAATTAGAATTGCCGCAAACACCAAGGTCCACACCAGGTGACGCGAGGCAGCGGAACTTTTTCGCAACAAGACCACGCCAATCCAGGCGACAACCAGCAACATGGAAGCCTTAACGGCGGTCTCCGCGAAAAACGAGAACAACGAAGATGTATCCATTTACTTGCCTTCCTTTCGGGCCTGCTCGATCATTTCCGACATGCGATCCAACTCCGCGCTGGTGAGTCTCTTCGACGACACATCCAAAAGCGCGGCCACAACCTGCTCCGGTGCACCGCTAAAAAAAGTCTCCATCAGGTGCTTCACGGCTGACCTCTTGGCCTTATCGCGATTGATAACCGGGGAGTAGACGTATTTCAGTCCCTGGTTCTCATGTTTGATGTGGCCCTTTTCCTCCAAAACGCGCAACATCGCCCGCACTCCGGAATAAGTGGGGGGATCGGTTAATATGGCCCTCACTTCGGCGGCAGACGCTTGCCCGCGCTGATAGAGGATGTCCAGAATTTCACGTTCGCGGCGGCTTAGGTGCTCAAAAAGCAGCATATGCTGAAAAATTAGCACTAAGAGCTTAGCTTGTCAACTGGGCAATCCGGCGGCGTTCGGCATTCCGTTGATAACAACGGCAGATGCTTTAATGGACACGGGTCCATGTCCCGCGCAGGTTGTTCTAGTCTTCTTCGATTTTCCGGCGCGGGCTCGCTGCTTCTGCTGTGGTTCCTCGCCGCCGCTCAAGCTCAAAACGATGCGCTGGCAACCGTAGAGGGCAAGTTGGTTGGCAGCGGTCCCAAACCAGTAGTCCGTCTGGAGCGCATACCCCTCGACCCTCTTGCGCAAATCAACGGCTATCTTGGAACGGTCCAGCCCGATGGCAGCTTTCGTTTCGCCGGTATCCCAGCGGGCAGCTATAAACTCGCGGCTGACACCCAAACTCAACAGCATGGCGAGTACGGCTCAACCCAGCTTGGCCGGCCCGGAACAGTGTTGCGGATTCACAAGGGCGAGCACCTGCGCGACGTGTCTTTACGTCTTTTTGAGGATTCTCCGGGTATTTGTGGTCAGGTCTTTAACGCCGATGGCAAGCCTGCCAACACCAGCGTAGAGGTATATACCGTTACCGGCAGCGGCTATGGATCGCTCGCCGAGCTCAGGGAACCTCCGCAACTGACGGGCCAAGACGGATTTTTCCAATTTCCATCCCTCTTCGACCAAACCCGCTACCTGCTGCGGGCGAATGGCTTCTGGTATTCCCCGTCAGGCAACTTCTCCGACGCTTACTTGCTCACCCCGGCGCGGCATTCATCGGCCGCTTGTGTCCAAATCCACCTGCCTCGCGTTCGGTGCACGGGACATACCATTACCGGCAGAATAGATGGCTCGTTGAAAGGCCCCATTACGCGTTATGTTGCCTCTTTGATGGAGGTAAATAAGGATGGAGTTTTGTTTGAAGCGCAGCATCTACCGCTTTTCCGCGAAGATCAGATGGTATTCGACAACGCATGCGACGGCGCCTACCTGCTTCAGGTTCGAAACGCATGGATGGACCCGGTTCAGATGTTCGCCTCGGCGGTATTTGCCATGAAGAATGGCCACTTGGACAACAGCGTGGGTGAGGTACATCTCCACGAGATTCAGTGGGGGGAAACGGCCAAGCTGGTTGTCGACTCATTCACAAAGCAGGACCCGGCGCTGCTAAGCGGGACGGTGAAATTAGAAGGGCTCACGTGGGAGCAAGCATGTCCATCACATGTCAACCAGCAGCTTGGCCTGTTGCACCTGGGCGACAGAAATTCTGTTTTTGCCGTTTCAGGCAAACAGGGTGTATTCCGCTTCAAGGACTTGTCACCAGGGACCTATCGTCTCTCGCTTGGCGAGTTTACCCATGGCAAATCCTACTTGAAAGAATTCCGTGTTAACGGTGAACCGGCAGACCCACGTGATTTCAAACTGCTGCCAGGACAAACGGCCAGCTTCGAAGCGATTGTCAGCAACAATCCGGCCGGCGCAACTGGCAGCATGGCAGCGGTTCCGCTTACCCCGCCTCACTATCTGCCCTCCGACACCTATCCACCGGCATCATTATCGGGATTGCTAGTTGGCCCCATCAACGCCTCGACAACCGTGGCATTGCAATCGTTGCGCCCCAGCCCGCCGAATTCGGCACTCTACCGCACCAAGCCCTCGTCCGATGGAAGCTTTCACTTCGAGCTTGTCGTTCCCGGCCTATACCGGCTTGTTGCGCAAAGCGATGGCATGCCTCCGTCGGCCTTTGGCGCGCAGCGGCTGGGCCTGGAAGGCACCGCCGTAAAGCTGATGGCCAATGAACATCGGACCGGCGTCAAGTTGCCCGCGCCTCAGCCGTCTACTGTTTGTGGAACTGTAACCAACCTGGAAGGCCGGCCCATCGCCGGCGTTGGTGTGTCAGTCTGGGAGTCGCGCTTCCCGGTTAATTCTTCCAATAGACCACCGGAAGTATCCACCGACGACTCCGGGCGCTTTGAGCTATCTTTAGGCTCGCTGGGATCCTACGCCACTTTTACCGTCAAACTCAGCGGCCGAACAGCTTACTACGAATTGCGCCATGAAAATTCATCGTTTCTCGAAGGCGAAGAGAAAGCCTGCCCCTATACAATCCAGTTGCGCTCGGATGATGAAACCCAGCCGATTTTCGGGCGTCATGTTACCGGCGCAATCGTTGGCGCGCCGAATCTCTTGCCACGCGAACATCTGCTCGTCAAACTCACGCCGATAACCAGCGTCTGGGCTCCGTTTATATTTTCGGCGGACGCCAAAACCGATTCGGCCAAAACAACATTTGATGTGAGGGGAGTCCCGCCTGGCCATTACAAACTCGAGGTCATTGACAATCTTGGCGACAGGATGATGATCTGCTCGGGCGGCCCTTGCTATGGCGACACGGTGAGAGTGCGCGCAGAATCTTCGATAGTCGTCGGCCAAACCGATTTGACCGATCTTTCCATTAACCTTAGTGCGCTTGGCTCAATCGACGGGAAAATGCTGATCGACGGCAAGGAACCTCAGGAAATGGGGTCGTTGAGTTGGAAGGATTGGGGGACGGCTTTTACGAATATGGTTGTTCCTACAAGGCCACTCGATGTTAAACCCGACCCATCGGGGCACTTCTCCATAAGCGGAATACCGGAAGGCTCATATGAGATTTCCTTTGCGCGCTACTGGTCCCAACACGCGTACGTGAAGGACATTCTGCTGGATGGAAACCCGATTGAGGACAACCGGCTGAAGCTGAATGCCGGCCAGACCGCGCATTTAGTGATTGAAGTGGCAACACGGATGGCAGCGGGAACGGTTCACGCAGTCCCAACACTTCCGCCCGCCGATCTTTATAAAGACCTATGCGGAACGTCCTTCTCCGGTTCCTGGGGAGGTATATTTCTGATTCCCGATCCGCTTCCGCCAGACAGCACCGAAACCCTGTACGCCAACGATGGGCAATTCATACGGGTACCGCCGGGACGGTATCGGGTAGTCGCCGCGGAGAATATGGATTTATCCGACTTGGGGGGACCATTCGGCATCCGCATCTACCCCAACTTTGTACTCAACCATCAGTTCGTATCCAGGCTGGCTGCCATCGGCAAAACGATTGATTTTGCACCCGGGCCGCGGTTTGACCTCGAAGTGCCGCTTGCAACCGAGCAGGTGCAGCAGATCCTCGCCGACCTTGGTATTCCCATAACCCACGCAGGCAACTAACACGCTAACTTCAACGTGCTGGCGCCCACCGTGAGGATTTACGCCCGCAGGCAAGCTTCAAGATGGCTGGCGACGGCACACCTTTCTCGTACCCGATAAAACTTCTGCCTTATTCCATCCGTTTCAATCTTGCTTTAAACCGTATATACTCCGACAAGACCGACACCCCCTGTAGGGTTAATTCTGGAGGACCGATGAAGCCGAATCAAGCGGCTACCCGTCTACGCTGGCTCAGTCGCGCAGCGTTTTTGATATTGCTGACAAGCTCAGCCCAGGCACAAAGCGTTACGGCAACCATCCCTTTGCCAGCAGCGCCGTCGTCGGTAGCGGTTAATCCCGTAACCAATAAGATTTATGTCGCATCCGCCGGAACCGGCAACAGTGTCACCGTCATTGATGGGGCGACGAACAGTTACACCGTGGTTCCGGTTGGCTCCGCTCCCAACCAGGTCGCGGTCAACCCCATTACGAACAAGATCTATGTTGCCAATCAAGGCAACAACACAGTCACAGTGATTGACGGCGCAACGAACAACACCACAACAGTTGCGACCACCGGCACGAACCCAATTGCCTTAGCCGTAAACCCCGAGACCAACAAAATTTATGTTGCCAATACGGCCAGCGGTAATGTCACAGTCATTGACGGAGGATCGAATGCCACATCGACGTTAAAGGTCGGTTCGCAGCCACGCGCCGTCGCCGTTAACTTCGTCACGAACAAAATCTATGTGGCTAACGAAGGCAGCAACAGCGTGACCGTGATTGATGGCAGCAACAACAGTACCGTCACGGTGCAGGTTGGCGGACCGCCTATCTCGGCCGCCGTCAACCCGACTACGAACATGATTTACGTGGTTGCGGGAAACGGTTTGACCGTGATTAACGGTGCGACAAATGGTACTACCGCTGTGCCAACCGGTGTCAACCCGACGCAGGTAGCCGTCAATCCGGTCACGAACAAGATCTATGTCGCTAACAATGGCAACGCTCCGAATTATGCCGGCTCAGTCACGGTCGTCGATGGAGCCACGAACTCCACAACGACGGTGCCGGCCGGCTCCATTGCCCGGGCCGTGACCGTGAATCCGACCACAAACCGCATCTACATCGAGAACGAAGGCAGCAACAATATCACCGTGCTGGACGGAGCCACGAACAACACGACGACGCTCGCGGTCGGCACCGGGCCATCGACGGCCGCTATGAACCCCATTACGAACAGGCTGTATGTTGCCAATAGCGGCAGCAGCAACGTCAGCGTGGTTGATGGCGCGACAAATTTCATAATCGGCCAAGTCGCGGCAGGTAACGGGCAGCAGGTGGCCTTTGGCTTCACGCTGGCCGCGGTAAACCCGGTCACCAATAAAACTTACGTGGCGACTGGTGACGGCAACGTGACTGTGATCGATGGCGCATCCGATACGGTCGTCTCCACCATCCCGATCGAGGGCGCTGCATCTGATATCGCAGTCAATCCGGCCACGAATAAAATCTACGCTGCTCTCGGTGACCAAAGCGGATACCGCGTCGCGGTCATTGACGGCATCACGCAGCAAGCCGTCTACATACCCATCGGTACCGGTTATGCTTCCCTCAGCGTCAACCCGGTAACAAATAAGGTTTACGCGGTCTTGTACAACGGCGTAACCGTCATTGATGGGGCCACCAACTCTGCCACGTTCCTGCCTCTGCCGACCGCCTCAGATCAATACGCTTATGCCGTCGCGGTCAATCCAGTCACCAACAAAATCTACGTCACCATCGCCAGTCAAGGTGGTTCAGATGGCACTGTCGCAGTCATCGACGGGGCCACCAATAGCATCACTTATATAGCCGAGCCGGGCGCGCTCTATGACATAGCCGTGAATCCGGCTACTAACAAGATCTACGTGCCCAATGGCGTTAGTGTAACGGTCATCGACGGCGCCACCAACGATACGGTCACCTTGCCAGCTACCGGAGCCGCCGCCCTGGTCGTCGGCATCAACCCCATCACGAACAAGATATACGTCCCCAATAGCTTCAGCGGCACGTTGATGGTGATTGACGGCGTCACTAATAACATCACGACTTTACCCGCCGGGCCAATTGCTGAAGCCGTCGCGGGTCCTTTTGCGGCTGTGGTGAACCCAACCACAAACAAAATCTATTTACCCTATGTCGGTTCTCTCACGATCCTTGATGGGGCTACCAACACGGAGACAAGCGTGCCCATTCCTGCTGCGACAGGTTATTCCTCGACGGCGGTGAATCCAGTGACCAACAAGGTTTACGTCGCCAGCCCGAACTCCCCTGCTGATCCCGTCACCGTCGCCATCATCCAGGAAGAAAGCGTACAGACGCTACCATTAACCACGGCCATCGCGCCCCTGCCGAACAACCAGACGCCCACTTTTGATTTCACCGCCCAAAGCAGCACCGTAACGGTGCCCGATTCTGTTTATTACCAGGTGGACACCTGGCAAAACGGCTGGACGAAAGCCAAAGGCGCCAATCCTCTGTTTGACGGTACAATCTCTGGATTGCAGCCCGGCTTCCATACTCTTTTCGCATTCGCCGGTGATGGTCAACAGGCCACTTCCACCGAACTGTCGCCGTTGGTCGGATCGATTCAGGCCTACGGCTTTGTGGTCTCACCGCCCGTTACGTTTGTCGGCATTGACACCACGACCCAGGGGACTTGGAGCGGTGTGTACGGAAGCGGCGGGTATCTCATTGCCAATGAGGCGCCCAGCTACCTTAATTACGCCACCGTTACGTTCGCCGGAGACTTTGCCTACACTTGGGCAGGTGAGACTTCCGATGCACGAGCCCTGCAGACCGCACCAGGCGCCAGCACGCGTATCGCTTCAGCTTTTACGCAGTACTACAACACGCCTTTCAGTTTCAACATCAACATTAACGACGGCAACGCGCATCAGGTCGCGCTCTATCTGCTTGATTGGGATTCAAACAGCCGCAGCGAAACCATCACGATAAGCGATGCCAGCACCGGCCAAGTCTACGATTCCAAGACGTTCTCCGGCTTCCACAGTGGCAAATGGGCGATCTGGAATGTCAAGGGAAACCTGAATTTTACGATAACGCCGAACGCCGGACCCGCTGCGGCGGTCAGCGGGATTTTCTTCAACTGAGGCGGCGATCTAAACGCAAGATTAACTTCCCAGTAACACTCTAATTGGCTCGATCGTGCGTCGGCTGTTGCATGATTTAGATACAAGCTCCCAGACGCTTTATCTATGCTCAAGTTCACAGCACTCCTTACCTGCTTCTTTGTCACGGCATTGAATGGAAACGCACAGGCCAACCGCACTGTCGGTCCGCAAAATGACGGCTCTATCGTCGCCTCCGACAATCAAACCCTGACACCCGCCGGAATCATCGTGCAGTTGGGCGCGCCCGTGCGGGCCAAGGCCATCGCGCTCAATCCGAACAGTAAGACCAGAAGCGGCGCGGTACTGCTGATGGGATCGCCGCAGCCGATCATTGTCTTCAACACCGTCACTGGGCAGGTCCTGCAACGATTCCTTCCCACAAGCCTGAAAGGCACGGCCTTCACCTCCGACAAGGCCGGGTCCTTCACCGGCATCAGCTATTCGGCGGACGGCTCGAAGCTGTTCTTCAGCCAGGACGACAACCATGTCGTGATCACCAACGTCGATGGGGAGACGGGCCGCCTGACCGCCTGCCAGAGCGTGGCTCTGCCTGCGCCTCCGCCGCTAGCAGATGGACGGGCGTATCATAATGCCAAATCTATAAACCCCGGCGGCATCGCGCTCTCTAAAGACGGAAAGCGCGCCTATGTCGTCCTGAATGTCGCAAATACTCTGGGAGTGATAGACCTGGCCGCTTCTCCAGCAAAGCTCATCACCCAGATTCCTGTCGGCAATGCGCCGAACAGCGTCGTCATTCGCGATCAATATGCCTATGTGAGCAATGAAGGCGGCCGCCCAGCCACCGGCGAGGACTTTACCAACGATTCCGATGGCACGCCTATCGTCGTCGACCGCAAAGACGCCTTCGCCATTACCGGCACCGTTTCCGTTGTGGACCTTGCCACAGGCAAGAACGTGAAGACGATCAGTGTCGGTCTCCATCCGGCCGGCATGACCATTTCCGGGTCCAGTCTCTACGTGGCCAATGCCTACAGCGACAGCCTCTCGGTCGTCGATCTCAACACCGGCAAGGTCGTCCGCACCGTCAATTTAAGTGCGCCCATCGCGGGCGGCACATTCGGGTCCGGGCCAAACGGGGTTGCAGTAGCCGGTGACAGCCGCGCCTTTGTCACTCTTGGCCAAGCCAATGCCATCGCTGTCGTCAACCTTTCCGGGCGCGATGCGAACCCGGTGATTGGTTATATCCCCACTGCCTACTTTCCAACTTCCATCACATATGACGCCGCGCACAAACAGCTTGTTGTCGCGGATGACAAAGGTCTGGGCGCGCAAGGTGCCCTAGGTACCGCGGCAGGCGCCACTGGCTTCAACACGCATGAGGATACCGGCGTGGTCAACCTGATTCCATTGCCCAATGCGGAGCAGCTTGCCAAGTACACAAAGCAGGTGATTAATAACAACCACTGGAACCTGGCTACCAACATTCAGGTGGGACCGGAGTACGTTGACTCCAATGCCAAACCCGTGGCCGTTCCCAGGCATATCGGTGAACCATCGCTGATTAAGCACGTGTTCCTGATCATCAAGGAGAATCGCACTTATGACCAGATGCTGGGCGACGTGACGTGGGGCAATGGCGATCCGTCGCTGGCTGTTTTCGCTTCCGCCCTGCCGAACCAACACGCTTTCGTTAAGCGCTTCCCGCTGCTCGACAATGTTTATGCGCCGAGTAGACAATCGGCGGACGGTCACCCTTGGATCGTGATGTCCGGCTCATTCTATTCGAACGATATTCTGTCGCCCGATTGGATCCGTTCGTACCCGGGCGGGAACGCGGACGATCCACTCACCAACACACCGCGCGGGTTTCTGTGGACGGCAGCCGAAGCCAAGGGCCTTTCCGTCAAGCTGTTCGGAGAATGGGCGGGCGAAAAAACGGTAGGCCAAGTACCCGACCACGCAAAGTACACCTGGAGTGATTTCTATCGCACGGCGCTGTGCAAAGAGGGCAAAGCTCCCGCCTCAGACTGCATTGTTCCGGATGGCACTGTGACCGTAACCTCTCCGGTTCCGTCAGCGGCCAAAATCCTCGACCCGCACTACCCACCATTCAACCTCGGGATTCCGGACCAATATCGCGCCGACTACTGGCTCCCGCTGTTCCAGCAAGAGGATGCGGCGAACCAGGTACCGAACCTGACCATCCTGTGGCTTCCCGATGATCATACAGCCGGCACGGCAAGGGGATTCCCCTATCCAGTCAACTATCAAGCCGACAACGACCTTGCGCTCGGCCGCATGGTGGATGCCATCAGCCACAGCAAAGTGTGGGCGCAGTCGGCCATCTTTGTCGAGGAGGACGATAGCCAGAATGGCGTTGATCATGTGGACGGACACCGCCAGCCGGTCTACATCATCAGCCCTTACACGGTTGCGCCACAGGCTTCGGGCCAAGGCAAGGCGATCCACACCACCTACACCGCTGAAAACATCAATCGCACGATCGAGAACATTCTGGGTATGCAGCCTTTGACTCAGTTCGATCTGGTCGCGTCGCCTATGTTCGACGCGTTTCAGGACACGCCCGACTTGACGCCCTTTGATCATCTGCCGGCGGTTATCGCGCTGGACAGCGGTCCAGATCTGCCGCACAAGGAAAGTACTGCGTATAGTCCAATGCAGAAAGCCTGGCTCAGAGCCACGGCAGAGGTGATGAAGAACAAATACGACAAGGCAGACGCGGTTGAGCCGAATTTCCTCAACCATGTCATCTGGTATTCAGCCACCGGTTGGGCGCGTCCCTATCCGGGTGAGCGTAACGTACTGATGCCGGGAATGTTCGTCAAAGCGGCCAGGAAGTTCCACGATGAGGATGACGACGGCAAGTGAGTCGTTGGGCTGAAAGATGCAAGAGGTGGCCCCGCGCTTTCCGGATGCTCGCACCCTTGATGAATTATTTCCCGCATCAGGCGCTAACCTGATGGGCGACTGAGATTGCGTGCTTTAGCCGGTCCCAGTTCGTATCCGCGGCAACTGTGCAATCCGCTCCCAGCAGGAACGGCTTGGGCGAACTCTTTACTATCCTTCGGATTTCAGCGGCAACCTCATCAGGCGAACCCGCCGCAATGATGCCGTGGCGGTCCATGCCTCCCATAAAAGGGCGCTTGAATTTGCCGGTTATGTCTTGGGCGGAGATATGCCGGTCGGTCAACTTTACGTTGCAGTTAACAACATGGCCGGGGTAATCGTAATAGGCGGCATAGTCGCTGTAGGGAGCCACGTAATCGCAGACGTGAAGTATGTTGAGCGGGCAGGCACTGGCGGCTTCCTTCATGGAGACCATGTCGAAGGGCTTGATGTAATTAGCGAAGATCGCAGGATTGCTGAAGCGGTTCGCTTCGCCCCCTTGCGTGGACGCGTAAAATCCGTCGATACCCTCCTTGATACAGGCACGCACGAACAGAAGCTGGCTTTCCGTCAGAATCTCCAGCCCCTTCTTTACCGCCTCCGGGTTTTCCTCGAAGTGCCGGATCAGTGTAGGGGCGGGCGCGCACTGGCCCGCGCACATGAATGGCGAGTAGAGAGTCATGAGAATGAGCGAGTTTTTCTTCTCGCTCCTGACCAGTTCGCGCACCGTCTGTAGCAGGGGTTCGTAGAAGTCGAGCTTGGCCAGTTTGAGCTTCGACCAGTCGCCGGGCTTTTGCAGAAAGTCCTGGCGCGTGTACGTCTGCTCGAATTGAATCTTCACGAAATCCATGTCGGTATGGTGGAAGAATTCCAGGTGTCGTTTGGCGGCGGCGGAACCGGTCTTGTAACCGTCTCCGAAATGCAGGAAAAAAGCGGCGGGCGTGTAATTCGGTGTGCCCTGGCCGGCGAGCCACCCGAGCATGCGTTCCCGCTTGTTGACGGGCGCATCCAATGTAAAAGATGCGCGGGTTAACGCAGCAGCAGAGAGACCTAGGAATAGCCGACGATTCATCTTCGTATGATACAGAGCGGAAAAGAGGGCAGACTGAGAGATACTCGGAGCAGAATGAAGTTAAGCGACACATCGCCGAAAGCGAGCCAGGTCTATTTCGAACGGCTAGCGGCGATGACCCCTTCCGAACGCGTGCGCCTTGGCGTAGCGCTTTGGGAGGCGGGCCATGCACTTCAATGTGCTGCATTTCGCCGCAAATATCCGCATGCGGACGAAGCCGAAATCGCCTTCCACGTAGCGGTGACCCGTTTTGGAGAAGAACTGGCGCGAGCGGCTTATCGGAGGGTCTGATATTGTTGCCTGCCGACGCCTTCGAAATCCTGCGTTCTGCGTTGGAGGCGGCTGGAATCCGCTACGCTGTCGGAGGCTCCTGGGCCAGCACCGCTTTTGGTGAGCCGCGCTTCACAAACAACGTCGACATTCTGGCCGACGTCACACAGCAAAACCTTAGGGTATTCCTAAGCCATTTGCCCGATTCGTTTTACGCGGACGCGGAGGAGGCACTCAGCGCTACTCGTCTGGGCAGACCTTTCAACGTGATTCACATGCAAACTGCGCTCAAGTTCGATATCTTTCCAGCCAGTGCATTTCCGATCGGCAAGGAAGAATTGGAGCGGGCGGTCTTACTCGAGAACAGTGGCTTGTCGAAAGGGCCCGCGTGGTTTGTCACACCGGAAGACATACTGCTCGCCAAACTATATTGGTTCAGGCTGGGTGGCGAGATGTCCGAGGTGCAGTGGCGGGACGTTATAGGCCTTGTTCGTGGGTGCTCCGCAACCCTTGATCGGGGATATCTGGAACTTGCAGCATCGAAACTCGCGATCGAGAGCTTACTGCACAGGTCGCTAAGCGAGGGCACCGGTGTTTGAATGAAAGTATGCTAGCGCGACTGACAGAGTCCGAATTCGCTATGTGGTGTTCATCGCTTTAGGCTATTGATCAACAGCAGCTTCGATGTAATCGTAGTCGTCTCTGCGCTCTACTACTGGCTCTTAGTCCGCGAGCGGGTACGAACCAAGTCGAGCCTGATCACGATCGCCCTACTGCGATTATTCGAGCCAGCTTTCTATTTCCAGACGGAGCAAGCGCCACGACGATCATAGCCGCTATTTGCGAACTCGGATTTATTGGAGCGCTGGGCATTTACGTCCGGCAAACAAGAAATCATACCCATGAAAAAGGCGCCCCGAGTCGCTCGCAACACTCGACCTTTCACCAATTACAAAGAGCCGGCCAAGCCGATCTGCTGGGTGTGCTACCACTTGCCTGCGTGTTTGAAATCATTCCTGTGCACCTGGTGCTGCGGCAGTGGAACTCCACCATTGCGTGGGCAGCAACCGCTCTCAGTGTTTANNTTTATCTACGTTATGGTCTGATGTTTCAGTTACAGGCGCCTCGCGCGCTGATTGCGTGCATTCGTCGTGCCGACGCGAGCGATGCCCAGTTCGCCGTGCCACGCCGGGCTGAGCCAAGTCATTGCATCGAGTTCACTCGCGAGTTAACAGCGAAAGGATTGTTCGGCTTCCAGAGGCGACTGACGCGAGTAGCGCTGACACTCGATGATCCGCTTGCGTTTGAGCAGGCGTTGGCGTCAAGCTTCGAGTAAAGAGTGACATTACCACCCGCAGCACAATTTGAAAGTGATTTCCACGGTAGATTTCACGGCTACGGCAACCCCGTTCTTTCGTGCCGGTTCAAACCGCCACTTTGAAACTGCATTTACTGCTTCCGCGTCAAGGTCTGGATCCAAACTCTCTTTTACGCTGGCTGTACCTTGTAAATGAGTTTGAGCGGAGTGACGTCCTTGCTAACTTCGTAGAGCTGTTCTTCTTGTGCAATTATGCGGCCCGGCGAGTACGCGACGCCGCCTCTTACTGCGGCTTCTGAAACGGGAACTCAAAGTACATAACTTCCTGCCCCGTCCGCGCATCGTGCATGCCGTTCAGGTAAATACTGTCGCCAGTCTCCGGCTTCGCCTCAAAATAAAAGAACCCCGAAGCGGTATCCCCCGGTGCCAGCATTTTCGCTGAAAACGCCCTTGTCAGAAGCTCCGGGGAACTAAGCGGATTTTTTTTCTTCGGCAGCGGAACGGGAAGCGGCGTGGGCTTCACCGAGGGATGCTTCTTACCTTCCGTTCCCAGATACGTAACATCCTCCGGACTGACCGCGTTCACGTGCCTGCCGTCGGCCGCCACCAATTCCACTTGCAGGTTTTGCAGATCCAGCGCCTTATCGCGCTTGTTTTCCACCACTACCAGCACGGGCAGAACGCCATACTTCAAAAGGTCCGCTTTCTTGCCGAATGCTTCCACCGTCAACTCCTCGTTGTCGAAAGCCTTCGCCCCCACCGTCACCTTATCTGACGTTTGATGGGCGTACTCGCTGGCCGCCTTTGCGCGAAACGAATCTTCAGCCGCCATGCACCACATGGTGGCGCCAGCCAGCGTTATACTCGCAATCACACAGCGAATTTTGTTTACCACTCGCCCTCCCCTTCTCTACCGGACCATTCAGCTACTTGCATTCCCCGCTGTGGCCTTTTATTTCCTGGCGAGGCTGCTAACTCATCGTAACTACTGGCCGAACTTTTTTGAACGTCTCGGCTTTCTCCCCAAGTCTTTTAGCAGGACGAAACCCGGTGCGGTCTGGTTGCACGCAGTCTCGGTGGGGGAAGTGGCATCAGCCGTAACCCTGCTGCGGGAACTGCGCAGCCTGCAGCCGAACACACCTCTCTATGTTTCCGTTTCTACTATCGCGGGGCGACAGGCGGCTGCTCAACAACTCACAGGCTTGTGCGACGGAGTTTTCTTTGTGCCCATCGACTACGCGTCCTGCGTACGGCGAACGTTGCGTGTCATTCGTCCTGCGCTGCTGATTGTGCTGGAAACAGAGATCTGGCCGAACCTTTACTTTGAAACGAAAAGAACGGGCGCGCGCCTGGCCATCGTTAACGGCCGTATTTCCAATCGCACCTGGCCGCAGTATCAAAGCTTTCGCTGGTTCTTCAAACCGGTGCTGCAAATGGCGGACCTAGTGCTGGTGCAGTCGGCGGTCGATCTGGATCGTTACCTTGAAATGGGCGTCTCGCCCGAGCGCCTTTCTGTAGCTGGCAACCTGAAGTTCGACGCAGCCAAAGCCACGCCCCCGCTGACGATTCCCAGTTTTGGTGCTCGCAGGATCTGGATCGCGGCCAGCACGGTGGGACCGAATGAGCGCGGCAGCCTGCGCCGGCATAATGTGGATGAAGATGACGTGGTGCTGGCCGCCTTCAGGCAGTTGGCGAACGAGTTTCCGGAACTCCTGTTAATACTTGCGCCGCGGCAGCCGGCACGCTTTTCCGAAGTGGCCCGGAAACTTACGGCTGGCTCCTTTTCCTGGATCCGCCGGACAGATCTACTGCGCGACCCCGCCCGACGGCTGCAATTGCCCGGCGTCATTCTGCTGGATTCCATTGGAGAATTGGCCGGTTTGTACCATCTGGCGGATGCTGTTTTCGTCGGCGGATCCATTGCTCCTCGTGGAGGGCATAACATTCTGGAGCCGGCCGCTGTAGGTGCGCCCATTGTCGTCGGGGCAAACATGCAGAACTTCGAATCTATCGCCCGCGATTTTCTGGCCCTCGGCGGCATTCAGCAAATCGAAGGGGCGCAGCAGTTATTGCCGTCCATTCGGCAGCTGTTAAGCGATCGGGACGAGGCGCTGGCGCTGGGGCAACGCGCGCGCCAGTTGGTGGAGATCAGGCAAGGCGTCTCGGGCGAGGTTGCGCAACGGTTGCAGCCGCTCTACCACTCCGCCTGGATTCACAAGCCGCGCGGAGCCTTGGCGCGCCTGCTATTGACGCCGTTGGCGTTTCTGTGGAAGTGGGGCGGCGCCATTAAACGCGACCGTTCCGAGCAACGCGCGGCCTCGTTAATTCCCATTCCGGTGCCGGTGATCAGCGTCGGCGGCATAACTGTGGGCGGCGCAGGCAAGACGCCGTTCACCAACTACCTGGCGCGCGCGCTGCGCCAGCATGGTTATTCGCCAGGGCTGCTATCGCGCGGCTACCGGCGGCGTTATCCGGCCGAGAGCCTGGTGTTCCCGCCAGGCGCGGTGGTGTCGCCTTTCCTCACTGGCGATGAGGCCCAGATCTTCCTGCGCGCCGGCATTGCGCCGCTGGGCATCGGCGTTAAGCGCTATGAGACTTCGCAGGTTCTCCTGCGGCAGTTTCCTGAGACCGATGTTTTGCTGCTCGACGATGGCTTTCAACACGCTCGTATGCCGCGCGATTTCGACGTTGTGCTGATTGACGGGCTGGATCCGTTCGGTCAGGAAGATCTCGTCCCGCTGGGACGTCTACGCGAACCGCTGTCGGCATTGGAGCGGGCTGGAGCTTTTGTGGTGACACGAGCCGAAAGTGATCTGCGTTTCGCCGCCGTGCGGGCACGCCTGCAGAAGTTTAACTCCAGGGCGCCGGTGTTTCGCACCCACCTCATTAGCCGTGGCTGGCGTGATTACGCCAGCGGAAACGCTTTGGCAAATCCAGCAGGCAGGCGTGTGGGTGCTTTTTGCGGCTTAGGCAACCCGCAGAATTTTTGGAACACTTTGGAAACACTAGGCGTGGATATTGTCTTCAGGTGGGCCTTTGAAGATCATCATTCTTACAAGCCGGTGGAGTTAGGCCGCATTGCGCATCAAGCGCGGCTGCAGGGCGCCGAACTGCTGGTGACTACCGAGAAAGATCGCATCAATTGTCCCGATCATCTGGGACCGGTCATTCATCCGCTGAGCTTAGCGTGGTTGGAGATCGAGTTCGAAATGGAGAATGAGGCTGCATTTCTGAATGTGCTGCGACCGCTGCTGAATGCGCCGGTGGCTGGATAGTGTCTCAGAACAAAATGGTGCCCTTAGAGGAAGCTCCTACTTTGATGGTATTCAGACCAGAGTAGGGAATGCCGGTCTTGTAGGTCAGGCTGATGGCCACGGTCACGGTGCTTCCGGCGTTGTTATTTGGACTCCATGTGGTGGTGACGGTATAGGAGTTTTGCTGGGCCGCCCAAAGGTAGGGCGCTACTAGCGCCGTTATGTCCGACGTGGCGCAGGGAGCCACGAAGACCTGATCGCCGCCGCGCACAATGGCGTAGCGAACGGCAAGCTGGCTGGCGTACGCGGCGCTGCAGTAGCCAGCGAAAATCAGGCCGAATTCGATGAGCCCAAAAATGATCAGGAAGAAGAGCGGTACTACCAGGGCAAACTCCACCAAGGCGCTGCCCGTTTGCGCTACCCGGCTGCGATGATCGCGGCCCCGCATGATTTATCGTGCTCTCAACGTGAAGCTGGCGCCCAGCGGAATAGTCAGCGGTACGCCAGGGAAATTAAATAGCAGGGGTATGGTCGCGCTGGTTTGTACCTTTACATACTGAATGGGTGGACCGTAGGTGTTACACAAGCTGGTGCAACTGACCGTGGTCGCGCTGCCAGCGGTGCAGGTACACCAGGTTGAAGCGTTAGCCGTCATGCTGGCGGTCAAACCCGTGGCAGAGTTCAGAGCCGCGTTTTGCATTCCTGAAGTGTTGTTGGCGTTGCCGTCGGAAGCGCCAAAAAAAGCGCCGGCGCGCGCGGCGGCCGAAATCGTATCGCCGGCTTCAATGGCGAGTCCCAGGTTAAAGACGCCCAGCGCAAGTAGCATAAGAATCAGGACAAGCAGGGCAAACTCTATCAGGCCGCTGCCGCGACCGGAAGCTCGCCTGGTCATTGAACAAGCACTCCGTCTTCATATTGAAGCGGTGAAACGCCGCCGAGACCGGAATAGTTCGAGTTGAAAATAGCAGTGGTGCCGTAATCATAAAGGTTATCCAGGTACCAGACGTCATAAGCGAAGTAAGAAAAGGTGCAGGACCACAGGTAAAGGCCGGTATTTGGGATGTACCAGATGCCGTCCGACTGCACCGTGCTGTTTGCCAGGGACACTCCCTGACTGCCATGGGCTACCCAATTACGATCTGCAAAAACCACGACTCCGGTGATACCGCCATTGGCGGACGAAGTTGGTGCTTTTAAGAACAGGTTGGAACTGTTAATCGATGTATTAATGTAGCTTGCCGAGTTGTGCTTGGTAAGAAAGAAGGTCACTCCTGACAGACCAAAAATGCTGCTGTTCGAGATAGTCAGTCCATCGGCAATGATATAGGTGCCAGGCTGAAGCGTGAGGGTCGAGTTGGTAATTGTGAGGCCGCCGCAAAAATTGCTTGGACTTAGCGTGGTCGTTTGGCCTGAAATGGTGGTGGCGGAAGTGTAAGTGCACGTGAAAGGGGTAGGGGCCGTGATGTAGGCAAGCGGGTCTGTTTTGGACGCTGATGAGTAGTGGGCGCTAGGGCTGATGGTGCCGCTGCTCAAGACGCCAGTGGAAGAAGGACCGACTACTCGTGTCCGCCAGTCTGCCAGGGTGGAATAGCCGTCAACACCTAAGGAATAGCCGGACGCTGTGTTAACAAAGACGCCACAGGATGCGTATATAGCCGCGGAGAGCAGCCATAGAGAACCGTTTGAACTACTGTTGGGGTTCATAATCCAAATGCAGGTAGGAATTTCTCTCGCAACCGCCGTGGCGCTTACCGTCGATTGCCCTGCGTTGATCAAAGCCATGAAGATGTTATTGACAGTCTGGGAGACAGTCGCGCGAATAGCGGAGGTATCATTCGCATACTTGCCCGTTGTAGGTGGATTGGACAGCGTGACAATGACCCCGCTGGCACCGTTTGTCACACCGTTTGCTGCCGCCTGGGCTTGGCCCTCTGTCGCCCAAGCGGAATCACCGCGCGCAAGCTGGTACATTCCTTCCTGGGCGGCGGCGTCGGCGGCATTTTGAAGGCGGATTTGACGCCATCCCAGAAGTCCCGCATCCAGGGCTAACCCGCTAACCAGCAGCAGCATGGTCAGCATGAGAAAGTAATTGATCAGCATTGCAGATTACTAAGCCTTACTAATACTCCTTTCGACGGACAAGGCAGGGAACATTAGTTGCCAATAACGCGAGTGATATGCGCACCGCTCGAACTGGCTTTCGCGTTGAATGAAACAGCCCTTTTTGCGCTCGCATGGCCGTCCATCTGCTATCGTGCGGTTTTACGTACCTTTCATAATGCATTTCTCAAAGCTTGAAATTCCCTGCGAGCATTTCGTACTTGATAACGGCCTTACAGTGATCGTTCATGAGGACCGCAAAACACCTATCGTTGCGCTAAATATCTGGTATCACGTGGGTTCCAAGAACGAAAGACCCGGCAAAACCGGCTTCGCTCATCTCTTTGAACACCTAATGTTCGGCGGCAGCGAACATGTGCCGGGCAGCTATATCGAAACAATGGAGCGGATTGGCGCCACCGATCTGAATGGCACCACGAGCGAAGACCGCACCAACTATTTCGAGAATGTTCCGCTGTCTGCTCTGGATTATGCGCTTTTTGCCGAGTCCGACCGAATGGGCTTCTTTCACAACACCATCAATCAGGAGGTCTTAGACCTGCAGCGCGGCGTGGTGCAGAACGAGAAGCGCCAAGGCGAAAATCAGCCTTACGCCATTGTGGAAGATCTGGTTGTAAAGTCCACCTATCCGGCCGGACATCCGTATGCGCATACGGTTATCGGCTCCATGGAGGATCTTGATTCCGCAACGGTGGAAGATGTTCGGGAGTGGTTTAAGACTTATTACACGCCCTCGAATGCAGTGCTGGTGGTTGCGGGCGATATCAATACGGAGGAAGCCCACGCGCGCGTCAGCCGTTATTTTGGCGAGATTCCAGCCGGACCTCCGGTAGCCCATCAGCGGGCCTGGATCGCCAAGATGACGGGCGACCATCGGGAGGTGGTGCAGGACCGTGTTCCGCAATCGCGCCTCTATAAGATGTGGAACGTTCCCGGTTATGGTGCGGCAGCGGCGGATTATTTGCGTCTGACGGCAGGCGTGCTGTCGAGCGGTAAGAACTCGCGCTTATATAAGCGGCTCGTTTATGACGATCAGATTGCCACACAAGTAGCAGCGCATCTGGACGAACGCGAGATCGGCAGCCAGTTTGTCATCGTCGCCACCGCTAAGCAGGGCGAGGATCTCAGCAAAGTAGAGAAAGCGATCGACGAGGAAATGGCCCGCTTTCTGGAGGACGGCCCGACGGCGCGCGAACTCGCTCGCTTAAAGGCACAGTCTTACGCGGCCTTTGTGCGCGGTGTCGAGCGGATTGGCGGCTTTGGCGGCAAGTCCGATATCCTGGCCACCAGCCAGACCTATTTAGGTTCGCCCGATGGCTACAAAGCCAAGCTACAGCGGCTGGAACAGGCTGGATTTGCCGATCTGCGCGATGCCGCGCGCGAATGGCTTTCCGACGGAGTTTACGCCATTGAAGTGCTGCCTTTTTCGGCTAAAGCATCTACCACGCCGGCGGCAGACCGGACTGCTCTGCCCAGCCTGGGCCAGCCGCATGAACTGAAGCTCCCAGTCTTAAAAGAGGATCGTCTATCCAACGGCCTGCGCATCCTGGTAGCCGAGCGCCACGAAATTCCCGTGGTTAATTTCTGGCTTGACGTCAACGCCGGTTATGCGGCCGACCAGTCCGTCCTGCCGGGCACATCGCGCATGGTTTCTGCCTTGCTCACGGGCGGGACAAAGCGAAGGTCAGCGCTTGAGATCAGCGACGAGATTCAAATGCTGGGTGCACAACTCACCAGCGGCTGCAACCTGGACATGTCAACCGTGTATTTATCGGCGCTGCTGGATACGCTTGATGAAGCGCTCGACATCTACGCCGATGTGATTCTGAATCCCATCTTTCCCGAGTCCGATTTCGAACGTCAGAAACAGCTTCAGCTTTCCTCTATCGCTAACGAAAAAGTGACGCCGCTGCAGATGGCGCTGCGCGCTTTACCGCCAATCCTGTTTGGCGAAGGTCACGCGTATGGGGTGCCGCTAACCGGTTCCGGCACCGAAGTGAGCGTCCAGGCCATGACACGGGAAGACAGTGCCCGCTTCCACGCCACCTGGTTCAAACCGAACAATGCCACCTTGATTGTTGTGGGCGACACTACTCTGGCTGAGATAAAGCCAAAGCTGGAGAAGCTGTTTAGCGGATGGCTATACGGAGCCGTGCCGGTAAAGAAGCTGACCGAGGTAAAGCGCCCGACGAAAGCCACCATCTACCTGGTGGATAAGCCAGGCGCATTGCATTCGGTTGTCATTGCCGGCACAGTAGCCGCTCCGCCCAGCGCATCCGATGAAATTGCGCTTGAGACCATGAACAATATCTTCGGTGGCACTTTCGGTGCGCGCTTGAACATGAATCTGCGCGAAGACAAACACTGGTCCTACGGCGCCGGTTCCGTGCTCTATGGTGCCTGCGCCCAGCGTCCGTTTCTGGCGTATGCGTCAGTACAAGGAGATAAAACTGCCGACTCTATCGCCGAAATGGTCGGCGAGATGAAGGGCATGCTGGGCGACCGTCCCATCACAACCGAGGAACTAGAGAAAACGCTGCAGCAGCAGATATTCGAACTGCCCGGCTCGCACGAGACCATGAACTCTGTAGGCAGCCTCTTCAGTGACCTGCTGCAGATGGGTTTACCCCTGAACTTCTATGAACATTATGTCGGCCGCGTTTCGTCGTTGACCATCCCCGATCTGGAGAAAGCCGCCAAAACGCTGCTTGATCCTGACCAGACGGTTTGGATGGTGGTGGCGGATCGGGCCGAAGTGGAACCATCGTTAAAGGCGTTGAATATTGGCGAGATTGTCCCGGTAAACTTGTAGAGAGGAAGTTGCGGAACCGCCAACTCCAACCGCCGCAGGGAAGAAGACCATGGATGAAGAACTAAAGACGTACTTGGAAGGAAAGTTCGCGCAAGTGGACGCGAGGTTCGAGCAAGTGGGCAAGAGGTTCGAGCAAGTCGACGCGAGGTTCGAGCAAGTCGACGCGAGGTTCGAGCAAGTCGACGCGAGGTTCGAGCAAGTCGACGCGAGGTTCGATCAGGTCGACGCGAGGTTCGATCAGGTCCAGAAGAGGTTCGCTGAGGTAGATGCGAATTTTGCGCAGATCCGCGAAGAGCTTCACGACACCGAAACACGCCTCTTGTCTGAGTTCTGGAAGTGGGGACGGACCACCGAGATTCGGGTACGGCGCCTGGAGACGCTAGACGCGACAACGGCAGACCGATTGGCGGCCATGGAAGAGCGCATTTTCACCCTTGAGCGGAAGGCGGAGATAGCAAGGAGTAATCGCCGCTCGGAATATTACAAATCCGCGAATCTAACCCGGCTTAGTCCTGGCTGACGGGTTTCTTAAGCCATAAGTACTTGTTATACTTAATCTGATCTCTATGCCTCCAGCCGGTGTCGAATACGATATAGCCACTCCTTCCTTTTCCGCCCCGGTCAGCGGCAGCGAAAAAAAGATCATCCTGCTTAAGCCGCGTGGTTTCTGCGCTGGAGTAGTTCGGGCTATAGATGTGGTAAAAATCGCGCTTGATTTGTATGGTGCGCCCATCTATGTCCGCAAGGAAATTGTTCATAACAAGCACGTTGTGGACGAATTGCGGAATGCTGGCGCCATTTTCGTCGAGGAGTTAGCGGAGGTTCCAGAAGGTGCCAGAGTCATTTTCAGCGCCCACGGCGTGGCTCCCTCGGTGCGTGAGGAAGCCAAAGATCGTAAACTGCAAGTGATTGACGCGACTTGTCCTTTGGTGACAAAGGTACATCTTGAAGCCAAAAAGCTGGCGCGGGATAGCCACACCATAATCCTGATTGGCCATCGTGATCATGATGAGGTCATCGGAACGCTCGGTGAAGCCCCCCAGAACACCATTCTGGTGAGTGATGTGGCTGACGTTGACGCTTTGAACATAGCCAATCCCGACCGTGTAGCGTACCTGACGCAGACGACGCTATCGCTGGACGAAACTCAGGACATTGTCCGCCGTCTGATGGAACGCTTTCCGAAGATTACCGGCCCTAAAACCCAAGACATTTGCTATGCTACCGAAAATCGCCAGTTGGCCGTCAAAGCGGTAGCGCCTCTGTGTCAGGCGTTGCTGGTGGTTGGTTCGCAGAACAGTTCGAATTCGCGCCGCCTGGTAGAAGTTTGCGCCAAGGCTGGTGTTCCTGCTTATCTGCTGGATGATTGCAGCGAAGTGCAGCCGGAAATGCTTGCAGGCGTAGATACCGTTGCGGTCACGGCTGGTGCTTCGGCGCCGGAGCATCTGGTTCAGGAACTTATCGCTCACTTGCAATCCAAGGGTTATTTGGATGTGGAAGAAGCGGAAATCAAGGAAGAAGACGTGCGCTTTACGCTGCCGTCCGATTTGGAGAGCTTTACGCCAAGGCTCTACACAGTTCGCGCCTAAAAATGGTTGCCGCGCATCCCTTAGTTGGGAGTATTGCCGATGAAGCCTAGCCTGCAAATTTCGCGCTCGTTAAGTATTGCCGCCGAAGATGCTGTTCGGCGTGCATCGAAATCGCTGGTCAGCCGACAACGGCCGCAGGGATTCTGGTGGGCCGACCTGCGCGCCGACTCGACGCTGGAATCGGATTACATCCTGATGGAACTCTGGCTGCATCCTCCAGTGGATGGTGTTTGGAATCCTCCCTCACGTCCCCGCATCGAACGCGCGGTAGCTGCCATATTAAGCCGTCAGTTGCCGGATGGCGGATTCAACATATATTTAAAGGGGCCGTCGGAGATCAACGCCTCCATCAAGGCTTATTTCGCTTTGAAGGTGGCCGGTGTTCCGGCTGAAGACCCGCGTATGAAGCGCCTCTGTGTTCGGATTCTCGACCTGGGCGGTTTGCAGGCCGCCAACAGCTACGTGCGCGTCAACTTGGGCTTATTTGATCTGTTTCCGCGCAGTGCCTGCCCATCTATCCCGCCGGAAATCATTCTGCTGCCGTTCAATTTCATCTATCAGATGTCGTCCTGGACGCGAGCGATTGTCATCCCGCTTTCAGTCGTGCATGCTTCCCATCCGAAGCGGCCTGTCCCGGCTGGTTTCAACGTAGACGAATTGTTCCTTTCGGGCGCACCCATGCATCCGGAGCGCGACCTTGGATTTTTCTCCTGGCGGAATTGCTTTCTGGCAGTCGATAAATTTTTGAAGTTCTGGGAACGCATAAGCCCGGGCGTTATTCGCCGCTTCGCCATTCAAAAATGTGCCGAATGGATGATTGCGCGCTTTAAGAATTCCGACGGTTTGGGCGCCATCTATCCATCCATGCAATACGCCATCATGGCGCTGGACGTACTCGGCTACAAGGCTGACCATCCGCTGCGCGTTGAGGCTGAAAAGCAGTTCAACAAGCTGATGGTTGATAATGACGCGTCTGGCTTCTACATGCAGCCGTGCTTCTCACCTGTTTGGGACACCGCCATTGCGGCTTTTGCGCTTGCCGAGACCGAACAGCCGCCGACCGACGCGCTGCGCAAGACAGTGGACTGGCTGATCTCCAAAGAGATTCGAACCAGCGGTGACTGGTCGGTCAAACGCCCGCGTGTCAAACCTTCGGGCTGGGCTTTTGAATTTAACAACGCCTTCTATCCCGACGTGGACGACACCGCGATGGTGCTGCTGGCTTTCGACAAGGCGCGTGGTTCCGATCCCGCAAAACAAGCCGCCTGCCAGAAGCGCGCGGTTGACTGGCTGCTGGCTATGCAGGGCAAGGACGGCGGCTGGGCTGCTTTTGACGTGGATAACAACTGGAGTATTCTCAGCGACGTTCCTTTTGCCGATCATAATGCCATGCTCGACCCCTCGTGCCCGGACATTACCGGCCGGGTGTTAGAGGCGCTGGTGCGACAGGGACTCGGGCCCAACCACCCGGCCATTCGCCGTGGCGTAGCTTACCTGATGCGCGTACAGGAGCAGGACGGCAGTTGGTATGGCCGCTGGGGCGTCAACTACATCTATGGAACGTTCCTGGCGCTGCGCGGTCTGCGCGCCGCTGGCGTAGACGAAAATGAGCCCTGTGTGCAGCATTCCCTTGAGTTCATCCGCGCCTTCCAGAATCGAGATGGCGGATGGGGCGAAAGCTGCGCGAGCTATGACGAAAATCGCTACATTGGCAATCCCAGTACGCCGTCACAAACCGCCTGGGCCATTCTGGCCCTGCTGGCGGGCGGCGATATCCGCAGCGAGAGTCTCTACAATGGGGTAGAGTACCTGGTTTCTACCCAGCGCGGCGACGGCAACTGGGATGAGGAGTATTGCACAGGTACTGGCTTCCCCCGTGTGTTCTATTTGGCGTACACGGATTACCGCAACACCTTCCCCCTGCTAGCTCTTTCGGCGTTTCGTAAGGCCATTGCCGGATCGCAGGAAGAATCCCTGGTTTAAATCGGAAAGGTTTAAGAGTCGGAAACGGCCCGAGGTTCCCTGTCTTGTCTCTCGTCCTTGTAACCGGCGCCAGCGGTTTTCTTGGCTGGCACATCGCGCGCGCCTTGGTAGAGCGCGGCCATGAAGTTCGCGCGCTCTGCCGTCCGGGTAGCCAGTTGCGCGAACTTCCCGTCCAAGCCGCCCTAGGTGACTTGCGCGATCCCGATTCGCTGGCTCGCGCCGTGCAGGGCTGCCAGATGGTGTTTCATGTTGCTGCCGACTACCGCCTCTGGTCCAAGCATCCGCAGGAGTTGTACCAATCGAACGTGGAAGGCACCCGCAATCTGCTGCTGGCGGCGCGCAACGCGGGCGTGGAGCGAACCGTTTATACCAGTACCGTTGGCTGCATCGGTATGCCGGCCGGCGAGAACGGCGATGAGCAGACGCCCGTTTCTATTTCCGATATGACGGGCCATTACAAGCGCTCTAAGTGGCTGGCTGAGCAGGTGGCTCTGGAACAGGCCAGCACCGGTCAGTTTGTAGTTGTCGTAAACCCCACCGCGCCGATAGCCGACCATGATTGGAAACCCACGCCCACCGGCAAGATTATTGTCGATTTTCTAGCCGGCCGTCTGCCTGCGTTTGTGGATACCGGGCTAAATTTAGTGGACGCGCGCGACGTTGCTGAAGGGCATCTGCTGGCAGCAGCAAAAGGACGCTCCGGCGAACGCTACATTCTGGGCTGCGAAAATCTCACGCTGCAGGCAATCCTTGGCCGTTTGGCTCTGATTGCGGACAAGCCGGCTCCTACCACAAAGGTCCCCTATGCCATCGCTTACGCTACCGGCGTGGTGACAACCGCCTGGGCGAACCTCACGGGGCTTGAACCAATTGCCCCGTTGGAAGGCGTGAAGATGGCGCGCAAGAAAATGTTTGTTACTCATGCCAAGGCAATTCGGGAACTGGGCTTTAAGCCGGGCGACGTGGACGTTGCTTTAACGCGTGCCGTAAACTGGTTCCGCTCGAACGGATATTGTTGACATGGCCATTCTATATGTAGCTGCGGACGCGGCGGAGCTTAAACCATTCGCCAATTACCTTACCGGGTTACGCCCGCTGAAATGGCCGCTTGCTTATGCCCAGGAGGGTATTCTTGACGGCCGCCGTATTCTGCTGGCGGCTAATGGGGCGGGGCCAAAGCTTGCGGCTCACGCGGTGGAAATTGCCATTCGGGCGGTTAGCGCCGCCGATTTGGGCTCTTCGCCGCTGGAAGCGGTGCTAAGTGTCGGCTATTGCGGCGCCCTGGACCCGAACTTGCAGCAGAACCAGATAGTGGTGGCGACCAAGGTATCCGAACCCAGTGGTGGCGGAATTTTTGATTGCGTACAGTTACAGGCGGTTTCCGAGGTGGTCTCCGGCGTTATTCTGTCGCAGGATCGGATTGCGGTTACCGCCGCAGATAAGGCTCACTTGTTCCAATCGGGAGCCGTAGCGGTAGAGATGGAGGCTGCTGGCGTAGCTCAGCGAGCAAAACGAGCCGAGTTGCCATTTGGCTGCATCAAAGTAGTGTCCGACCGGGCCGACGAAAGCTTCGGATTCGATCTCAATCTAATGAGATCGTCCAGTGGACATATCGAACGTGGGAAAATTGTGCTTTGGGCTTTAAAGCGGCCAACGATTGTGCCTGAACTGCTGCGTTTACGCAGCCGAACAGGAAGAGCCGCGCAGGTGTTGGGGGAATTTCTTGCCAGTTGCAGAGTCTTTGCAGGTTCCAGCGATGAACTCAGCGTCAGCTGATGGCGTTGCACTTACCAGTGCTCCGCTGTCAATGAACGCTGCCGTCTACCTTGGCGAGGGCCGGGTGGAGGTGCAATGCATTCCCACGCCGTCTATCGGACCGGGTGAATTGCTGGTTCGCGTAGAAAGCTGCGGCATTTGCCACACCGACCTGAAGAAGGTGGAATACAATCTTTTGCCGCCGCCCAGAGTCTACGGGCACGAAACCGCCGGTACCGTCGTGGCAGCGGGCGCGGACGTAAAAAAGTATGCCGCCGGCGATAGGGTCATTGTTTTTCATCACATTCCGTGCAAGAACTGCTTTTACTGCCAGCGCAGCCTTTACTCCCAATGTTCGGTCTACAAGAAAGTGGGAGTAACGGCAGGTTTTGAACCGGCGGGTGGGGGCTTTTCGCAATACGTCCGCGTAATGGATTGGATTGTCGAGCGCGGAGTAGAAAAGATACCTGACGGAGTTTCGTTCGACCAAGCCTCGTGGGTTGAGCCGGTAAACACCTGCTTAAAAGCAATAGAGTTGTTGGATATACGCCCGGATGAAACGGTTGTCATCCTGGGACAAGGGCCCATCGGCCTCATTTTCACCATGCTGGCGCGGCGCAAAGGGGCGAAAATCCTGGCCAGCGACACTATTCCGTTTCGGCTTGAATTAGCCCAGCGTTTTGGCGCCGCAGCCTTTGATCCGCGTGCCGCCGACACGTTTGAGTGTGCCGTAAAAGGGGCAAGTAGCGGCCGAGGAGCCGACGCTGTGATTGTTGCGACTAGCGCTCCAGGTCTGGTTCAACAGGCCCTACGCTTCTCCCGTCCTGGGGCGAAAGTACTTCTTTTTGCACAAACTTCGGTAACCGAACGGATCGAAATCTCCGGTGCCGACATCTGTGTAGGTGAACGAATGTTGCTGGGGTCGTACAGTGCAAACGCAGACCTGCAGGCGGAATCTGCCCGCCTCGTCTTCAGCGGTGATTTGCCGTTGGAACAACTTGTATCTCACCGCGTCTCATTGAACGACATCACCCAGGGCATTGCGATAGCACAAAGACCTAGCGAAAGGTCTTTGAAAGTGATTGTTCGCCCCCAGGAGTCAGAGTAATGCAGGTGGCCGTTGAAACCATGCAGGCGGCTGTTCTTTACGGCAAAGAGGACGTGCGCCTCGAGGCCGTTCCGGTTCCTGTTCTTGGGTTCGGCGAAATGCTGGTGCGCGTTCGCACCGCGCTTACCTGTGGCACCGACGTTAAGGTTTTCCGCCGCGGTTATCACGCCAAAATGATTAACCCGCCGGCTCTGTTCGGGCATGAAATGGCGGGTGACGTTGTCCTGGTGGGTGATGGCGTAACCAAGTTTCGCGCCGGCCAGCGCGTCGTCGCCGCCAATTCCGCGCCGTGTGACCGATGCTTCTTCTGCCGGCGCGGGCAACAAAATCTGTGTGAAGATTTGCTTTTCAACAATGGTGCCTATGCGGAGTTTATCCGCCTGCCTGCCCGTATTGTCGAAAAGAACACCTACCTGATTCCCGAGAGCCTGGACTACAAAGACGCTGCCTTGGCTGAGCCGCTTGCCTGCGCCGTGCGCGGACTGGAACAGACCGGAATTCAGCGCGGCGATACGGTGGCCGTTATGGGCTTAGGTCCAATTGGTCTCATGCTGGTGCGATTGGCCAAGTATGCCTACGGTGCGCGTGTCATCGCGATGGCACGGCGCCAGGAGCAAGTGGATCGCGCACTTCTGCTAGGTGCCGACGAGGGCATGCAGATGGGTGCCCATGCAACACTCGTGCCGAGATTGAAAGCTGCTACCAGTGGTCGGGGCGCCGACATTGTTATGGAGGCCATTGGCCACCCCGACTCTTGGGAATTGGCTACCTTGCTGGTGCGTAAAGGCGGGTGCATAAATTTCTTCGGCGGTTGTCCGTCCGGCACCAAAGTTGGCCTGGATACGGGATTACTGCACTATTCCGAAATCACCTGCAAAGCGAGCTTCCACCATACGCCCGCGCACATCCGGCAGGCGATTGGTTACTTGGCAGACGGCAAAATTAGCGCTAAACAGTTGGTGAACCACGAGCAGCCTTTGAGCGATCTGCCGCGCGTTCTGCATGAGATGGCGCACCGCCGCAACGGACAAATTAAGACCGCCATCATACCCTAGTAGTCGTGGCCGTCGCTTACCTTCAACCGAAAGACTACGTTCGAACCCTGCCCGCTAGCACCCGCTATTCGGAAAAGGACGCACTTGCCTACACTCGCTGGCTGGCCACACAGCATTACGAGAATTTTCAGGTCGTCAGCTTCCTCCTGCCCAAGCATCTTCATCAGGACTTCTACAACGTTTATAGCTTCTGCCGCTGGGCCGACGATCTGGGAGATGAGATTGGTGACCCGCAGGAGAGTCTGCGCCTGCTTGCCTGGTGGCGCCAAGAACTGGTGTCTCTGTTTGAAAATGGAGAAGCTGCGCATCCCGTTTTTGTCGCGCTTAAGATCACGATTGAGCGGCACGGTATCCCCATGCAGCCCTTCGAACGCCTGATTCAGGCGTTTGAGCACGATCAGGTTGTGACCCGGTACCAGAGCTTCGACGAAGTGCTCGCCTACTGTGTCAACTCAGCCAATCCAGTGGGTCACCTGGTGCTGTATCTAGGCGGCTATAACGATCCTGAACGCCAGCGCCTCTCCGACTTCACCTGCAGCGCGCTGCAACTCGCCAACTTCTGGCAGGATGTGGCCGTGGATCTTAAAAAGGATCGAGTCTATCTGCCACTGGATCTGCTGGCACGGCACGGTTACACTGTGGAGGAACTCTTTTTACTCGAGTTTAATGAACGCTTCCGTTCTGTCATGATGGAAGCCATATCTGTGGCGGAGGGTTTGTTCCGCCAGGGTTTGCCGCTCGTCAAAATGGTAGACCGCCGCCTTTCCCTCGACCTCGATCTGTTTAGCCGGGGCGGCTTGAAAGTTCTTGATAAAATTCGCGCTCAGGATTACAACGTTCTCGCGTGCCGCCCGCATATATCAAAGGTGGAACGAGTGGGGATTCTTCTTCAATGCCTACGGCGACTGCTTCCGTTATAGGACAATCCAAGGTCCGGGAGTCCTATAAGTATTGCCGGGATATCGCGAAGAAGCGCGCCAAGAATTTCTACTACTCGTTTCTCCTGCTTGAGGCCAAGAAGCGCGACGCCATGTGCGCCATCTATGCCTTTATGCGCCATTGCGACGATCTTGCCGACGATCCAGAGGCTTTGAAAGCGGGCACGGCCGAGCAGCACGTGTCGGTTTGGCGTGTTGAACTCGACCGGGCCCTAAATGGCCTGGTGACCGACGATCCGCTGTGGCCGGCTTTTGTCGATACCGTGCGGCGCTATTCCATCCCCCATCGCTTTTTCCACGAGATGATTGACGGCGTCCTCTCCGACGTGCGCCCTCAGCAGATGGCCACATATGAGGAACTTTATCAATATTGCTATCGCGTAGCTTCCGTCGTCGGCCTCACCATTGTTCACGTTTTTGGGTTTAACAATGTGCGCGCGCTGCTACTGGCCGAAAAATGCGGCATTGCCTTTCAACTGACCAACATTATCCGCGATGTCCGCGAGGATGCGGCTATGGACCGCGTCTATATTCCGGCTGAGGATCTGGAACGCTTTGGCGTGACAGTGGATCAACTGAAGTTCGGTACAGAGAACGATCGCTTCCGCAAGTTGATGCGCTTTGAAGCGGCGCGAGCCAAGGTTTGCTACGAGGAATCGGCGAGTCTGATCGGTCTGATTGATCGCCGCAGCCGTAAATCGCTGTGGGCACTGCGGGCTATCTATCAATTGCTTCTGAAGAAGATTGAACGGCGCAGATTTGCCGTGCTGAGCAAGCGCATTAACGTTCCTACCCGAACCAAGGTAATGCTGCTTTGCCTGGCTCTTCTGCGCTAACAATTAAACTTGTGGAGTGCCCCACTTCTGTACTCTCATTCCCGGCGACGGCATCGGCCCCGANNACCACCTACGAGCGCCTCGACGAAATCCCCTACATGGTCGTCAAGAAGGACGGCCGCCGCGAAAAATTCGATCGCCAGAAGGTCCTCTCCGGCCTGCTCCACTCCTGCCAGAAGCGCAAGGTCTCCGTCACCCAGATGCAGGAGATCGTCGACGCCGTCGAGTCCTTCGTCATCGACTCCGCCGAGCGCGAACGCCCCACCACCGCCATCGGCGAGCTCATCATGTCCCGCGTCAAAGACATCGACACCGTCGCCTACATCCGCTTCGCCAGCGTCTACCGCGACTTCAAGGACGTCAACGAATTCAAGGCCGAGCTCGAAGGACTCCTCCGCCACAAGGAACCGGGCGGGAAGCGGGAGAAGTTGTAAGTTGTCAGTTGATAGTTCTCAGTTGTCAGGAGCGTTGAATGGCGAAATCGTTTCGCGATCTGAAGGTGTGGAATCTTTCGATGGATTTGACAGTCCTGGTCTATGCTCTGACGACTGATTTTCCGAAGCATGAGATCTATGGCCTCAGTTCACAGATGCGCAGGGCCGCAGTATCTATCGCTAGTAATCTTGCGGAAGGCTCAGCGCGAGCGTCGAGAAGAGATTTCAAGCAATTTGTTGTAATAGCGCATGGCAGCAACTGCGAGTTGCAAACTCAACTCATGCTAGCCAGTCGGCTTCGATATGCCACACAGGCGAAGATTATCGAAGCAGAAGAACTCTCCCATGAAATCGGCCGGATGCTGACCGGACTATCGCGGTTCCTTTCGACAAAGCCGCAATCATCCCACTGAAAACTGACAACTGAGAACTGACAACGTAACCCCGGAAGAAACTCCCTTGCCCCCACCCACCCGCACCCACGCAATCACCCTCGTCCCCGGCGACGGCATCGGCCCCGAAGTCGCGCAAGCCGCCGTACGCGCGGTTGAAGCCACTGGCGTAGACATCACCTGGCGCCGTGCCGAACTGAACGAATCGATCATCCTGGAGTCCGGCAAATCGCTGCCGCAGTACCTGCTTGATTCGCTCAACGCTACAAGAATCGGCTTGAAAGGCCCGGTGACGACGCCCATCGCGGGCGGATTTCAAAGCGTGAACGTGGCGCTGCGGAAGGCACTCGATCTGTATGCCAATGTGCGTCCCATCAAAACGCTTCCCGGCATCAAAACACGTTATCAGGACGTGAAGATCGACATGGTGATCTTCCGCGAGAATACGGAGGATCTGTATTCCGGATTGGAACACGAAATTGTAAAAGACGTGGTCACCAGCATTAAGGTGATCACGCGAGTGGCGTCAGAACGCATTGCCCGCTATGCGTTCCGCTACGCCAAAGCGAACGGACGCAAACGCGTGGTGGCCATTCATAAGGCCAACATCATGAAGCTGGCCGATGGCTTGTTTCTGCGCTGCTGCCGCGAAACCTCAAACGATTTTCTGGATATTCAATACAAGGAATTGATTGTCGACAACGCGTCAATGCAACTTGTAATGCGTCCTGAGACCTTCGATGTTCTGCTGCTGCCGAATCTTTACGGCGACATCGTCTCCGACCTGGCAGCCGGGCTGGTAGGCGGTTTAGGAATCGTGCCGGGCGCCAACATGGGCGACACGCACGCCGTCTTTGAAGCTGTTCATGGAAGCGCGCCGGATATTGCAGGGCAGGGAAAGGCGAACCCGACGGCGCTGATACTATCCGCGGTGATGATGCTCATCCACATGCGCGAAACCGAAGCCGCCCACAAGCTGCAAAGCGCGGTGGAAGCGGTCTATCGCGAAGGCAAGCATACAACCGGCGATGTGGGTGGATCCGCGTCCACGGAACAATTCGCAGACGCGGTTATCAGAACGATTAAGGGTTAGAAGCTGAGGCGGATGCGGCAATTGTACTGATACAAAGGCCGCACCCTTAGACTGTCTCAGCGCTTCCCTCTTACAGTCCCTTTTCCCCAAAGAAACTAATCAAATCCACAACGCGGCTGGAGTAACCCCACTCATTGTCATACCAGGCAACCACTTTCAACAGGTTGCCTCCTATGACCTTGGTCAGTTCCGCATCCACAGTGGAACTGTTTGAATTATGCAGCATGTCGCTAGAGACAACCGGATCAGTCGTGTACCCCAGAATGCCCTTCATCGGCCCATCCGCCGCCGCTTTCAAAGCCTCGTTCACTTCCGCCGCCGTGGCATCCTTCTTCAAGATCGCGACGAAGTCCACAACCGAAACGTCAGGTGTCGGCACGCGCAGCGAGTAGCCGTCCAACTTGCCCTTTAACTCCGGCAGCACCAGCCCGATCGCCTTGGCAGCGCCCGTGGACGTCGGAATCATGTTCAAGGCCGCGGCACGCGCGCGCCGGAGGTCTTTATGCGGAAAATCGAGAACCGGCTGATCGTTGGTGTAGCTGTGCACCGTGGTCATGGTCCCTTTTTCGATGCCGAAGGTGTCGTGCAG
>PLRJ01000095.1 GCA_003163855.1 Bryobacterales bacterium | reverse complement strand
GAGGATGCCTAAAACTTCACCTGCGGAACCTTCTTGTCCTCTTCCGAAGTCTTGAAATAAGCATCGTCTCGCTTGTAGCCAAAGATAGAGGCTGCTATGTTTCGCGGAAATAAATCAACGTCAGTGTTGTACTTCTTAATCGCCTCGTTGTAGTCGCGTCGGCTTACCGCTATGCGATTTTCCGTTCCCGCCAGCTCATCCTGCAATTGCAGAAAGTTCTGGTTCGATTTCAGATCCGGATAATTTTCCTGAATTACAAGCAGGCGTGAGACAGCATTGGAAAGTTGGTTATTAGTGCTGATCTCCTCGTCTTTGGTCTTGGCCCCTAACAACGCCGCGCGCGCACTGGTTACTTCGCCAATCACCGCCTGCTCCTGCTTGGCATAACCTTTTACCGTTTCAATTAGGTTAGGAATCAGGTCGGCGCGCCGCTTGATGTCCACATCCACCTGCGCCCACTTTGCATCGATGTCGTTCTTCTCGATCACCAACTCATTACGAGACCCCATCAGTTGCGCCCCAATAACCAGGCCAACCACAACGACAACTGCTAGAACGATTAATCCGCCCTTCATCCCTCTGCCCCCAAGTTGAAATCTCGTTCCAATTACTTCTCCAGCGCATCCACAAAGCTCACCAGCGACTCTGTTTCGCGCAGATACTCATCCAGCAGCGCTAATGCGTCATGCCCCTGGCTTTTTTTCCCAGCTTCTCGAATCGCCAGTATCTCATTAGCCGCCCGCATGGGAGTTCCAGTCACACCGCCCAGCGCATCCAGAATCTCTTTCTTCTTCCACTTGGGCTCATGGCTGCTTAAGATCAGGGCGTGCCTTCCCAGCACGCAGAACGTCGAAATAGAATCCATCATCAGCCGTGTCAGTCGTTCCGGCTGGCTTAGTAACTCAGCCGCCTTCTGCCGCAGCCTTATCTGCTTGGCCCGCAGTTCATGCTCCACCAGTGCCCGGTAGAAAGACAGATCAATAGCCAGGCCAGCAATTACATCCTCGCCGTAAAGCACCCGCCTTCGCTCCTGCATATCGTGAAATTCCATCGGAAAGCAGTCGGTCGATCGCTTCACTTCTTCCGCGCTCAGCAACAAAGGCGGCGGATTCCCCAACTCACGCCACCATTTGAAAATCCCCTCCGACTCCTTTAATTCTTTGCGCGTGATTTGCTTCAAAACGCAAAGCACATTCAGGTCCGATCCGCGCTCCTGCCAGTCGTCCATCGCAGCCGATCCATAAAGAATCACCGCCACTAACTGTTCCGCGAAGGCCGCCTTCAACTTCTCCGATAGGTCACTCAGTTTCTTTTCCATGCGCTCTCTTACCAGTCGCTGCTGGCTCCGCCGCCGCCAAAATCGCCCCCGCCAAATCCACCGAACCCGCCACCACCGCCCGAGTCGCCGCCGAATCCCCCGCCGCCGCCACCCCAGCCACCGCCGCGGCCGCCGCCGCTATTCAACAAACTGCTCAGCAGGAATCCGGTCCAGAATCCACCACCACCTCCGCCGCGGCCTCCTCGCCCGAACAAACGCAGGATGAACAGCAGCACAATGATGCCGATGATGATCTGTCCAATCGGCAGCCCATGCTGTGGCTCTGGCACCGGTTGTTCGGCAGCGGGCGCTCTGGGCGGCAGACCATCGCCTTCCGAAAACGTCACCCCTTTACCTTGTGCCACCTCAGCCGCCATAGCGCGAGCGCCCTCCAGAAAGGCCGCGCCGTATTGGCCACTTTCCAGATCAGGGCGCATCGCGCGCAGCGTTCTCCCCGCGAAACCGTCTGTCACGTAAGGCTCGGCCCCGCGTCCTATTTCCACCCGGCTCTTACGATCTTTAATAACCAGCAGCACCAGAATGCCCTGGTTGCTCTGCTTACTCCCGACGCCCCACGCCCGCGCCAGATCAATGCTGAATCTGTCAATCGGCTCATCGCCGATCGTGTCGATAGTCACCAGCGCAAACTGCACGCCAATCTGGTCGTCCACTCGTTTGCAGAATGTTTCCAGACGTTCTTTGTCTGCCGGCGCAATCACGTGCGCCAGGTCGCTCACATAACCAGTAGGCTTTGGCAGCGCGTTTACGTCAGGTGCCGCTGCCCAGCCGGAACAGCAGAGCGCCAGCAGACCGACAACCAACGGGAACCGCCTGCGATTTCTGCTAGTCGATCCGAGCATGCAAGACGAGCTTAACAGTCTGCAGTCACTTCCACCTTGAGCGCGCTGAGTCTATCCAGTCGTCTTAACGACGGAAACAGAAATCCCCACGCCAGAACAATCACCATCGTTCCCACCCCGCCCAGCACCACTGCCGGGACGGTTCCAAACCAGTGCGCCGTCAAGCCCGATTCGAATTGCCCAACCTCGTTCGACGCGCCAATAAACACCATGTTGACCGCGCTAACCCGCCCGCGCATAACATCCGGCGTGCTTAATTGCAGCATGGTCGAGCGCACAATCACGCTGATGGTGTCCGATGCGCCAATCAGGAAAAGCATCACCAGCGATATCCCAACGTTCTGTGATAAACCGAATGCGACCGTGAAGACTCCAAAGCCAAATACGCACGCCAGCATCGCGTAGCCAGCCCGCCGGTTCAAGGGCCAGCGCGCAATGGTAAGGCTCGTAAGTACCGCTCCCACGCCCGGCGCCGCGCGCAGTACCCCCAGCCCTGTGGCTCCCACATGCAGGATCTCGCGCGCATAAACCGGTAGCAGCGCCACCGCGCCTCCCAGCAGCACTGCGAAAAGATCCAGCGAAGTCGCGCCCAAAACAAGTTTCGTTCGCCCGATATACCGCAGCCCTTCCAACAGCACGCCCGCCGTCCGCGCCGCCGGCGCTTTAGCCGCGCTCATCAATTTCAAGAACCCCAGCATCACGAACGCGCTGCAATACGCACACGCCGCGCACTCATAAACCGGTACCGGCGTGCCCGTGAAGCCATACAGAAGTCCACCCAGCATGGGACCCGCAATAGTCGCGGTCTGAAAAACAGAAGAGTTCCAGGCCACCGCGTTCTGGAAAACTTCACGCGGTACCAGCAGCGGCAGGAACGCCTGGCTTGCCGGAGCGTTAAAGGCCCGCACTGTCCCATTCAGCAGCAAAACCCCATAGAGCGGAAAAGGCGAACTGACCCGTCGTAGCGTAAAGAACAATAGCAGCAGCGAGCAAAGCGAAAATCCTGCCGCGCACAAACGCACAATCCGCTGCCTGGGAACTCTGTCAGCCACAGTACCCGTCACCAGGAACAGGCAAATTCCCGGCAGGAACTGCGCCAGCCCGACAAAGCCCAAATCAAGCGCACGATGGGTCAGTTCATAAACCTGCCATCCCACCGCTACCGACTGCATCTCCGACGAGACCGTAACCAGAAACCGCGAGAGCAGGTAAAAACGAAAATTTGCGTTCTTAAAAGCTTGGCCGGACGGTTCTTGCAAGCTCTGGCTCATGCCCTCTCCATTACTTTGGCACAGGCAGCTAAGTACCTTTCCGCCATCCCGGCATTCATCCAGCACCAACCAAAGAGTCAAAACTCGATACAATTTCGTCTAAATGCTATGGGTTCCCAAGTAAAGCAACCGCTGTCAACTACGCCAATCCAACCTCCGCCAATCCAAGCACCCGCTGCCAATCGCTGGGGCATCGCCGCTGCCGGCATTCTTATGCAAGTGGCCTTAGGCGCAGTCTACGCCTGGAGTGTATTCCGCACTCCCCTCTCCAAGCAGTTCGGCTGGACCATCTCCGACGTCACCCTAACCTTCACCATCGCCATATTCGCCCTAGGGTTCGCCGCTTTTTTCGCTGGCCTATGGCTTAATAAATCCGGCCCGCGCATCGTCGCTGTAACCGGCGGCGCTCTCTACGGCCTTGGCGTTTTCCTCGCCAGTTTCTCGGCCAATCACCTTTGGTGGCTCTACCTGAGTTATGGGGTCATCGGCGGCATCGGCTTGGGCTTTGGATACATTGTGCCAGTAGCAGTCTTAGTCAAGTGGTTCCCCGACCGCCGCGGCCTTATCACAGGCATCGCGGTGGGCGGCTTTGGAGCCGGCGCTCTGGTCACCGCCCCCATCGCCACGCGCCTCATTCAAACCATCGGAGTGCTTCCCACGTTTGCCTACCTCGGCATCGCTTATGGCGTAGTCACCGTGTTCGGAGGTTTCTTTATGAAGAATCCCCCCGTTGGCTGGAAGCCGGAAGGCTGGACGCCAAGCGCGCCCCAGGCCTCCCAGCGTGCAACCAAAGACTACACGTTAGGCGAAGCCGTTCGCACCTGGCAATGGTGGGCTTTGTGGCTGCTGCTCTTTCTGAATACTTCGGCCGGCATCTCTCTCATCTCACAGGAATCGCCGCTCTTCCAGGAACTCGGAAAAATCACCGCCATCGTCGCCGCTGGCATGGTGGGCATTGTCTCCATCGGTAACGCTATCGGCCGTGTCTTCTGGGCCTGGGTATCCGATCTGGTCACCCGCCGCATGACCTTCGTCATCATGTTCGCCGTTCAGGTCGCGTTGTTCTGGTTCCTGCCGTCCATGCATTCCGTGGCTCTGCTGACAACAGTTAGTTTTGCCATTCTGATGGCCTACGGCGGTGGTTTCGGCACCATGCCCGCCTTCGCCGCTGACTACTTCGGCCCCAAGAACGTCGGCCCCATCTACGGACTTATGCTAACCGCGTGGGGATTCGCCAGCGCCTTCGGACCCCTGCTCATCGCCAGAATGCGCCAGACCACCCACGAATACGGCGGTGCGCTCCACATCATCGCCATCGTCCTGGCAGTCTCCACCCTGCTGCCCTTCCTGGTGCGTCCACCGCGCGCTGATAAGAGCACGAGATAAGAATAAAGCCTTTGGGGGACACTCCGGCATAGCCGTCCGATGACCATCCAAGTCCGAAAGCGCAGGCGTGTCCCCTACCGCAGAGCCCATTATCCGTCCTCTTTGGGCTCAAACTGCTGTAAACTCAAACCGAAAGGATTGTAATGTCTCAAGATCAATTCGACCGCCGTGATTTCCTTAAAAAGACCGGCGGACTGGCGGCCAGCACCGCCCTGGCAGCTAAGGCTTTCGCCGCCCCCAAAGCGAAAGTAAATCCATCGCGCATCATCGGTGCCAACGACCGTATCAATATCGGATTAGTGGGCTGCGGCGGACGCGGCAGTTCAGACGCACAAACCTTCACCAAGTACGCGAAAGACAACAAAAACGCCTGTCAGATCCTCGCCGTTTGCGACGTTTATGAAAAACGCAAACGCGCCCAAGCCGATAAATACCAGGCAAAAGGCTTCACCGATTACCGCGAGATGATCGCCATGCCTGAGCTCGACGCCGTCATCGTCGCCACGCCCGATCACTGGCACGCCCAAGTCGCGCTCGACGCCATGGGGCAGGGAAAAGACATCTACTGCGAAAAGCCGATGTGCCACACCATCGATGAGGTGCGCCAACTGGTAGACACCGTTCGCGAGAGCAAGCGCGTTTTCCAGGTCGGTTCCCAAACCACTTCCGCCGACCAATGGTGGAAAGCCAAGAAAGCCATCGCCGACGGCATGATCGGCAAGATGATCATGAGCCAGGGCTCCTATCATCGCAACTCCATTGAAGGCGAGTGGAACTACACCATCGACGCCGCCGCCGGCCCCAACGGAACCGGTGAAGACCACATCGACTGGGAGATGTTCCTCGGTCCCGCTCCCAAGCGCCCCTACGATGCCGACCGCTTCTTCCGCTTCCGCAAATATTGGGATTACTCGGGCGGCATCGCCACCGATCTTTTCTTCCACGTAGTGGCGCCTCTCAACATCTGTTGGGACAAGCCGCAATACCCTACCAAAGTGATGGCCTCCGGCGGCATCTATGCCTTCAAAGACGAGCGCGAAGTGCCCGACACCTTCCACTTGGTTGCCGAATATGAGGAAGGCCACTCGCTTGTGTTGAGTTCCTCTCTGGCTAACTCCCAGCACATTCCCGGCCTCATTCGCGGCCACGAAGGAACCATCACCATGGTGCCCGATGGCAGGTTCGAAGGCGCCACCCCCGACATCATCCTGAAGCCCGAAATCGTCCGCCTGCCCGGCGCCGCCAAAGGCCAATGGGAACACGGCCCCTTCCCTGGCTACAAGTTCGGCAAAGACGAAATCCGCATCCCGGTCGATCAATACGACATGATGCAAGCCCACATCGGCAACTTCCTAAGCTGCATGCGAACCCGCCAGAAGCCCCATCTCGACGTTGAAACCGCCGGTCACGCCCAAGTCCTGATCAGCCTCGCCGTACAGTCCTACCGCGAAGGCAAAGTGAAGTATTGGGACGAAAAGAACTGGCGCGCGGTCGATAGCCCCATCAGCGTATAGTTAGCCTTTTCGCCCACGTAGGGCGGCCATTCCTGGCAGCAAGCCGCCTTTCCAGGCGGCTTTTTTCTAATGCGAACCTGCAGACGCTCCGCAGGGCGGGCGCATGGAAACGACCGGCTGCGCAAAATCGGGACTGCTTTCCCAGCGTTTTCCACCGTCCCTAAAGCCCTCACCAATCCTGGACGCCACCATTCCGCTCCTTCCCGAACCCTTTTCATCCCCCGTTGCCGCGAACCCTATGTTCTTGAAAAGTAACAACTACCAAGCTAATTCCTACCAACGCCGATCCGGTTGCCCTGATGAACCACGACCG
>PLRJ01000142.1:3026-3168 GCA_003163855.1 Bryobacterales bacterium | reverse complement strand
GGTCGATCCCGCAGAACGGGTCCCCTTCTGTGAAGACAAATCCAATCCCATCGCACCGATGCTTCTGGCGCGCATAGCAGGCATGGCGGAACGTGCTCCACGTGTGAGGCTTATCGCAAGAGGCAACCTTGCCGCTCCATGG
>PLRJ01000142.1:1901-2936 GCA_003163855.1 Bryobacterales bacterium | reverse complement strand
TGCCGGCCACAAAGGCAGTCGGCAGAGTAAACAGAGTATTGCTGCATCGGCGTTGCTCTTTTAGCTCGCTTTGGTTGATAGCTGTGTGTGCTTTATTTTGACGCGTTTTTTGAGCTAAAAATTATGCGGAAACCAAAATAAAGTTGCCGCACAACCGCCGCATAGCGGAATTCGAAGAAATGGTAGACGCTCCTCTCGGCTGATATCTCCAAAGAGATCGCCCTCGGCTGGACGCCCTCAATGGCAGCACGTTCCATCGTGGAAGTATCTGGTTTCCCACCACAGCAACCAACCTGGAGTGAAAACGTAAACCTAGGCCGCCCCGCTAGGCGGCGCGGGGCACCGGAATGCCCGCAAGCTGCTGGAGGTAGGCAACCGTTTCCTGCGCCTTGCTGGCGGCTGTAAGAACGGCACGTTTGTCGTCGCGAAGGACTTTGAGCCAGTTCTGAACATACGGCGCATGGTCAAGCCGTGGTTCGAGGTTCAGTTGGAGATGCGCACAGAGCATCGCGCTAGAAATTTCGGCGATGAGTTCTTCCATGGCGTACTTTGCATCACCAAAGCGCCCGGTAAGATCGCGGTTCAAGCGAGCAGCCGTGCCCGCCCAGTGAGCTCGTTCATGAGCAAGAACACTGTAAAAGGCGGAGCCTGATTTGAACTTCGAAAAAGGCGGCATGTGAATGCTATCGTCTGACGGCGAATAGCAGGCGCGCTCGCCTTCGTAAATGACGGTGCCGGGAAGGGCGGCAAAGAATTGTTCAGCGTGTGCGATTCGTTCGGACTCCGGCAGGTCTTCATGAGACTTTGTCGGTACGCCGTCAACTTGAGCGGCATTGAATACGTGGTATGCGCGCGCCATGCAGCGGGACCGTTCGCCGTTGGATGCTTCGCTGTCTTCTTCGGGCGTCTTTTCCGTCTCCGAAGTGGAGTCGAAGAACTTCCAGAACACGATGAGGGTGCTGCGCTCGCCTTTGCGGACCTGGCCGCCGACTTCCTGCCATTGCCGGTAGGTGGCCCACTCGTTGGAGTCATAGC
>PLRJ01000142.1:0-1777 GCA_003163855.1 Bryobacterales bacterium | reverse complement strand
CTTGAACCGTCCGCTAAGATCGATCAACAGCAGCAGCACAGCAAGCGTTTGGGCCGTGAGTGGTTTTGACCTGTGCCGGTGAGTTGAGGGCTCACTTTGATCGCTGTGGATGGTGCCGGGTTGCTTGGCACTTGTCATTGCCGGCCAAGTTTTGGAGTTCCAACGAAAGCAGTTGCCGGATACGGGACTGGGAATGCCGGCCGAGATAGTCGCATAACAGAATGAAGATCCGCGCTTCTTCGTCGGCGGAGCGAAAGAAGACGGGCGAGGGAAGTCCCTCACCCGTATCGACTTGGGGCGTCATTCTCTGATCTCCGCCGAAATGCGAACTGGTTCGGGAAGCCAGCCCGTTCCGGCGACTTCAGTCTCGGCCGCGGCGGCGAACTGGGCCTTCTTGAGATTGAGTTTTCCAGTATCGGCTGGTTTTCCAGCAGCAGCCAGGGCACTCGCAATCTGCGGCTTTGAAATCCGACCAAAGAAGTTTTCGGCAGTAGGAGCAAACCATCGGTTCATGTCGATCTGAAGGGCCGTCCCCAAAGAGTTGGCGTGAGCGAGCCGCAGTGCCTGGTCTGATTGATTCTTCATCTGGACAGCGTTGATTGCGGCTGCGGCTGAAAATGCCAGAAAGGATAGCAGTGTCTCTTGAGACTGAGCTAAACACCACGGCCACAATTCGGCACCGGACGGAAGCTGCATACGCAAAGATTGGCGCAGTTCGCTGAGAGCTTTGCCGGGGAGGGACTCTTCTGCCTCGCGCAAGTCGGTATGGGTGGAGGATAGTTGGAGGCAACTGTGCCACTTGTAACTGTCCAGTTCAAACCTGAACTCCTGCAGGATCATGGTGTAGACCACGGTGGCCAGCGCAATTCGCGGCTGGTTCGCCAGTTCAGCGGCAATGGCGGCGGTCTTGGTGGTGGTGAGTGATTGAATCAGCGCAGCGGAATAGCCAGTCGCGGCATCTGGGCTTTCTGCCGCACCTCCGCCGGAAGTTCCAGCTTCAATGCTGGCGCGATCTTCAGCTTGGATGTCCGCGCGGGTAGCAGCCTCGTCTTCCTTTCGCAGTAGTCCCTGATGAAGTCGAACCTTGCCGTTGGAATCAATCGCCACGATTACACCGCAGATCTGCCTCACCGTATCGGGATAGCTGACTCCGCGGCTGTTCTTGATCTCTTCCAGATCGATTTCGATCTGCTGGATGCGGTCGTACATGGCCTCGCACTCCGGCGTTTCGTCCTCATGGCCATCAAGCTGCGCAGCAAGGGCATCCAGTTCCTTCTGAAGAGTTTTACGCTTCGCCTCCGCTCTGCGCGTTAGCGGCTCGGGTTCGCCGGGGATGCGGCGGAATTTGGCGATGGTGCTGTAATCGGCGTCAGGATGGATTTCGACCCAGTGCCATCCTTCGCTCTGGATGTTTGTGGCAACCTGCTGCAGCTTCTCATTGACTAGGCGGTTGAGCAAGTCGGCATCGGTGATGAAGACACCGTTACCATCTTCATCGGCGAACAGGTCTCGCTTGGTCTGGCCACCAGCGGCTTCATAGGCAGCGAGGGTTACAAAACGCACTTGCGGGTCGGAGGCCGCGATATCCTTGTCAGACAGAAGGCGGCGGACCATTGCAGGATTGCGGTTCCACTCAGGGAGTTGGTTCCAGATCTGTTCCTGAAGAGCGTGATCGCCTGTCAAAGTAAAGGCCTGCAAGAGGTCCAGTGTGGCGTTGCCAGCGCGGTATTGATCCATGAGAGTGGGGCTGAGCCGGGCCAAAGCGAGGCGCCGCTCA
>PLRJ01000205.1 GCA_003163855.1 Bryobacterales bacterium | reverse complement strand
AAGGTACAGGCCGGCAAGCTGGTGGGTGAACTGGCGAAGGCGATTGGCGGCAAAGGCGGCGGCAGGCCCGATATGGCGGAAGGCGCGGGGAAAGATGCGAGCGCGCTGCCGGCGGCGCTGGAGAACGTTTATCAGAAAGTAGGCGCGCTTCTTTAAATGGAAAAATACGACGTAGCGATTGTGGGCGCGGGTCCGACGGGGCTGGCGTGCGGGATTGAACTGGTGAAGCGCGGGCTGAACCCGATTTTGTTCGACAAGGGCTGCGTTGTGAACTCCATTTACAACTACCCNNACATGACGTTTTTCACCACGCCGGAGCTGCTGGAGATTGGCGATATTCCGATGACGTCGCTGAACGAGAAGCCGGGACGGACGGAGGCTTTGAAATATTACCGGCGCGTGGCTGACCTTTATAAGCTGAACGTTCATCAATACGAGCGGGTGCTTGGGTTTGAGGGGGACGACGGCAACTTCACGGTGCGCACCGAGATGGGCACGGGCGAACACCGTTGTTATGCGGCCGCGAAAATTATTCTCGCCAGCGGTTATTACGATATTCCGAACAAGCTGGACATTCCGGGTGAGGACCTGGAGAAGGTGATTCATTACTATCGCGAGGCGCATCCGTACTACAACCAGGATGTGCTGCTGATTGGGGCGAAGAATTCAGCCTGCATTGCGGCGCTTGAGCTGTTCTGGACGGGTGCGCGCGTGACCATGGTGCATCGCGGGAACTGCATTTCGCCGAATGTCAAATATTGGATTAAGCCGAATATTGAGAACCGGATCAAGAATGGCGAGATCAAGATGTACTTCGGCAGCACGGTGAAAGAAGTGCGCGAGCATGAAGTGATTTTGAATACTCCGGATGGCGAAGTGACGGTGAAAAACGATTTCGTGTTTGCGATGACGGGGTACCGGCCGGACTTTGAGTTTATGGCGGAGCATGGCATTCATCTGGACCCAGCGACTTCGAAGCCGATAACCGATCCGGATACTTTGGAGAGCGAGCGGCGCGGGGTTTATCTGGCCGGGGTGATTGTCGCGGGGACGCATACCAACGAGATCTTTATTGAAAACGGGCGTTTTCATGGGAAGCAGATTGCCGAAGCGATTGCTAAGGATCAGGTTGAGAAGATGTCCCAGCCGATGCCTTTAAGTTCCGGGGCGAAGGTTTCCGGGTGAAGAATTTCGGCGAAGATCTGTAAGGATTCGACCAGGCGGGGGCCGGGGCGGTTCATGAACTGGTCTCCGTCGCAGACGTAGACTTGGCCTGTGCGGACGGCTTTGAGTGAGGACCAGTGGGGACGCTGCGTTAGCCAGTACATTTCGCATCGAGTGCGGGCGAGGTCGAAGCCGCAGGGGATGGCGACGATAATGTCTGGGTCGGAGGCGGTTAGTTGATCCCAGGTCATCCAGGGAGAATGGCGACCAGCTTCGCCGAAGAGGTTGATGCCTCCGGCCATTGTGATGAGTTCAGGCACCCAGTTTCCTGCGGCCATCAGAGGTTCCAGCCACTCGATAGCGGCGATGCGCGGTTTTGTTGGCGCGTCGGCGGCTCGGGTTGCAATGGCCTGCATACGAGATTTCAGGCGGTGAATCAGGTGAGTTGCATGGTCTGCATAGCCGCAGGCTTGGCCGACTCGATGGATGTCTTTCCAGAGGTCGTTTAATTCGAAGGGTTCTAGCGCGATGATTTGCGCGTTGACGCCAAGATCGTTTTGCAGGGCGCGTTCGACGTCTTCCAGGCTGACGGCGCAAACTTTGCATTGCGTCTGGGTGAGGATGTGGGTGGGACGAAGGGTAACCAGCGCTTGTGGATCTACCGTGTAGAGACTAAGAGCGCTGGACAGGCGTTGTTTTACCGAACGGTCGATGTCGGCGCTTGATCCGGTGGTGTCCATTGCCGGTTGGGTGCAGACGGGGAGGCTTTTGACAGAGGGTGGGAAGTTACATTCGTGCGAACGGCCCACCTGGTAAGGTCCGAGTTGTAACGCATGGACGATTTCGGTGGCGCTGGAGAGCAGCGACACGATGCGAAGTGAATTCACCTTGTTCACTATACGAAGAGATAACGAATTATCCTTGCTGGCTCCACTAAAAAGAAAAAACCGGCTTTGGCCGGTCCTTCTTGCGTCGATTTGAATTGCTCAGGGAATGTTGGTCGGGTGGGTTTTTAGGGGATTTTTGGGGATTTTTAAGGATGGGCTTGACTACTGTGGGATAAACGGGCAGAGCAACCTTAACATTCCCTGAGCTTAATCTTTTTTCTTACGCTGCTTCTTATTGCATGTTCGGTGCCAAACCGGATAGCCCGAAAAACGGGCGTTTAGTGACATCGCCGGGACGCAATTTTTACTGACGGGTGTAGTTTTCGGGCAGCGATGACGCCCGGGCGACGCGACCGGTGGCGGCCTCGTCTATCGAGACATTATTCGTCTTGAGAGTAGTTCCTAGCGTCTGGTCGAGCGCGATGCGAGCATTGCTGTAGGCGACGAGCGCTGCGACCTCGGTGGATTGCGCGGCAACCAGATCGCGCTGTTGTTGGACAACGTTATAAGTAGTTGATGCACCGAGCGAGAACTTCTTCTGTTCGGCGGAGAGCAGTTGCTCTTCCAGGATGCGATTTTTCACCGCTGCCTGGTAACGAATGCGCGCCTGCTGCAGTCCGACAGTCTGGTTGGAAACATCGACGAAAACCTGGTTTGTGGTGCGTTGGTTCTCCAATTCCGTCTGGCGCAGAGATAGTTGATCGATGCCTTCGTCGGCCTGTGCCTGGCGGTTGCGAAACGTGGGGTTGAAATAGACGCCGCCGCTTTCGCTCGGGAAATGGCGGTCGATAACCTGGCCTAACGCGGTGCCGATTCCGCCAACCAGGGACGGCGATGGAAGCTGGCAAACACTGCCCGGGGGACCGATAGACGGCGGACAGAGTTCGTAGCCGGACGGGAGGGTGGAGGTTCCACCATTTGTGCCGGAAAATCCGCGGACCAAGGTAGGCTGTGCGACGCCCGACAAACCGCGGTTGGTAGCGCTGGCAAAGCCGGCGAGCTGCGGCAAAACGCCGTTGGTGGTTCCCAATGCCGACGTCTGACTATTAATTAAGTTTAGCTTGTTAGCTTCCAAATCAGGGCGGTTTGCCAGAGCTGTCGCGAGCAAGGTCCTAACCGGAGGCAGGTCTTCTTTCTCCGGAACCTCGATGTGGTCTAACGGGACGATCTCTACTTCCGCCAGAACGGGGTCGGCCAGGCCGTTACGACTCAGCAGATCTTTCAACGTGATCTGATCCTGCTGGAGCGTGGTTTCCGACACCACAAGAGCCTCTTCACTGGAAGCGACCTGCGCTTCGGCGGTTGTCACATCAAGCGGAGCCATGGTGCCAATTTGGACCTGTTTCTTGTTGTCTTCGTAAAACTGGCGAGCGACGTCGAGCGCACTTTTCTTGGCTTTTACGTCTTCGTAGTCGGCGGAAATGCCGTAGTAATCGTTCAACACGCTGACCACGATACTGATGACCTCCTGTTTGAAGTTGAGGTCGTTGATCTTGATGTTCGCCTTGGCAACGGTGATGTTGCGCGCATTCACAGCAACGCCGAAGCCGAGCAGGAAGTTGTGCTGAATGGAGAACTGCAGCGAAGGAGCGCTGGTGGGGTTCAGATCGTCACTGGGCGCGTTTTCGTTCAGGTACGAGTCTTTATAGGTGATGGTGGCGGTGCCGCCGGTTATCAACCCCTGGCTGATGGCTTCGGAATAGACGCGGGTGTTTTGAATCAGGTTTGTCACCTGGCTCTGCGTCACGTTCGGCTGAGGGGTGGATTGGTGAGCGTAACTCTGGACGTCGGTGAAGATGGGATCAAGCGTCGGGGTAGTGGGGCCGATCTGGGTGATGGTTCCATTGGTGCTGCTGGCGCCGTTGCCGCCACCGCCGGAGTTGCTGACGCCGGCTGCGGCCTGGCTTCCGGAGACGCCCTGACCGCTGGCGACGGAGCCCGATTGCGAGTTCGCGCTGGGTACGCCGGGCAGAGGGCCGCCCGCCTGCGAACGGGTCAACTGCGAAGCATCAATCAGCGCGTTGTAGCGCGAGCTTTCGATGTCGATGTTGTTTTCCAGCGCAAGCGAGATAGCGTCCTGCGCCGTGAGATAAAGCTTGCCTCCGCGTATGAGTGCCGCGAAACGCGCCGAGTTGCGAAGGCGGGCGGGCGGCACCGTGGCCGCTTCGTAAGAACGAAAGATAAAGTTGCCGTTGCTCTTGATGGGCGCTAGCTCCTGCTGCGCCCCGAGCGGGCCGGCGAAGGTGACACAAAGCGCAAGGGCGCAGTATTTTCTCAACGAAGTTTTCATTGGTTGAGCTCCGGCGAGCCGCTCTGCGTGGGTTGAGGAAGTGTGGCAGGCAGCACGCTCTTACGGTTTACCTTGCCTTGCAGGGCTTCGTTGATGGAAATGTCGTTCACCTCAAGCGTTGTGCCCATGGCCTGATCGAACGAGATGCGCGCGTGGCTGTAGTTGGCCAGCGCCTGTTGTTCCGTGCTTTGTGCGGAAGCCAGCGTCTGCTGATCCTGCACCACCTGGAAAACGGTGGAAGCTCCCAGGGTGTACTTTTTCTTGTCGGCGTCAAGGGTCTGCTGCTGCAGAATGCGCGCCTTCACCGATGACTCGTAGCGAACACGCGCCTGCCGCAGCCCGATGACGGCGTTTTGTACATCGACGCGCACCTGATTTTTTGCTTTTTGCAACGCGAGTTCGCTTTGCCGCTGCTGCAGCAAGGTGGTGAGATAGTCGGACTGAGCGGCTCGATTGCGCAGCGGGATATTCAGCGAGAGGCCGGCAGAGTAGTTGGGAAAGTCGCGGCGAAAAATCTGCCCCAGCAGGTTGCCCGTGCCGCCGGTAAGATAGGGAACCTGCTCCACCTCGGTGGGAGCAATGTAGTTGGGTTGGCCACTGAGACCGTTATTCGTCAGTTCTGCGAACGCCTGCAAAGTAGGTTTTAGGCCATTCTTGATGGCTCGCAGGTTGATATTGTTGCTGTCGATATTGATCTGGTCCTGCGCAATTTCAATTCGCTTAGCCAGAGCCTCGTTTACCAGTTCTTCCTGCGGCTTCAACTCGTCCTTTTCAGGCACCTGCACGGTGTCGAGCGGGACAATGTGAACTTCGGCCAGAGTGGGGCTCGAGACGCCGTTACGGCTGAGGGCGTTTTTCAGCACGGTCTCCTGCTGCAGCAGGTTGGTTTGCGAAATTAATAGATCCTGCTGGCTGGAGTAAACCTGGGCCTCGGCGCGTGTTACTTCGATAGGTGCAAGGGTGCCGATCTGCACCTGCTTTTTGTTGTCGTCGAATAGTTGCTGGGCAGTTGCCAGTTCATCGCGCCTGGCTTTGACGTCTTCGGTAAAGCTGACCAGATCCCAATAAAGATTCAGGATGGCGGATACGGTGGTAATCACCTGTTGCTTGAACTGGAGGTCGGACACCTTTTCGTTGTTTTTGGAAACACGAATATAGCGGCCGAGCACCGGACGGCCGAAGCCCTGCAGCAGGTTCTGAGAAATCTGGAAATCAAGATCACCTGCGCTATACGGATTCAAGTTGAAGGCAAAGCTGTTGTAGCGGTAGTGAGTATCGGCGAAGGTAAACTGCGCGTAGGTGCCGAAATCGTTGTACTGCGAATAGACCGCCTGAAAGCTGCGGGTGCCGATGGTTAATGCGGTTGTTCCGGTTAGAACAGTGTTGCTTTGCACGCTGGTGCTATGGGCGGCCTGGGCTACAACCGTGAGTTGCGGATCGAGCGTGGGCACGGTGGGCCCAAGCGATGTTAGAACGCCGCTGGCGCTGGCGGCACTGGCAGCCGTACTGCCGCCGCTGGCGTTCAAACTGACGCCGGTAAGGCTGACGCTGGTTGGCCCTTGGGCAACACCGACGCCAACGGTGCGCAACAAGCCGCCACCCATGGCCCGGCGTGTAACTTCGCGCGTAAGCAGCGGACCATAGCGCTGAATTTCAATGTCGAGATTATTCTCCAGCACTAGCGCGATGACGTCCTTGGCCGAAAGGTAAAGGTTGCCGGCCTGGACCAGCGATTCCAACCGGTCCGAGTTGGCCAGGTTGATGGGAGGAACAGACCGGGCGCGATAAGGGCTTGTCAGCCAGCTAAATGCACCTTGCGGCTTTTCGATGCGGACGGCATTTTGTGCAAACGTGGTGGAAGTGCCGCCTAGCAGGAAACTACACAGCAAGGCCAGAGGGGCTCTGAATCTTTTCATTAAATCGTTAAAACCTTCGAAAGTAGGTCCATGGGAGTCGTGACCCAGCTGCATTTAGCCAAGCTTCCCTTCGGAAGTGCTACCTCCCAAGAGAGAACGCACGTTTTTGTGCGCGAGTTCCCTGTTTCTAACCGTGACATTTATGGTAACGCAGCAAACGGCTTATGGACGCAGGTTGAGGAAGCAAACAGAGGGCCGTTGGTTAATGAGTGTAAAAAGGGCGGTTTTGGGCCTGTCTACGCTGTATCTGGCGGGGATTTACAGATAAGTGTGTCCGGTTTTGCAAATTGGTGCTTCGTTTTTGGGGAGGAGCCAAGACTCCGCTTGCTATGCTTTCGGCTGTAATGTCGTGGATCATGGAGTTGTTTCAGCAGACGGAAGCGTATCTGCGCGGCCATTTCAGGCTGACCAGCGGACTGCATAGCGGCGAGTATCTGCAGTGTGCGAAAGTGCTGGCGCATCCGAACCACGCCGAGCGGCTGGGTAAAGAGCTGGCTGGGAAAATAAAAGTTTTGACTGGCGATGCGGTTATTGATGCCGTGGTGTCGCCGGCCATGGGTGGCATTATCATCGGGCACGAAACGGCACGCTCGCTGGGAGTGCTTTCGCTATTCACTGAGCGCGATGCCAGCAACGCAATGACGCTGCGGCGTGGGTTTGAAATCAAGCCGGGGCTGCGAGTTGTCATTATTGAAGACGTGATCACGACCGGCGGCAGCACGAAGGAAGTGGTCACGTTGATGAGACAGATGGGTGCTGAAGTGTTGGCGGCCGGCTCCATCATCGACCGAAGCGGCGGTCGGGCGGACGTGGGCGTGCCTCGCGTTTCGCTGCAGACATTAGAGGCCGTGGCTTACACGCCGGAAGAGTGCCCGCTATGCAAAGAGGGTCTGCCGCTGGTTAAACCGGGTTCGCGGCGTACCTGATGAATGAGACGACTGCGCTTTGAAGTTTCTTACGAGGGAACCGATTTCCACGGCTGGCAGGTGCAGCCAGGACTCGCGACGATTCAAGGAATATTGGAAGAAATTATAAGCGGAGTTGAAGGCAAGCTTGTGCATGTTGCGGGCTCTGGGCGCACGGATGCGGGCGTGCATGCTTACGCGCAAGTGGCGGCGGTGACTTTAGAAAATCGCATCCCGGTTGATAATTTTCGCCGCGCTGTGAATCGGCTGTTGCCGCACACCATTCGCATCGATAAAGTGACTGAGACGCAGATACACTTTCATCCGCGATTCGATGCGCGCTGCAAGACTTACGAATATCGAATTTTCCGAGATGAAATCTGCCCGCCGTTCGAGCAGCGCTTTGTGTGCCATTATCCCTATCCGCTTGACGAAGAAGCGATCAGGCAAGCCGCGCCTTTGCTGATAGGGGAGCATGATTTCACGGCTTATGCGGCGGCGGACCATCGAGATTCGGAAAAGTTTTCGCGGGTGCGCCGTATTTTTTCGTCGGAGGTGACGCGGCATGGCAAGCAACTGGTGTATCGTGTGACGGGATCGGGATTCTTAAAGCACATGGTCCGGCATATTATGGGCGTGCTGGTGGAAGTGGGTAAAGCGAACCTGACAAACGAGGATGTGCTGGCGCGCCTGCAGCCGAACTGCGGCATTCGCCCAGGGCCATCCATGCCGCCGCAAGGGCTGTTCCTGATGTCAGTCGAATACGATACTTAAGTGCGCAGCTCGAAACCACTTTTCCGAAAAGTTCTGGTTGCGAACCGGGGCGAGATTGCGGTTCGCATCGTCCGCGCTTTGCGTGAGCTGAATATTGCAAGCGTGGCTGTTTTCTCCGAGGTGGACCGGCGCGCCTTGCATGTGCAGATGGCGGACGAGGCGATTTGTATTGGTCCCGCGCCTTCGTCTGAGAGTTACCTGTCGATTGCGAAGGTAATCGGCGCGGCGCGGGAATCAGGCGCGGATGCGGTGCATCCCGGCTATGGCTTCCTGAGCGAGAACGCGGATTTTGCCAAAGCTTGCGAAGAGGCGTGCATCAAGTTTATAGGCCCGCGCTGGCAGGCAATTCAGCAGATGGGTTCGAAGACGGCGGCGCGAAGAGTTGCCATTGCGGCAGGTGCGCCGATTGTTCCGGGAACCGAGCAAGGAGTTTCCGACGCCGCACAAGCACGTGCGATTGCGGAACAGATTGGTTATCCGGTGCTGTTGAAGGCGGCGGCTGGAGGCGGCGGCAAAGGCATGCGCCGGGTTGATTCCGAAGGCGAATTAGTCGGCGCCATGCGCAGTGCGGCAGGAGAAGCTGAGCGCGCGTTCGGATCGGGCGAGGTCTATCTGGAGAAGCTGATTGAAAAGCCGCGGCACATTGAAGTGCAGGTGCTGGGCGATGAACGCGGCAATCTGATTCACCTTGGTGAGCGTGAGTGTTCCATCCAGCGGCGGCATCAGAAGGTGGTGGAGGAATGCCCTTCTCCGCTGACTATTCAACGCCCGGAACTGCGCGCTGAAATTGGCGAAGCCGCGTTGAAAATTGCCCGCGCGGTGAATTATTCGAGTGCCGGTACGTTGGAGTTTCTGGCGGACCAGCAGGGCCGGTTCTACTTTCTGGAGATGAATACGCGCCTGCAGGTGGAGCATCCGGTTACGGAGTGGGTTACTGGGATGGATCTGGTGGCGTGGCAGATTCGCATTGCGGCGGGTGAGGCATTGACGGTGCGGCAGGAAGATGTCCGCTGGAGCGGATCGGCGATTGAATGCCGCGTCTATGCGGAAGATCCGGCGAATAACTTTTTCCCCTGCCCCGGGCGGATTGTGCATTACACGGAACCGGCAGGGACGGGTGTGCGCGTTGACGGCGGCGTTTATGCCGGTTGGAACGTGCCGCTTGAATATGATCCTTTGCTGGTGAAGCTTTCCACCTGGGCGGGTACGCGAGAAGCGGCGATAGCGCGCATGCAACGGGCGGTGAATGAGTTTCGCGTGCTGGGAATTACCACGAATCTTTCGCTGTTCTCGGAGCTGATGGCCGACCCGAATTGGATTGCGGGCGATCTGCATACCGGCTTTTTAGAAGAGTTTATGCGGCGGCGACCGCGGCAGAATGAGGCTTCCGATAACATTCTTGCGGCCGTTCTGGCAGCGGCGGCGCACAACGCGAAGGCTGCGCCCGTTGCTGCAAACGCGGAAGCGGCGACATCTTCTGCATGGCTGACGCAAGCGCGGGCGGGTCTGCTGCGTTGAAGCTGCGGGTAGAAGTGAATGGCGAGGCTTATACGCTTGATCTCCAGTTGACTGGAGGGCAGAGCACTTATACTTTGCAAGGCGCAGCGATGGAACTGATCGGCGAGGCGTCAGTAGAAGAAATTTCGCCGGGCATTTTCTCTGTTCTGGCACGTAACCAGAGCGTGCTGGTTCAGGTGGCGCCGCACGCGGATGGCGTCGAGGTCTGGGCCGGCCTCAACCGGTACATTGTTTCGCTGGCCGATCCACGCGACAAGGCGATCGCTTCGGCAAAAGCCGGGGCAAAAGGCCCGGTGGAACTGCGCGCACAAATGCCGGGGAAGATCATCAAACTGCTGGCCGAAACGGGCGCGTCGGTTAAAGCGGGCGAAGGATTGCTGGTGGTTGAGGCGATGAAGATGCAGAATGAAGTGAAGTCGCCCAAGGATGGCACGGTAGGGAAGATTTACGTGCTCGAAGGCGGCACGGTGTCGGCGGGTGACTTGTTGATGGTGGTGATTTAAGGGCTCGCATCGCATGGCAAAATCCGACTGTAAGATTTGTAGCGGCACCGGCTGGGTGGTCGAAGAACGAGACGGCATCTCGGCGGCCGACCGCTGCGCCTGCGTGGCGGAAAGCCGCGTAGATTCGGTGGAAGCGCACTCCCAGATTCCGGCGAATTACCGGGAGGCGTCGTTTGAGACCTTTCACTTGCCGCAAGATAATCCGACAGCGCAGCGTGGTTTAGCCGACGTGATGCTGGCGGTCTCTTCGTTTGCCAGAAACTATCCGAATAATCCAAAGCCAGGCTTGCTGTTGGTGGGCGAACCGGGGACCGGCAAGACTCACTTGGCGGTGGCTGCGCTGCGCCAGCTTCTGAGCCGGGGCCACGAAGGTCTGTTTTTCGATTACCAATATTTACTGGAGCGGATTCGAGCGGGCTACAGCCAGACACTGGGCACCAGCGACCGCGAGGCGTACCGTAACGCGCTGGAAAGCGAGGTCCTGCTATTGGATGACCTTGGCGCTCACCGGGTAACCGACTGGGTGGAGGATACCGTGACGGCGATTGTCACCTATCGATACAACCACCGCAAGACGCTGATTGCGACCACGAACTTGCCTGATCCGGATATTGGCGGCGCGTTTTCAGACAAGGGGAAGGCGCAGGGCACGCCAACCTTCCGGACAACCTTGGAAGACCGCGTCGGAGAACGCGCCCGGTCGCGCTTATTCGAGATGTGTAAAGTGATCAGGATGCCGAATGTGACGGACTATCGCATTCGGCCCCACAAGAACTAGACTTACGCGGTAGCACCGGCGGCGAAGCTATCGACGGCGGATTTTTCATCGTCGTAAGTCGCAAAGATGGTGTGCAGTTTGGTGATCTGCATCAAATCCTTCATCTTGCCCTGCAAGTGCAAAAGCTTCACCGAGCCGCCTTGGTTGGTAGCGGTTGTGTACGCACCCACCAATTCGCCGAGGCCGGCGCTATCGACGTAACCGACATTCTGCATATTCAGAATGATGTGCTTATTGCCTTCAGCAAGCAAATTCCGTAGCTCGTCCCGAAGGATGCCAGTGCTCTCGCCCAGCGTGATGCGGCCGTCCAGATCGACGATGACGACGGTACCAACTTTCCTTGTTTTTGCAGTGAGTGCCATTGATTTTTCCTTTTAACGATTAGCGAACTACTATTCACTAGAGGGTTTCATTGTATTACGCGCGCTGTCAAGAACTTTGCTGACGCCCAGTACCTTCTAGCCGACAACTTTAGTTCTGGCTATGTGGTTTTGCTGAGCAGGACACGAGCGGGCGAGCCGTCGGACCCGGCAATCGGCAGCGGCAGGCAGATCATATCGTAAACGCCTTCTTCTAATCCACCCAACTGCAAGCCTTCCACGATCCAGACGCCTGCGCCGAGGAGGATGCGATGCGTCTGAACGCCGTCGCCTTCGTAGGCGCCGACGGACAGGTAATCGACGCCGATGAGCGCGACACCCGCGTCCACCAGGAATTGCGCGCCGGAAGCGTTAATGGCGACAAAGTCGGCTTTGAAATCGAGATGATGCCAGCGCGCATCCGAGTTACGGGTCTTCAGAATGATGCGCTCGCCTGGCTGAATGCCTTTGTGTTGGAGGTCGTCTTTGCTGACTATGGCTGTGGTGGGCAGGTTAATGAGGCGCGCCCGGCCGATGCCGACATCCAGTGGAAAAGTTTCAATGCCGTCGCCTCCGGGGATGAAGTGGCAGGGCGCATCCATGTGCGTGCCGGTGTGGGCGGTGTGGCGGCAGAGGGTAACGTTGGCGTCGGAACCTTGGTCGATGTCGGCAATGCGCTGGAAGCTGGGCTCGGGATCGCCGGGCCAGTGCACCATACCGCTTTGCAGGGGGACGGAGATGTCGATCCATCTGTTTTGCGATTGTTTCACGGTGTCTTTATAGAGTTTAGCTTTGCAGGGGTTCAGGCAGGCGTCCCGTAGTAAAGGCATAACCTGTGGGGGCCTCGGGCAGATCTGGCGCCCTGGTCATAGCTCATCGTCTCGCTTGGCGGAGCGGGGCGTCGACGGTGCGTCTGCACTATTACGCTTATTTTGCAGGTATTCTGCAATCAGCAAGAACGATCAGTTCCGGGAGCTTAACCGAAAGCAGCATCCCAGACGGTTGCAGGCCATTGCTGAGCTCTCTCTCTTGCTGTCGCGGGCAGTCGTATCTACCGCCGGCTGCGGCGATTGCGGCCGTTTCGTTAAGCCATGATTGAGGCATCGACTGGTGCCTCCTTCGTAACTTGGTCCGGGGAAAGCCAAAGGGCGATCGACTTGAAAGTGGCGATGGCAGAATCCACCATCACCGTCTCAAGGTCGGCGCCCCTCGACACTGCTGCAAACTGACACAGCGCGGATGTGAAGGCTTTCCATCGGGAACCAGTCTCCACGCCGTAACCGTTAAAGAAGCTGGCTCCTCTTCCCGGCGAAAGGTGCAGCGATGGCGACAGTTGACGGCAGATCACTTGTCCGCCCAGAGTGGAACCTTCCGTTACGTAAAGTGCTCCGAAGAGGGCGGCTGCCGAGCTTAATTCCGGCAACATGGAACACACTGGCAATTGGGCGACGGCCCGGCTGCCGAGACCCAGCCATCTTAAATCGTCCTTCAGCATGGGGAGCTTTCGTCTTTCCTGACAGTTGGGAATCATCTGGCGCAGTTGCAGCGATTGAACCGTGTCCGGTTCAAAGCCGGCGGCCGGCTCAAAAGCGGCGTAGAAGCCATAAAAGCGCTCCAGCAATCTTTGATAGCTAGCTATATCGAAGCCGGCTTCAAAAATAGGGACCAACTTCTCAACCTGCGAGTGCCAATCCCTGGTTTCAGTGCGAAGGACGAGCAAAATATCCGCTGACACTGGTTGGTTCATAGGTTTCGTTGCGAGTTACCTCAAACTCCTTAGCCTCCGCTGCGCGAGATTTCATAGTGCTGTCTCCCGGAAGATGGCATGGTGTAACCTCCATGCCGAGCGGTCCTTTAAGTTGTTGATTGAAAGTAGGAGGAAATGCCAGACGCCCTCAGTAAGAGACGTTAGGAAATAGTGACGAAGTTCTCAGTGGGAAGACTGCCACATGATAAAACTACTTGCGCAGTCCTGTTGGGCGGCTCTATCGAACTTTTTTCTTCGCCTCGCCGGCCGAGCGTTTCCCCTCACTCCGCACCAGCGAGTGAATCTGTATCACCGGCATCAAGCTTCTATCTTCGGGAGGCCTGTTCACTGCCGCGCGTTGCGAAATCTCCTGATTGAGTGTGTCGATGAAGCCCTCAATCTGCTGCTGCATGGCTTCCATCTTTTCTCGCATATTCAGAATGATTTCAACACCCGCCAGATTCACGCCCAGGTCGCGCGTCAGCTTCAGAATCACTTCCAGCCGGTCCAGATCCTCATCCGTATACAGCCGTGTGTTGCCGTCACTGCGCGAAGGCGCCAGCAAGCCCTCGCGTTCATACAGCCGCAGCGTCTGCGGATGGATTGCGTACTGTTCCGCCACCGCTGAAATCATATAAGCAGCTTTGCTCTTTGTTTTCGCCATTCTGCTTCACCTGAATTACGCAGCCGGTTGAACTTTGTTCCAAATCTCGGCGCGTACATCTTCCGTCTGTACCTGCGCCAACTGCCGCAACAAATCGCGCGTCCGCTCATCGTGTATATCGGGAGCTTGCAGGAAAACCTCGACAATTTCATCGCCGCGCGTATTCTTGCGCGAGTTAAAAATACCTTTTTCCCGCAGTCGGAATTTCTGCCCGTTCTGTGTTCCCTGAGGAATTTTCAACAACGCCCGCCCGTCAATCGTCGGCACTTCAATTTTTGCGCCCAACCCCGCCTCGCTTACTGTCAGCGGAATCAGAATGTTCACATTATCGCCATCACGTTTAAAGAACGCATGTTCTTCCACGCGAATGGTTATATAGAGGTCGCCCGCCGGTCCGCCCGCGATACCCGCGTTGCCCTTGTTGGGGACACGCAGCCTCGACCCTGAAGGGACGCCTTGGGGAATCCGAACTTCCACCACATCCGGATGGCTCAAGCGGCCTTCGCCCCGGCAATTCGGACACGCATTCTTCAGGCGCCCGCTGCCGCCGCAACGGTTGCAGGTCAGGTTGAACTTCATCGCGCCCGCCATCTGTGTAACCGTGCCGGTGCCGTCACATTCGGGACAAACCGCCACCGAATTTCCTGCCGCTCCGCTTCCGTGACAGATCTCGCATGTCTCCTGGCGCGAAATATTCAGCTTTACCTGCGTTCCTTTAATGGACTGCCAGAACGGAATGTTCAGCCCATACTCCAGATCGGCGCCACGTTCCGCCTGCGGTGTTTTGCGGGGTTTCCCGCTGCTGAAGATCTCGCTGAAAATGTCCCGGAACGAACCCGAAAATCCGCTGCCGTCATCCGGCGGAGTGCCGGGATAGCCGCCCGCATTTCCGCTGGCGCGCTGCTGGCGCATGTACTCCGGAAAGTCGAAACCCTCAAAATTGGGGCCGCTGCTGGTGCCCCCGCCATTGGTTGCGCCCGCGTTGGGCGGTATGTGATCCGAGTAAAATCCGTATTGATCGTAGACCTTCTTCTTGCTCTCGTCGCTAAGAATGTCGTACGCTTCCTGAACCTTCTTGAAACGCTCTTCTGCCGCTTTATCGCCGGGATTCAGATCCGGATGATACTTGCGCGCAAGCTTACGGTAAGCCTTGCGTATCTCATCCGCATCGGCACTTCGCTCTACACCCAGAGCTTCGTAATAGTCTTTATTTGTTGCAGAAGGCATCGCCTTGATCCACTAACCCAAACTTCAACTGGCAAAGCGGCGGCCCCTTGTCAAATTAAGGGAACCGCCGCTCTCACCGACTCACCAACCTGCTTACTTCTTGTCTTCCACGTCCACGAACTCGGCGTCCACCACGTTGTCTTTCGGTGGTGCTCCGCCCGCTTCGGTGCCATTGGCTGAGGCACCCGCCGCCGTTCCGTTCGGAGTGGCCGTGCTCTGCGCCTTGTACATCGCTTCCGCCAGTTTGTGGCTCGCGGTTGTCAGCTTATCCGTCGCCGAGTTGATCTTGTCCAGACCGCCTTCAGCCATCGCCTTCTTGACATCCTCAACCGCCGCCTCAACCTGCTTGGCGTCCGTTTCGGAAATTTTTTCGCGATGCTCCTTCAGCATCTTCTCGACGTTATAGACCATGGCATCTGCCCGGTTACGCGCCTCAATTTCGTCGCGCTTCTTACGGTCGTCCGCGCCGTGCGATTCGGCATCACGCGCCATCTTCTCCACTTCCTCTTTACTGAGGCCTGAGGAAGACGAGATGGTGATTTTCTGCTCGTTGTTGGTCGCCCGGTCCTTCGCCGACACGTTCAAAATGCCGTTCGCATCAATGTCGAACGTCACTTCAACCTGCGGCACACCGCGCGGAGCCGGCGGAATACCCACCAGTTGGAACACGCCCAGCATGCGGTTATCGCGCGCCATCGCACGTTCACCCTGGTAGACCTTGATTTCCACCGAGGTCTGGCTATCCGCCGCCGTCGAGAACGTCTCGCTCTTGCGCGTCGGAATGGTGGTGTTGCGTTCAATCAGCTTGGTAAACACGCCGCCCAGGGTTTCAATACCGAGGGACAGCGGAGTTACGTCAAGCAGCAGCACATCCTTCACTTCGCCGCCCAGCACGCCGCCCTGAACAGCCGCGCCGATGGCGACTACTTCGTCCGGATTCACGCTGCGGTTCGGTTCTTTGCCGAACAACTCGCGCACCATCTGCTGCACCTTCGGAATGCGCGTCGATCCGCCCACCAGCACGACTTCGTCGATGTCCTTCGGCGTCACACCCGCGTCCGCCAGCGCCTGCTTGCACGGCCCCACCGCACGCTGCAGAATATCGTCCACCATCTGCTCAAAACGCGCCCGCGTAAGCTTGATATTCAAGTGCTTCGGGCCGCTGGCGTCGGCTGTCAGGAACGGCAGGTTGATTTCGGTCTCGAGCAAGGTCGAAAGTTCGATCTTTGCCTTCTCCGCCGCTTCCTTCAAACGCTGCAGGGCCATCTGGTCTTTCGACACATCCACACCCTGGTCTTTTTTGAACTCCTGCACCAGCCATTCAATAATGCGCTGGTCGATGTTGTCGCCGCCCAGGTGCGTGTCGCCGTTCGTCGACTTCACTTCCACCACGCCGTCACCCACTTCCAGAATGGAAATGTCGAACGTACCGCCGCCGAAGTCATAGACGGCGATGGTCTCATCCGCCTTCTTGTCCAAACCGTAGGCCAGCGCCGCCGCCGTCGGCTCGTTGATGATGCGCATCACTTCAAGGCCGGCGATCTGCCCGGCGTCCTTAGTCGCCTGGCGCTGCCCGTCGTTGAAGTAAGCTGGCACCGTGATAACGGCCTTGGTTACCTTCTCTCCGAGATAAGCTTCCGCCGCCTCTTTCAGCTTGGTCAAAATCATCGCCGAAATCTCGGGTGGCGAATACTTCTTACCCTGTATTTCTACGCGCGCATCGCCATTCTCACCGGCTACTGTTTTATAAGGAACCAGCTTCATCTCTTCGCTGACTTCGTTATGCCGGCGTCCCATGAACCGCTTGATCGAATAAATCGTGTTTTCCGGGTTCGTGACGGCTTGCCGCTTCGCTACCTGACCTACAAGGCGTTCGCCGTTCTTCGTGAATCCCACCACCGATGGCGTCGTGCGTCCGCCTTCCTGGTTCGGGATTACGGCCGGCTGTCCGCCTTCCATCACGGCTACCACGGAGTTTGTGGTGCCTAGATCAATTCCGATAATCTTACTCATGTGTAGTTTTCCTCCGCCAACCGCGCTGGAAGCGATTGACCGTCCTTAAGCACATTGTCAGTATCGAATATGAGTATCCGATTGTCAAGTTCCTTCAGCTTTTTACTTTTTATCGTATTAGCCCATAGTTGTGTCGCCCAGACTACACTCAACGTCGCTGCTGCGTCCGATCTCTCGGCTATCGGCCCCAGTCTGGCGTCCCAATTCGAGAAAACGAACCCAACCATCCACATTCGTTTCGTAAACGGAGCTAGCGCCATGCTGGCCCAGCAGATAGAAAACGGTGCCCCGTTTGACGTCTTCCTCTCGGCCAACGCCCAATTCGTGGACCAATTGGCTTTGAATCGTAAATTGGTGCCCAATTCTGTCCGCAGCTACGCCACCGGCCAACTGGCGATCTTGTGGAAGGATAGAAAGGCTCATGCGCTCAACGATTTGGCGCTGGATCAGTTCCGTTTCCTGGCGCTGCCAAATCCGAAACTGGCCCCCTATGGAGTGGCGGCGGAAGAGGCGCTGAAGCACGAAAACGTCTGGTCAACTGCCAAACCGAAGGTTGTCTACGGCGAAAACGTGCGTCAGGCTCTGCAGCTTTTCGATAGCGGCAACGCCGACGTTGTCATTACAGCCGACTCCCTGCTGCAAGGCCGAAATCCCCAACTTCTCCCTGCCTCCTGGCATGCGCCCATCATTCAAAAAGGTGGAATTGTCGCCGCCAGCACCCAACAATCTGCCGCTAAAACTTTCTTAGACTGGCTCGTCAGCCCCGCTGGTCAATCCGTCTTCGCTAAATATGGCTTCGGGAAGCCTGGTTCGTAGACGAGTTCGACGCCGAGTAGTCCTTGAATTCGTAAATCGCGGTGCTTAGTGGGGCAGGCCACATACAGACGCCCGCTAGCGAACCGCTACCCGAAACACATTCAAGGAATTCGGCCGCAACGTAACCGCCAGAGTGCCCGATTCGAACCTAACGCTCCCATACTCAGGCGCAACACTCTTCGGATGCTCCAAGCTATTTTCCGCCGCCAGACTCGAAACAGCCAGCGTCGTACCCTTCGCCGGACCCTGTGTCTTCATCCCCTTAACAACAATTTCAACAGGCGCGGCCGCCGACCCGAAATTCACAGCCTTCACGATCACTTCGTGCGTTCCGTCATTCAGCACAGCCGACGTGTAGAGCCCATCTCGCGCCGCTCCACTCACCGGAACAACCCGCGTTCCTGTGTTGTTCGCAAAAACCGACTGCACATAGTAGTTGGGCGTACCGTATGACCGCAGATTGTCAAACCAGATGGCGTCCGGCGTCCATTGCCAAGCGTCCACGTTGGCCAGCAGCGGCGCGTAAGAGGCCATTCTCACCACATCGCCGTTCCGTTCCAGCCCCGTCATGAAAGCCGCCTCCGAAATGGCCCCCAGCCAGTTGTTCCGGTTATCACTCTTAGCCACTCCTGAGGTTTGCGCAGCATACTCGCCGGCAAATACCTTTGGTCCCGAGCGGTCGTAATGGTCATACCTGCCGGCATTGCTTCGGAACCATTCCGGACTCATGTAGTAATGCTCATCAACAATATCCGCCTTGAGCTTGCGCCAGTTCGACCACAGATAATCGAACTGTTCGCCCGCAGGCGACGGCCCCGCGCTCACGACTAATTCAACTTCCGGGTGCTTTGCCTTCAAGGCCGCCGCGAATACTTTGTAACGTTCCAGATAGTGCGGTCCCCACTGCTCGTTCCCTACACCGATCATGTTTAAGTGGAACGACGCCGGATGACCCATCTGCGCGCGCAGTTTCCCCCACGGCGATGTCGCCGGGCCGTTGGCGAACTCAATCAGATCGAGCGCGTCCTGGATGTATTCGTGAATCTGGTCCAACGGAGCGGTCTCGCTCGAATTAAACTCGCACGCCATGCCGCAATTTAGAATCGGTAGAGGCTTAGCGCCGACATCTTCGGCGAGCTGAAAATATTCATAAAACCCGAGCCCGAACGATTGAAAATAATCAGGCGCGGGACGAGCATCGAATTCATCGTTCCAGCGGTTGACAATGGTCTTGCGCTCGGCAATGTCGCCGATAGTATTCTTCCACCGATAACGCGTTGCCAGGACCCGGCCCTCCACAATGCAGCCGCCGGGAAAGCGAATAAATCCGGGATGCATGTCATGCAAAAGCTGCACCAAGTCCTTGCGCAGTCCATTCGGACGGCGATTCCAAGTATCGACCGGGAACAGAGAAACCATGTCAAGATCGACCGAGCCCTTCTGTTCCACAAACAAATTAAATTGGGCATGTTCCGACGTCCCACTAGCGCGCACCACGCTCTCTATACGTTTCCAATCCCTTCCGAAGCCCGTGAGTATTGCCGACCCGATTTCCTTGCCTGCCTCGTCGGTTAACGTCGCCCGCAATTTATTAGCTACGCCGGCACGCACGTAGGCCGAGAAGCGGTACTCCGCTCCCGTCTCAACACCGATCCCGCGAAAGCCTGTGTTGGAGATACCGAAGCCGGCATTCTCGGCAGTCAGTCGAAGGTAGTGCGGATTCATCCGGTTCAGCGGACTATCGGTCCTAATCTGCATCGAGCCTTTAGGCGAATCGATGCCCCCGGCGTTAATCGCAAGGATCTGATGCCAGCCCGCCAGAGGCTCATCGAACTCGAACGAACGGTTCTTGATGCGCTCAGGGTAGAGACCTCCGTCCGCACCGAAGTTAATGTCCTCGAAAAAAATCCCGAACATAGAGGTAGAAATGGCCGCCCCCGGGTGACCGGCATCGACGGAGATAACAGTGGCGCTTGGTTCCCCCCTCATGGCAAGTCCAGCAGCGCCCAAGGCAGAAACGAACAGGATTAGGAAGGCGGCCTTTACGTTCATGTGTTTTGCAAACGAGCATACATTAGCGGGAAATGGAGCCCAGTGTCATCACGCACGGCTTCGGCCGTTCGCTAATCCCAGGCATGATAAAAGTGAAAATGCTTAAACTCAATGACCCACGATGGCGCGAACTCAACAACGCATACGGTAGTGCGACCAACACGCCCCAATTGTTGGTGCAACTCGAGGTCTTCCTTCCCGAAATGGCAATAACGAACTTTGGTTCACTCTGTGGAGTTCGCTAGCTCATCAGGGCGACGTGTACTCCGCCTCGTTCGCCGCCGTTCCGCATGTGGTACGAGCGCTTGCAACAAACCCGCTTAAAGCGGACCACTCGTAGTTTCAGTTTCCCGCATGGGTCGAGATTTGCCGACGAAGAAAGGCGCTCGCAGTGCCGGATGATTTGGCGGCGGCTTATTCCGCAGCGCTGAAGCAGTTGCCCGCGCTGGCTGCGGCAGCCGCTTCTCGTGATTGGGATGCTAAGTTCCTTTGTTCCTTTCAAGCGTGCTGTCGGCTGTCGCTGCGGTAAAGGGTCAACCGATCGTCGCTGAAGCAGTGTTGGAGCTAAACCAAGAGATCGCCGGTGAACTTTTGAAATGGTTCCATGAAAGATAGAATCCGGGAAGACTCCGTGAAAATGATACGGCCTTGGAGTTAGACCCGACGCGTAGAGCCTCATCCGACAAGGTATTCGCTGACTCCTTGCTTCGCGACTTGGCTAACTTATAGTTAAGAGTCGCTCGAACACCCTGCCATACTGAGGTTTCAGGGTGCATGAATACGACACCGTTC
>PLRJ01000168.1 GCA_003163855.1 Bryobacterales bacterium | reverse complement strand
AGCGCCGCCAGCACGCGGCGTCGCCCGAGAGGCTGTGCGGTAGGGGCCAGAGAAACCAGCCCGGAGTGTGCCCGAGGGGCCTCTGGGCTGGCGGAGGAGTAGGCTGACAGGAACTATAATTGGGGCGATGGGCCGGCGAACGCCTCTGAAGGTGTCCAAAAAGACAGTGAACTTTGATCTTGTTCGTGACATCGGTCTTAAATTGCCTGGAGTGGAAGAGAGTACCGCGTATGGCGCACCGGCATTAAAAGTTCGAGGCAAGCTGTTGGCCTGTGTTCCGTCGCATCGTTCAGCGGAACCGGAGTCGCTTGTCGTTCGGGTGGATTTCGAGGATCGTGCCGAACTGCTGGCGGCGGCCCCGGATGTCTACTACTTGCCAGACCACTATGCCGGCTTTAGCGCGGTGCTTGTTCGCCTGTCTCTAGTAACTCCCGACACGCTGCGAGATTTGCTCGGCATGGCTCACAAGTTTGTCAGGGGGAGCAAGTAGAGCAGCCATCAGTGAGGGGCTGCGGTTTGGGGTTTCTTGTACATCTCGGCAGGAAAATCCGCAGCGTGGCTGCCGTCCGGATTTCTATGATTCATTTGCGCACCGCTATCAGGGAACAGCGGTATGTACATGCCGCCTTTCGCTTCCAGTTCCGTGAACAGGCGCTTTTTCAAGTCGGCAATGATCTTCTGGTGATCCTGGCTGTAGATCAGGTTGCGCAACTCGTGCGGGTCTTCCTGTAAGTCGTACAATTCGTCGCAATCCCAAATGCCGTAATAGTGGACATACTTAAAGCGGTCGGTGCGAATGGCGTGGATAGTGGGGGTCTGTGGGAAATTGCGTTCCCAATAGTAGGAATAAAGAAGATTGTCGCGCCACGGTATCTTTTTCCCTTGCAGCATGGGAAGAAAGCTGGCGCCGGCGATGTCTTTCGGAGATTCGACGCCGGCCACTTCCAGGAAGGTTGGCATGAAGTCGATGTTGGCCACGTCTTCAGTGACCACAGTCTTAGGCTTGATTAATTCCGGGCAGCGGATAAGCAGCGGCACTCTTATGGATTCCTCATACGCCTGCCGCTTGTCGATAAGGCCGTGCTCACCAAAGCAGAAGCCGTTGTCACCGGACAATGCCACCATCGTAGAATTCATCTCGCCGCGCTTTTCCAGCGTCTGGAAGATGCGCCCGAGCGAGTCATCGACGGCCAGAAGCGTCTCCGCGTAGCGCTTATAGTAATCGCCGATGGACATGTTCGCATCGTGATAGGGATAGCCGATGCCATGCCAACTGTTGCGCTGGTTTTGGACCCACATGGGCCGGGGTTCGTCAGGGTTCTTCGGCATGGCGGCACTTTCGGGCATGACGAAAGTTTCTTTGTCGTACTTGCCTTTGTAGCGTTCCGGCGGGATGAAATCCGAATGCACCGCCTTATGCGACAGATAGAGGAAGTAGGGCTGATCTTTAGGCTGCTGGTCGAGCCAGTTCAGTGCATAATCCGTCAATTCATCAGTGATGTAGCCTTTTTGTGGTACATGCTGGCCGTCTACATTAAGCCCGTTTGGACTGGGCAGATAAGTTCCCTGCCCTTTAAAACTGACCCAGTGATCGAACCCGGGTTGAGGCTGGTCGCCTGCGTTGCCCATGTGCCATTTGCCGATGAAGGCGGTTTTATAGCCAGCCTGCTGGAGGTAGTGCGGGAAGAAGACCATGCCCGGGGGCATGGGAGTGTTGTTGTCCACCACGCGATGTTGAAAGGCGTACTTGCCAGTGAGGATGGAGGCGCGACTTGGCGAGCACAAGGATGTTGTGACAAAAGCGTTCTTGCAATAGGCGCCTTCCTGGGCGAGGCGATCCATGTTAGGAGTTTGCAGAAAGGTCTGCGGCTTCAAAAAACCCAGTGCGTCATAGCGCTGGTCGTCGGTTAGAACGAAAATAATGTTTCGGCCTTTGCCGCTTGCGGTCGATTGAGATTGGGGCGCGGATGCAGCCGCGGCAGCGGCCAGAGAGCCCACCAGAATACTTCGACGGGTTAACTTGACTTCCATTACTTAGAATCTATCCTACGCGTCACGAACACAGCGAAAGCCCATGTGGGACGTGGAACTATCCGGGGTATTTGACGTGCGAGCGGCCACGCGGTAGCGGGTGCAGTAGGATTCGTGGCAAAGGAAGGAACCGCCGCGGATGACTCGGGCGTTGCCCGAAGCTGGACCAACCGGGTTTGTGCGCGTTGCGGTGACATGGTAGTCGGGATGAAACCAGTCGGCGCACCAGTCCCAGGTGTTGCCAGCGACGTCGAAAAGTCCGAATCCGTTGGGAGCAAAGGAGGCGGCGGGCGAGGTTCCGGCAAAGCCGTCCTCCGCCAGGTCTTGCGTTGGGAATTTGCCCTGCCAGATATTGCACCGGTGATTGCCGCCCGGCGTCAACTCGTCACCCCACGCGTAGGTGGTTTGTTCCAGACCTCCCCTGGCCGCGTACTCCCACTCGGCTTCCGTCGGCAGCCGTTTGCCGGCCCAGCGGCAGTAGGCTTCGGCATCATTCCAGGAGACGTGAACCACCGGATGATTGCCACGAGTAACTATGGATGAGTCGGGACCTTCCGGATGAGCCCAATCGGCGTTGTGGACCTGGCACCACCAGGGGGCGGCCGCGACTGTGTCGGAGACGCTGGTGGCAAATTGATCCGGAGGGATGTTGCCGGCGAATACGAACGACCAGCCGATGTGTTCGGCCTCTGTGCGGTAATTGGTGGCACGTACGAACTCGGCAAATTGTTCGACAGTGACCGCATGCGCGTCGATGTAAAACGGATCGAGACTAACGAGGCGCACGGGCCCTTCGCCATCAGCCGGGAAGCGGGTGTCTCCGCTGCCCATCAGGAAGTTCCCGCCGTCGAGCTTCACCATGTTATTGACGGAGCCGAGGGTCGCGCGCCTGCGACTGGCAGAATCAATCTTGGACTGATTCAGCAGTTTGGCCCGCGCACGGCTGGGAACGCAGCATGGGTTTGGCCCAGGGTTCATAGTTCGATGGTGGCAACGGCCCGAAGACGATCCAATAACTGGTTGATAGCGGCCTGGCGCTTTTCGTCGAGCAGTTCGCTTTCGATTTGATTGTAGACTTGGGCGAGCGGGAGGGTGCCCTCGGGACGGTGAGCGTGTAATTTGGCGATGTGGAATCCGAAGGTTGAGCGGAAGATGGGGCTGACTTGCCCGGGTTGGAGCGTTGAAGCGACTGACTCGAACTCTTCCACCATTTCGCCGCTAGGGAACCATCCAAGGTCACCGCCGTTGCCGGGACAATCGGAGAAGCGATCGGCTACATCTTCAAACGCGGCGCCGCTTGAAAGCTCGGCTGCCGCCGCTTCGATGGAGGATAAGGCCTCCGCGACGGAGTGTTGTTCGTCCACGTTCTTGACGATGTGGGACGCGTGAAAGCTTTTCGGCGACTGGAAGCGTCTGCGATTCGCGTTGTAGAACTCCACCACTTCGGCGCGGCTGGGCGACGGCACTTGCGCAGTAATGGTTTCGAGTGACTGGGAAGCTTGCGCTAAGAGAGTTCGTTCAATGACATTGTCGACGGCCCATTCCTGCGCTAGTTTTGCGATTGACTCGGGGGTCTGGCCATCGACTGCGGATAATTGATGCGTGAGCAGGGCGATTTCGGCATCAATACTTTCCGGACCGATGATCTGGCCGTTAACGATCATACGAAACGACCTTCCAAAATGGACTGCCGGACGGCGGCGGTCCGTGCTCCGCATCGATATCTTTCACAATCCAGGCTCCGCCCTTGGAGGATTTTACAATGAGTGCGTTCAAGAGTTGGAACACAGAAGATTTCGAAGCGGTAAATGGACCAACGACGCCTTCGTCGAAGTGGAGCATCATTGCAAGCGGTGGCATTAATCTGTCTTCGAGTGGCCGATGAACTTGTCCGCCCATGCGATGAAATACTTCACGTTCGGCGCATCGGTGTGGCCGCCGTCGTGCTGACGCCAGGCTAACTCGCCGTTGAGCAGACCTGAATTCACTGGCGGCATTTCTTCGGTCTGATAATCATTGGAGACTCCGAGATCCTTTGCGCCTAGAAGCTTGAACACCGATCCGGCTGCGACCGTCGCCATATAGCTGCCTTTTTGATCGAGCCATTTCGCGTCCCCCTTTTCGGGTATTCCGTAACTGATGAAGGTTAGGCGAGGCGCGCACAGGGCAATCAGCTCATGCGAGTCGACTGGCAGATCGTTGGCGTTCTTTCTTCCGAACACCGCATCGGATGCGCCGTATTTTAGAAAGTTACCGGCCATCCAGTAATACTCGCCTCCGGTGAGGCTCTCAACGGCTTCACCAAAGTTGCGGCGATGCAGCTTGGCCCCGCCTTCGCCGGACGATCCAATCAGTCCCATGGCAAAACGTGGCTCGAAGGCAAGCGTGACAAGGGCAGCCTTGCCGTAGCGCGACACGCCTTCGATGCCCACGTGTTTCGCATCGACGGCGGCATCTGTTTCCAGATAGTCGAGGGCGCGTGCGGCGCCCCAGGACCAGGCGCGCAGGGCTCCCCATTGATCGGGTTTGCGCGGCTCGCCTTTGTTGACCAGGCCGATGATTCCCTTTACGAGACCGGCGCCGTTATCAGCCTGGATGCTGGCTGGATCGATAAGTGCGTAACCCCAGCCGTCCGCAATCAACTGTTGGGTGGTAGGAGGATCGCTGCCGGGAGGACGCGCGCCGAAAGGGGGTGGGGGTTCGGATGCATTCAAGCTGTATGCGGGGTAGCGGTCAAAAATTGCTTTGAGGGAAGGATCCTCTTTCAGGAGGAGAGCCTTGATGGCCGCGTTCAGCCTGTCGAGATCTTCCTGCGGCGGCTGGGCGGGTGCCGGGAGTGCTGCGTGGCCAAACATCATCAACAGAGGCACTGGCTTCTTTGCGTTGGCTGGCGTGACGACGACCATCGAGATGTTTACTTCAATGGATGGATAAGACGAGTTGTCCACGTGGCCGATGAGTTTTTTGGCGATGACGGGCGTGAAGCCTACGAACTCGCGCTCGGACACCGAGACAATCCAGTTGACGTTCGGAATGTTGGCTGGTAATCGGCCATACACTTCGCGTTCCATATCCTCCACAATCTCCGGACGCCGTTGTTTCCACCAGGCGTCGGCGGTGGTCACCTTCTGCCCGTTCTTCAAGGTGAGGATGTCCGGCAGGTTCGGGTAGGGGTTGGCGAGTTGTTCGTCGTAGTTGGCGTGATTGGGCGCTTTCTCGTCGCCGCTTGGACCTGGCCGCAGCGTCTTGATGCCGAGCTGGTTCATCATGCTTTGATGATCCTGGTCGGCGGTGTAGGTCTGGGCCGATGCCGATAAGGTGGCGGTGGCCAGCAAAAGGGAGGCTCGGTAAAAGAATGAAGTTGACATAGATACTACTTAGTTAGGTGTGATTTCAATGTAGTCGATGGCGGCTCGCTCCGGGCCGTCGGGCAAGCCTACAATCCTGATCTCATCGCCGGGACGCAGCGCCAGCATGGGGAATATTCGGCGGGTGCTGGAGTTCGAATCGGGTTTGGTGGTGGGCAGCCACTGATCGGCAGTCCAGGTGCCAACACTTTGCTGATTTACAAACGCTTCAAAATGCGAGCTGCCGTTATTCTGATCGAAGTATTGAACCGTCAGTTTGTACCAGCCAGGCTTGCCGTTGAACTTTTCGGACGCGGTGCACTTTGACGTCGGACAGGTGATCGCTTGGGAGTTAGACGCATCTTCCCAGGGCGAGACGTCTGTGACGACGTAGCCGTCTAGAGACATGGCTTCGGCTTCTACTCGGTCAGGGTGATGACCGACACGCCCTTGGGCATCCGGAATCCCCGATTCATGCAAGAACCAGGTGCAGACTGTGTCACGCCATACGATGGCATGGCCGGCCTGGTACTCGAGCTTCTTTAAGACAGCCTGGTAGCGGTCGTCATCAACTAGGCCGCGCAATAATTTCCAGCGTTGAGGGTAGGTCTGCGCCTCCGCCGCGCCTTCATAGTGCGAGTCATAGATATGTTGAATGACAGTCTTGCCCGAATGCAAAACGTGCGTGTAGGGAACGTGATGAAAGAAGAGCAGCAAATTATCCGGGCAATCTTTTAGCGACTCGTACATGGCGGCGACTTCGGGCGGATACTGCGCGATGTAACCGGTTCCAGTGGCGGCGGTGCGATCCATACCGATGCCTTGTTTATCGGCTCGGTGCCACTGACCCCAACCGTTTCGCTCGGACGACTCGATGCCAGGGCCGTAGTGACTTCCAATATAGATGTGCTGGGCGTCTCCGGCAATATCAGTCAAGCCTCCAACGCCGAGCGAACCGGTATAGTTCTCATAAACCCGCCACGATTCTAATTGCAGATCGTTGATGGTCTGGTCCACACGATCGTTAGAGCCGAAAGTGAGCCGCGTCCATTCGTTGATGATTTCCGGAGCGGATAAGTTTGTGTTCCAGGACATTCGGCCAAATGCGTAGAGATTAGCCATGGCGAGATCGAAGCCGAGCCAGTTTGGATCGAGTCCTACGTTTGTGACGGCTACAAATCCTCCAAAAGGACGATGGAAAGTTTTACCAGAGACGATGTCTTTAAGCAGCGTCTGGCGGTTGTCGGCGCGCATGTCAAAGTTGAGAACTTGTTCCCACATCGGCAATAGAAAGCAGAGGTGCCTCTGTTGTCCTGTATATTCCTGCGTAACTTGGAATTCGATGGCCTGGTTGGTATGCCTCAGGGCGGCGAATAAGGGTGAAACGGGTTCACGGACTTGAAAGTCGATGGGGCCGAGTTTGATTTGGACGAGAACGTTGTCGTCGAACTGGCCATCAAGCTTGGCAAAATTGTCGTAGGCGGCACGGGCGCGGTCGTTCTTGAGATCACGCCAATCCATTTTGTGGTTATAAACAAAGCCGCGATAAATCAGGACGCCGCCGTGTGGTTTCAAGGCGCGGGCAATAACATTGGCAGCGTCGGCGTGCGAGCGTCCATAGGTGGAGGGGCCTACGCGGCCTTCCGAATCGGCCTTGAGAAGGATACCGCCAAGATCGGGAATGAGCCTGTAGATCTCGTCAGTCTTATCTTTCCACCAAGCTGCAACTTTGGGGTCGAGCGGGTCGAACGTGTCCAGGTGACCGACGGTTTTTGGACTGCTGAAATCGACTGAGATGGAGAGGCGCACGCCCCAGGGACGGAAAACATCCGCAATGCGGGCAATCTGTGGAAGAAACTCAGGAGATAGGACGAGCGGGTTTGCGTTCACATTATTGACGGTGCAGCCGTTGATGCCAATGGACGCGAGTAACCTGGCGTATTCGGCGGCGCGTGTGAGGTCGTCCACTACCTTGGTTTTGTTAAAAAAGATGGATCGGCCTGCGTAGCCGCGTTCGATAGTGCCATCCAGATTGTTCCATTCATTTGTCCAGCGGATAGGCGCGTAGGGGGTGCTTTCCTCTTGGAGTGAGTCAAGCGGATCTTGAAGCGCTATCTTACGAAGGAGGGCGAAGGTGCCATAAAGAACTCCACGATCGTTGGCCGCAGTGACTAAGAGGATGTTGTGTGCGTGCGCGGCGACTGCTTTCAATAGGTAGGCGTCGTCGGCAAGATGATCAGGCAGATTCAGCTCGGGTGCGATTTTCCGGACTGAGGTAAGTGTTCCTATCAGAATGCAGTCTTCGTCAGGCAGTTGAGAAGCGATGCGGAGTGTACGGTCGAGCATGCTTTGAATGCCGGTGATCAATTCTTTCTGCGCCGTTTGCCCGATTATGGATGAATCGAGCAAAACCACAGTCGCAGGAAGGCGATTGTTTGGATCGGTAATGGGCGCGTAACGCAGCCAGGCAGAAGAACCATTCTCAGCTCGCAAACAAATAGAAGCGAGCAGAATTGCGACAGCGAGCTTGGTTCTCATAGATTCGGCCGGCGATCGTCTTTGGGATCTGCCCAGCGATCGTTCGGAATGATGGGAGCCCAAGCCGGGCGCAATGGATCCTGATCGTAAGGATAGCCGCCGAGTTCGCGATAGAGTTCCTGATATTGGCGCAGTTTTTCGCGGTTGAGTTTCACGCCTAGGCCCGGCCCGTCTGGAACGGCAATGGAGCCGTTCTCATAGGGCATTAAACCACCTTCAATTATGTCGTCAGTCAAGTGGTGATAGTGCGCGTCTGCGGCAAAAGACAGGTTCGGAATAACCGCGCCAAGATGAAGCATGGTTGCAAGCTGGATGCCTAATTCGCCGGAAGAATGCACAGCGACTCCAAGTTGAAAGGTTTCACAGACTCCGGCGGCCTTGATGCAGGGCCGAATGCCGCCCCAGAAGGTTGTATCCAGCAGAATCACGTCGCACCCGACATCCAGGACATTCGCCGCCAGTTGTTCGAAGTTGACGACTACGGTGTTGGTGGCAAGCGGGATGCGAACCATCTGACGCACGCGGCGCAATCCGTTTAGGCCGTAGACCGGATCTTCCAGGTAGTCGTTTCTAAGATCTTCGATGGCTTGACCGACGCGAATGGCCTGCTCAGTAGACCAGGCGCCGTTCGGATCAATGCGTACACCATCCGCGGGAAACTCATTGCCCAGCGCGCGAAACGCCTCCACCTCGTAATCTGGATGGAAAACTCCGGCCTTTAATTTGTGACTCGTAAAGCCGTATTTGTTCTTCAACTCGCGGGCAAGGGCAAGCAGTTGATCGGCGGTACGCACCTCTTCTTTGCCGGTTTTCGGATCTCCGTAACGCCAGAACAGATAGGAGGCAAACGGCACACGGTCTCGTAATTTGCCGCCAAGAATGGCGTGAACCGGTACGTTCCAAGCTTGACCCAGGATGTCGAGACAGGCAAACTCCAAAGCGGCCAGTAACTGAGTTCGGTTGTTATAGAGGGATGCCGTCGGATTGGCGATGCGGAAGCGCATCTCTTCCAAGCGGGCCGGATCGTGGCCAATCAAGTAGGCCTTGAGGCCGAGGATCGCTTTTTCAGCCGATTCGCCTCCACCGCCCATTTCGCCGAGTCCAATGAGTCCGGTATCTGTCTCTACTTCGATAATGGTTCGGACGAAGCGGCCCCAATGGCAGCCGTTCGCGTGACGTAGAGCCGCATGGAGCGGAACGGTGACAGTGTAGGGCCGAATGTCAGTGATGCGCATCGTCGTTCGCGATTCTACTACGCGGCGAGATATGGGAACATTGGTTCGCAAATGAGTAAAGCCTGTTTTGACTTAAGCGGCCGCGTGGCGGTGGTTGTCGGCGGTACGTCGGGGTTGGGGCGCGCCATTAGCATCGGCCTGGCGGCACATGGCGCGGATGTCATCCCGAGCGCGCGCCGGGTGGATGCAGTGGCGGAAGCGTGTGAAGAGATCCGGGGTCGAGGGCGGCGGACAGTGGAAATGACGGTGGATGTGACCGACAGGCAATCCATTACTCACCTGCGGGATGCTGCGCTAGGGATGCGGGGGCAGATCGACATTCTGGTTAACGCGGCTGGTGTCACTTTTCGCAAGCCGACGGCAGATGTTTCGGACCAGGAGTGGTCTTCACTCTTCAACATCAATCTGGAGGGCGTTCTGCATGCCTGCCAGATCTTTCATGGCGCCTTGAAAGCCAGTGGAGCGGGACGAATTATTAATATCGCGTCGCTTGGATCGTATCTTGCTTTCCAGGAAGTAGCTGCCTACTGCGCGTCTAAGGCGGCAGTGCTATCGCTGACGCGGAGTCTGGCGGTTGAGTGGGCGCGCGACAACATTTGCGTCAATGCGATAGCGCCCGGAGTCTTTCCCACGGAGTTGAATTCCAAGCTTTTATTAGGGACGGAACGGGGCCGCGAAATTCTAATGCGGACGCCTATGAAGCGATTCGGAGAACCTAGCGAGGTGGTGGGCGCGGCTGTTCTGCTTGCCTCCGACAGCGCTTCGTTTATCACAGGTCAGTGCATCGCAGTGGATGGCGGATTTCTGGCCTCTGGCGTGAATTCCTGATGCCTACGAGTTCGCCGTGAGATCTGCCGTATGCGACGACAGTTGCAACCATTTTGCATTTTTCTGGGCTTTTAAGACGAGTTCTGTCGCCAGAAGAGCCTGCTCCTGATTTTGCGCGATGTGTGTTCTATTTACGATGTCAGCGACAAATTGAGCACCGAACGGGAGAACGACGTTGTTGCAATCGATATAGCGTGCTTGCTTTGCATCGACTATGAACAGGTTGTTGCCGGTTTTGCTGCGGGCGACATCGGTGTATTTTCTCAATTCGATGTAGCCGTCGGTGCCAAGTACGAACAAGCGTCCATCGCCCCATACGCCGAGCCCATTGGGCGTGAACCAATCTACTCGAACATATCCCATACCGCCGTTGCCATGCAGCATCAT
>PLRJ01000006.1 GCA_003163855.1 Bryobacterales bacterium | reverse complement strand
AGGTAAAACAATCCAAACGCAGCCACGACTCCAATGACGCCTAAGACAGTGGAGATTCCCAGAACAAGGCGCATGTTCCAGGCCTCGGGCTTGTCTTTGTAATGCACATTGTCATAAGCAATGGAGAGAATCGCTCCGTCATTCAGCAGTGCGATCATCACGATCATCACCGCGGTTACCGGATAGAAGTTAAACACCAGGATGGCTAGCGTCATGAAAAAGAGCACGCGGAGCGTTTCAGCTATGCGGTAGATAGCATAGCTATTCATGCGCTGGAAGATACGACGGCTTTCTTTCACAGCGTCGATGATGACGGAGAGCCCGGACGCCAGCAGAACAATGGATGCGGCGGCGCGCGCCGTATCCGTTGCGCCAGAAACCGCAATGCCGCAGTCGGCCTTTTTCAGGGCGGGCGCATCGTTAACCCCATCGCCGGTCATACCAACAATGTGGCCGCGCTGCTGCAGAACATCCACAATGTGGTATTTGTGTTCGGGAAACACCTCGGCAAAACCATCTGCTTTTTCGATGGCTTCCGAGGACTCGGCCGATTCCTTTCGCTTGCTGTCGCCCAAGCCGCTGGCATCGAGGATGTTCGTGCCCATCCCCAATTGCTTGGCAGTCTCCTTGGCGATTGCCGTCTGGTCACCGGTGACCATTTTGACGGTCACGCCCATCTGGCCTGCCTTGGCGATGGTTGCTTTAGCCTGCTCGCGAGGCGGATCAAACAGGGGCAACACACCCACAAACTGCCACTGGCCTTCTTGATCGGCACGGGCGACACCTAAGGAACGGAAGCCGCGAGCTGCAAACTCGTTAACGGCCTTCTCGGCGGCGGGCTTTACATCGCCGGTGTTTGTGGACATCTGCAGAATTATCTGCGGTGCGCCCTTGGCCACAAAGAACTGTTTTCCATCGGCACCCTTCACCGTGGCTTCCGTACGCTTATGCACTGGGTCGAAAGGCTTAAAGTGCAGTACCTGATAAGATTTCAGGGCTTTCTCATCCTTGACGCCACCAATAACGGCTAAGTCGATGGTGTCCTTATCTTCAGCGCGCGAAGCCAGTGCGGCATAAAGTACGACCTGATCTCCAGCGACGCCCTGCACACTGAAGGGATCACCCAGGGTTAACTTGTTCTGTGTCAGCGTGCCGGTTTTATCGGAGCAGAGCACGTCTACGCCGGCCAATTCCTCAATAGCCGACAGCCGAGTTACGATTGCTTCTTTCTTGGCCAGCAGGCGAGCGCCGACTGCCATTGTCACCGAGAGCACCGTAGGCATAGCCACCGGGATCGAGGCCACGAGCAGCACCAAGGCGAATTCAAGCGTGTTCAGGATCGGATCGTGACGGAAGAGCGCCACCGCGACGATCAGCAGCACCAAAGCCACCGCCATGATGATCAGGTAGTCGCCAATCTTCATCACGGCGCGCTGGAAATGACTGACGGTGACGGCCTGTTCGACAAGCTGCGCAGTTTTACCGAAGTAGGTATTCGTCCCGGTGGCATAGACCATGGCTTCAATCTCGCCTTGCCTCATGATGGAGCCAGAGAACACCGCATCCCCCGGTTTACGTTCGGTAGGCAGCGATTCGCCGGTGAGCGCGGACTGATCAACCTGAATGGAGTCGCCATCCAGTAAGCGCGCGTCCGCCGGCACAATGTCACCAAGACGCAGGCGGATCACATCGCCCTTAACGACTTCTCGTGATGGCGGGTCGATCCACTTGCCATCACGTTTCACTTTGGCCGTGCTCGCCAGCTTCTTCTTGAGCGCGGCGATGGCATTGCCAGCTTGATGTTCTTCCCAGAATCCGACCACCGCGTTCGACAGGAGCAGAACAAGGATGATGAAGAAATCCGGCCAGTGCCGGACGACGCCCGACAAAATGACTGCCGCTTCAATCATCCAGGGGATGGGCCCCCAGAAATACGTCAGGAATTTCAGGAACGGATTGTCTTTCTTTTCCGCAATCTCGTTGGGGCCATCTGCTGCCAGCCGTTTTTTCGCTTCGGCTTCGGTGAGACCATCCGGTGTTGAGTCCAGCTTTTTCTGCACTTCCGCCATGGGAAGAGATTTCAGCTCGTTCTTTGTATCGGTATTCGGATCGGGCTTGGCTTTGGTGGCGGATTTAGAATCGGCAGCCTTGAGTTCTTCGATTGCGGCTTTCATAAGAGGTCTTCCTTTTTGGGGTTGGTTGCTGATATCGCTTTCATCGAGGCACTACTTCGATCACCTGGGGAGGAACGCCAGGTTGTCGCTGATTATGTAGATACCCATTGCCGCCAGCATGAGAATCAAGGCGATCCAAAAACGCCAGTCATGGTGCGCGCGCGTCCAGTATGGACGGTGGTCGCGATGAGCACCGGTATCCGGCGCTCCGTGCTCACCGTGAATGTGTTTAGTGCTGCTGATGTCAGACTGTCACTGAGATTGCCTGCTACCTTCCCGATTCCGCCCATTTCCAGTTGCGAATCTCCGGCAAATCCTGGCCGTGTTTGTCGATGTAATGCTTATGCTCGATCAGCTTGTCCCGCATGATTTGCTTCAAATACGCGCCTTTTGAACCCAGGTGCGGCAGCCGGTCAACCAGTGAAAAGTGAATCGTAATCCGCCTCGCTGAGTCCATGCGGGTGTTCGCTGGCAGACTCCAGCTTCATCAGATCGACGACGTTCACCACGCGTATCTTCAAATCGGGCAGCTCATGGCGAAGAA
>PLRJ01000187.1 GCA_003163855.1 Bryobacterales bacterium | reverse complement strand
CCGCCGTTGCCATGCAGCATCATGTCGCCGAAGTCTTGAAATTTCGGCTTGTCGGGATGATTCACGTTGGCGATCTGCGAAGCCGCCACCTCTGCGCTGGTCGTTCCCGTGTAATACACAAACTGATCGGCTTGATGGGAACCAATGTCGCACAAGATGCCGCCGTAGAGAGCCGGGTCCCAGAACCAATCGGGACGGCCTCCGCCATTCGGCTGGAAAATCTGATGAGGCGCCAAGTTTACGGTTTGAATGACACGCCCGATGGCACCCTGTTTAATCAAGTCGCCTGCTTTCACGGCGGCTTTTACTTCCAGGCGCTCAGAAAATAAAATGCCGTAAATGCGGCCCGTCTCTTTGATTGTTTTGCGCACTTCAGCGAGTTGTTCCAGCGAAGTGACGCCCGGCTTGTCGCTTAAGTAGTCTTTGCCGTGCTGCATCACCCGAATGCCCAGCGGCGCGCGAAGATAGGGGATGGCAGCCCCCGCGACCAGTTGGATGGACGGATCGTTCAGGATCTCTTCTTCACTGGCAGCGACCTTCACGTCGCCAAACCGTTTTTTGAATTCCGCCAGTTCCTTCGGCAGATTCGAGTAAACGGAAACAAGCTGGCCGCCGCCGCGCTGCACCGCCGCGGTAATGCCGAGGATATGGTTATGATCGAGGCCGATAACGGCGAACTTGATGGAGTGCTTGGGCACGACATCCACTTGGCCGCCCGGCTCCGCAATTTCGTGGACGATGGAAGCGGACGGATTTGCAAAGCCGAAGGCCGCTTCAGAAAGCCCGGGAATAAGGGTGGAGGCGCCTGCTAACTTTAGAAGCGATCGTCGATTTACTTCGTCCATATGATCAAATCATACAGCGGTGAGGTATTGAAGACGCCCTACTGCGACGATCCCGCAAGCGTCAGGACCGACTTGTATTCGTTCTTCTCGACTTTTTCGACGGACTGAGCGCGATCACTGACGCCCTCGGAAAGACGGCCATAGAGTTCTTTCTCGCCCTCAGTAGGGGCATCATCTGCCATCGAGGTAAAGACCAACAAGCGCGCCAGTTTGCTGTCGATACCGGTTGGATAGTTGATCAGATCTTCGCCGGCGCGGGCGCGGAATTGCACCAAGCGTTCTTCGATGGTGTAGAGCTTATCATTTAAGGCTTTCAGCGCCGTTTCCAATTCCGTTGTGTCACGGCCTTTCTGCTTGGCCTCCGCCACTGCATCTTCGGCTCGTTTTCGCATGTCGCGGATTTTTCGCACCGTGGCCATGGTCTGCTCCAGGCGATCGCTGACACGCTTCATGAATTGGAACTGCTCTTCCAGATCGGCATCGGTTGAAGCGAGGCGCGGATCTTTCACCAGCTTGAAACTCTGGCTATAAGTCTGTCCATCGATCGCGAGTTCAACCCGATAGCTGCCGGGCGCGGCCAGCGGACCTACCGCCTCGCCCTGAAAAACTGCACCGGGGATTACGTTCGCTCCGGCGTAGCGAAAGTTCCATACGAAGGTGTTAGGGCCTTTTACCGCAGTCGCCTTGGATGCTCTTACACGGCGTCGGCTAACCGGTTCAGCGGCGCCACTCGGTTTAGCGTCGCCGGTTTCCATCTTGTATGTATTTACCAGCTCAGTGCCTCCGTCGCGCTCTCGCAGGATTTTAAGTGTCACCGGACCGACCGGAGTCTCTTTGAGATAGAAAGGAATATTCACTCCCACCGGGGGATTTTCCCCGGTGCCGGTGACATCGGTGCCGAGTCCACCGGCCGCACTCGCATTCTGGCGGAATCGTACCGTCGTCTCGGGCGCGAATAGGTGCACTTTATCGCTCAGCGCCGCGGCATCAAACTGACGCAGGAGCCCAGCGTGATCCAAGATCCAGAAGCCGCGGCCATGCGTTGCCGCTACCAAATCGTCATCCTTAATAAGAAGGTCGTGCACTGGAACCGTTGGTAATCCGAGTTTTAAGGCCTGCCATTGAGCACCGTCGTTGAACGAAACGTACGCGCCGGTTTCCGTACCCGCATACAGAAGCCCAGGCCGCTTCGGATCCTCGCGAATTACTCGGGTAAAGTCATAATCCGGGATGCCGGTATTGATCTTTGTCCAGGTCTTTCCGTAATCGGAGGTCTTGTAGAGATAGGGATGATTGTCCTGCAGCTTGTACCGTGTTGCAGCAACGTAGGCTTCGGCGGGATCATGCGGCGACGGCTCAATAATACTGATGAGCGCAAACTCCGGCAAGTCTGGAGGTGTCACTTTTGCCCAGTTCTTGCCGCCATCGCGAGTAACGTGAACGTAGCCGTCATCGGAGCCCGCCCAGACCACCTGCGAGTCCCTCGGAGACTCGGCTAGCGCGAATATAGTGGCATACCATTCAGGTCCATAGGCCTCGCGGGTAATCGGCCCCCAGTATTCTTGCGTCTCCTCGTGACCATAGGAAGGCGTGTGTTCCAAGGTTTTGGGGTCGTGGCGCGTCAGGTCCGGACTGATAAGCTGCCAACTCTGGCCCTGGTCGGTAGAGCGATGAACATATTGAGAACTGACATAAAGAGAATTCGGATTGGTGGGGGAGGTCATCACCGGATAGGTCCACCAGAAGCGATAGTTGATGTCCGCCGCGCCCCATCCGTAATGAGTTTCCGGATTTGGTGAGATATCGCGAACCTGTTTGGTTGTGCGCTCGTAGCGGGTGAGGAAGTGATGATCTGCCGCGTAGATAACGTTCGAGTCGGTGGGATTAACAGCAATGTAACCTGCTTCACCACCTCCGACAGTTTCCCAATCCTCTATGGTTACGCGCCCAAAGTCCGAACGGCTGGGCAGAGAGATGGTGGTGTTGTCCTGTTGAGCGCCGTAGATGGAATAGGGGAACCTTTTGTCAGCTACTACATGATAGATTTGGGCGGTGGGCTGATTTAGAACGCTTGACCAAGAGGCGCCGGCGTTAAAGGAGATGGTTGCGCCACCGTCATTTCCTTCAATCATGCGATTCGGATCTTGGGGATCGATCCAGAGATCGTGGTTATCACCATGGGGCGGCCGGAAGGCCGCGAATGTCGTTCCGCCATCGGTCGATTTCCAAGCGCCGACGTTGAGCACATAAACCAGATCGGGGTTCTTCGGATCGGCGAAGATGTGATGGTAGTACCAGGGGCGCATGGTCAATTCTGCGTTGTCAGTCAGCCTTTTCCAGGTTTGTCCGCCATCCTCCGAACGGTAGAGGCCCTTCTTGCCTAACTCCGCGTCCACCAAGGCCCACACACGCTCAGGGCGGCTGGGTGCGAGTGCGATACCGATGCGTCCCTTCAATCCCGACGGCATTCCGGGACGATTGGTCAGTTCGGTCCAGGTGTCGCCGCCATCAGTTGTCTTAAACAGTCCGGTGCCGGGACCGGCGCTGCGCAGCCCCCAGGGAAAACGTTGAAGCTCGAGTAAAGAGGCGTACAGAATATTTGGATTGGTGGGATCCATCAGTAAGTCGGCTGCGCCTGCCTGTTCGTTGCGGTACAAGATTTTCTTCCAGGTGACGCCCCCATCTTTCGAGCGGAAGACGCCGCGCTCTGCGCTCGGTCCCCACGGATCTCCTAACGCGGCGACGTAGACTAAGTTGGGATCTTTTGGGTTGATACGCACACGCGCAATGCTCCGTGTGGCCTCTAACCCGACATGCGTCCAGGTCTTGGCTCCATCAGTGGATTTATAAACGCCATCTCCATAGGAAGCGTCTCCGCGCACGCACGCCTCGCCCATTCCCGCATAAACGACGTTCGGATTTGAAGCCGCAACGGCAAGCGCACCGACTGATCCGGTATGCACAAACGGGTCGGACACGTTATGCCAGCCGATGCCGCCGTCCTCAGTCTTCCAAATGCCGCCTCCGGTGGAACCAAAATAGAAGACGAACTTGTTGGCTGGGTCTCCGGCAACAGCAAGGACTCTGCCGCCGCGCGATGGTCCCACCATGCGCCAATGCAGCATGCCGAGGTAGGAAGGATCAACAGGTCCGACCGCGCCAGAAGGCACAGCCATCATTACTGAGAGGAAAGCGATCGGAAGGGTAAGAGCGATGATCAGAGATTTGCGCACGGTTCTAGTTGGGGCGGAAACCGTACTCGAAAGGTTACTGGATCAACACTATTCGTTCATCACAAATGCGAAAAGCTTGTCGCCCGCGCCTACGGTTACATATTGGCGGCCGTCCAGTTCGTAAGTAATGGCGCCATTGGTGACTGGTTTGCCTAGATTGGCGTGCCACAACGGATCGCCGGTGGTAGCGTTCAGAGCAATGAAATTGCTGTTTGGATCACCGGCAAACACCAGGTTACCGGCAGTGCTTAATAAACCGCCGCGAATGCCGGGCGTCTCCCACTTGTGGCTCCAGCGGATTTTTCCCGTCTTGTAGTCGAGAGCCTGCAGCATCGATTCCGACCAGCCGCCCTGATCGTTGCCACCCCATCCTTCGGGCTTCGCGCTATCGTCGAAAATATAGTAGATGCTGAAAGCACGTGTTGCATTGATATAGAACAAGCCAGTGTCGGGACTGAAGGTTGGCGGAGGCCAATTGGCAGCACCTCCCTGATTCGGTGAAACCAGCGCACCCGCTACCTGCGGTTCCTTGGCAGGATTCGGTATGGGCTGGCCCTTTGCATCAACACCCTTTGCCCAGTTCGTCTTGACGAATTGAGAAGTGACATAATCCTTGCCGGTCTCTCTATCGAGCACGAAGAACCAGCCATTGCGGCTGGCTTGCGCCACTAGCTTTCGCTGCTTGCCGTCAATTTCGCCGTTGAACAGAACGGGCGTCTGGATCGCGTCCCAATCGTGGGTGTCGTGCGGCGATGGCTGGAAGTACCAAACGAGTTTGCCGGTGTCAGCATTTAGAGCCACGATGGACTCGGTGAAGAGATTGGCGCCGGCGCGGCCGCGTGATGCGATCACCGGCTGCGGATTGCCGGTGCCGACAAACAGCATGTTGAGTTCCGGATCATAAGTAGGAGATATCCACGTCATGCCGCCGCCGTGTTCCATAGCATCTGCATTCGGCCAGGTTTCTGAACCTGGTTCTCCGGGTTTAGGGACGGCTGACCAGTGCCACTGCAATTTGCCGGTTTCCGGATCGTGCGCCTCGAGATAACCGGGACGGTCCAGATCGTCACCGCTAACACCTGTAATGACGTGATTCTTCACCACTAAGGGAGCAACGGACGCATAGTAATACTGATCGAGGTCGCAGATCGCCTGGTTCCACTGCTTCTTGCCGTCGTTCAAATTTAGCGAGACAAGGTTGCAATCGGGCGTTTCAAAATAGAGCGAGTTGCCGGATATGCCCACACCTCGATTTCCGAGGTGAATGCCTCCTTTTGAGCTCCAAGTGTAGGTCCAAAGTTCACGGCCGGTGCGCGCATCAATAGCCCAGGCTCTATCGGGCACGGTGAAGTACATGACTCCGTTGAATACCAGCGGAGTTGCGGAAATTCGGTCCGAGGCGCCGGAAAGCTGATACATCCAGGCCAGACTCAGATCTTTGACATTCTTGTCGCTTACCTTAGTGAGCGTGCTGAAGCGCCGGCCCGAGTAGTCGCCGTTATAGGTCGGCCAGGAATCTGCGGGCGGGTGCAGCAGGATGGAAGGATCGAGTCCGCCGCCCGGCGCTGGCGCCAATGCGGATAAAGCTAACAGCAGGCTTGCAAGGAACTTCATTTAAACGTCTCCAAATAGGCGACAACATCGTGGATGTCTTTGTCGGTGTATTCATCGAGCAGCGCAACGTGACCGGCATAAGGATCGTGCTTTTCCACTTTGACTCCAGGCCCACGCTGAAAGCTTAGATAATGTCCGGATTCGTCGTGCAAGGACACGCTGAAATCGTCGATCTCGTCCAGTACGCCGGTCACGCTTTCGCCGCGGGCGGTGGTGACAGTCACCGTTACAGGCTTGCGCGCGTTCGAACTCGCGTGCCGGCCGAATGCGGCAGTCTGCGGGAATACTACTTTGAGTTGCAGCACGGGGGGATCGTATTTGCTGCCGATGTGCGCCAAGTCGCCGGTAGTGGAGTGACACTGACTGCACTTTCCCGGTCCATTGAAGTAGGCTTTACCTTCTCTTGGATCTCCAACCAAGATGTTCAGCACGCTGTTGTAAGGTCCGGTGCGCAATGTGTCGCCCACCTGTTGATGAAGAAAGTTCGATATGTCTGAAACCTGATCCTGCGTAAGTGCCGGTTGGCCGGCGGGATGTCCTTTGGCCAGAAAAGGACCGATTTCGCTGCCGTAACGATCGTGAAGAACCACCAGGGACCGAACCAGGTCAGGTCCGCGCTCGCTACCGCGCGCTCGGGTGCCGTGGCAGGTGACGCATTGCGCTATGTAAAGCGCCTTACCCTTAGCGGCAGATTCTTCGTCTACCACTTGTTTGTCATTGGCGCCGGCCTGATCAATCAGGTTTGGCGGTCGCTTGGGCGCTTTTGTCTTGGCAGCCTGCGGCGCTGGCGCAGTATTGTTGCCGGGCGGTAAGTTCTTAGCAAGATAATCGACAACCTGGGCAAACTCTTCGTCCGACCCTTTGGCGCCGCGGCTGATCATGTTGGAGACGATGCTGCCCCACTGCTCGCGAGTCATGCCGCGCCCCAAAATGATTTGGGCGGGATGACAGGACGAACATATCCGTTGAACAGTTTCCCGATTAGGAGCGTCGGGTAGTTGCGCAGCGGAGGTTTGGCCTGAGGCGCAGCAGGGCGCAAGGCAGGCTAAGAACAGGGCGGCACGTATAAACACTATTCGATCTTATTACTTCGGCGATGGAGCACTGGTTAAGCGGTAGGGGATGATGTTTTAATGACCGAGCGCGCTATTGAGAACAACGCGCAAGACGGGCGCGGTGAAAAGCGCGCCCTTTGCGCTCGACTCCTGCAGATCCACTCGGTGAGGCATGCGGCATACTTGCTGCCACTTCTTGCATTGTTTGCGCCCTTGCTTGCACAGGCGCCTATTTCTTATGGAACCGGTGTGTGGGCGCGAGAAACACTGGGCAATCACCGCGCGGTGGTGCGAGTGGATGGCAAAACGGACGCGGCGTGGGTTCACCTGGATTGGCGTCGGCGCGATCTTGACCCTGCGGCGAAGGAAGTTCTGGTGGTGGACGCTGCCACGGGAAAGACAATTGCGAATGTCGCGCGCGTTGCGATCACGAGGGATGCGGGAGACCTGATTTTTCAGCCAGTAAGCGGTCCGGGTGAATATTGGATCTATTTCCTGCCTTACGTGGATGGTGGCCGCGCCAATTATCCGAAGGTCACGTATCCGCCGCCGTCCGATAATGCCGATGCTGCTTGGCTGTTGCAAAATCACGCGGTCCAACCTGGTATGCCCCGAGCCGAAGTGGTCGCGTTTCAGTCAGTGGACGATTTCGACCGCTTCACGTCCATGGAGCTTATTGCCACGCGCGAGGAAGTGAATGGCCTACTTAAAAAGCATCCCGATTCCGGCTACTTCGTGTTCCCGGAAGACCGGCGCAACTCTATTCGGATGACGGGGGATATTCCGGCGGAATGGGCGCAGCGCGGTCCTGGAGCAGCGCTAGAGGGTGTTGCCGCTAGAGGCGAGTTCTATGCCTTTCAGTTGGGCGTGTGGGCGGCGCGCACTCCGCTAAAAAATGTTCGCGTCCGGTTTGATTCGATTCCGGGCTTCGCGTTTCGCTGCTTCAATCTGGGCGGCATCGATTGGGAGGGCCACCCGTTCAGCCGTATTTTGAACGTTGATGAGGGAAAGATTCAACCCGTCTGGTGCGGCGTCCAGGTTCCAACGAGTGCCGCTGCCGGAAATTATGCGGCGACCATCAGGGTGTCGGCCGATGGCCAGCCGGCTACGCCTGTCGCGTTGCGGCTCACCGTTACACCGAAGCTGATTCGAAATGCCGGTGATGACGATCCGCAAAATTTATCCCGTCTCCGCTGGCTCGATTCCACCTTAGCTGAAGACGATGATGTTGTAGCGCCCTATACGCCAGTTGAAGTCAAAGGACAGAGGATCGGCGTGTTGGGCCGCGATGTATTGCTGGCGCCTAGCGGGCTGCCGAGTTCGATCAGCAGCCACTTCTCCATCAACATGACCGGTTACTCCAGACAGCCGCGCGCGGTGCTTTCGGGCCCGATAGAAATGGTGATTGAAGATGCGCGGCATAACGTTCTGAAATTGACGCCGAAGCCGCTGCTCTTCACGAAAAAGGCGGAGGGAGTAGTGGCGTGGGAGGTGGCGGGCCGGGCTGGTCCGCTCAGTTCTCGACTGAAAGGCAGCATGGAATTCGATGGCAGCCTCGACTACACGGTTGAAATCAGCGCGCGTGAAGCTACCGAAGTTGCTGACATCCGGCTGGAAATTCCGATTGCTGCGGATGTCGCACGTTATGCCATGGGGCTTGGTTTGCGCGGCGGAAATCGGCCCGATCACTACGAATGGAAGTGGAAAGTAGAACATAATCAGGACGGGGCTTGGATCGGCGACGTTAACGCCGGTTTGCAGTTCAGCCTGCGCGACGACAAGTATTCGCGACCGTTGAATACCAATTTTTATCTTTCAAAGCCATTGATTATGCCTGCCTCGTGGGACAACGGCGGCAAAGGCGGCTGCCGGTTGGGAACCAAAGATGCGAGCACGTATCTGGTTACTTGCTACAGCGGCGCGCGCACGCTGGCGGCTGGCGAAACGCAGCACTATAATCTGCGCCTGCTGCTGACTCCGTTCCACTCCATCGATACGCGCAGCCAGTTCACCACGCGCTTCTATCATGCTTACAAGCCGCTGGCTGAAATCGCGGCAACCGGCGCGAACACGGTGAATATTCACCATGCGACGGCCATAAACCCTTATATCAACTATCCGTTCCTGCGGCCGAACGAGATGAAGGCTTACATTGATGACGCCCATGCGCGTGGTATGAAGGTGAAGATCTACGACACAGTCCGCGAGCTGACTAATCGCGCGCCCGAACTATTTGCGTTACTAAGCCTGGGTGACGAGATTATTGCACGCGGGCCCGGCGCCGGCCCTTCCTGGCTGCAGGAGCACATCGACACTCCTTACATTCCCGGCTGGTATGTGCCTGAGCTTCACGATGCGGCACTGGTTACCACCGGCACCTCGCGGTGGCACAACTTTTATGTGGAAGGGCTGCGGTGGCTAGTAGAAAATGTTGGGATCGACGGACTTTACCTGGATGACATCGCGTTTGACCGCACCACTATGAAGCGCGTACGCAAGGTGCTGGTGCGCGGCAATCCGGGTGCGCTAATCGACGTGCACTCGGCGAACCAATTCAATCCGCGCGATGGCTTTGCCAACAGCGCGAACCTTTATCTGGAGCATTTCCCATTCATCGACCGGCTTTGGTTTGGCGAGTACTTCGATTACAATTCGCCGCCTGATTTATGGCTGGTGGAGATGTCCGGCATCCCTTTCGGGTTGATGGGCGAAATGCTTCAAGATGGCGGGAATCCCTGGCGCGCAATGATTTATGGCATGACGAACCGGCTGCCGTGGGCGGGCGATCCTCGTCCCATCTGGCGTTTTTGGGATGAGTACGATATCGCTCACAAAGAGATGCTGGGTTACTGGGTACCCGATTCGCCGGTTAAAACGGGACGAGAGGATATTCTTGCCACTAGTTATCGGGGGAAGGGGCAGACGCTGGTTGCGCTGGCCAGTTGGGCCAAAGATGCTTCCGCCGCGACCTTGCAAATCGATTGGCATGCTTTGGGCATTGATCCAGGGAGGGCGACGATCAGTGCGCCGGCTATTGAGAAGTTTCAGGAGGGGCGTAGTTTTAAGGTGGGCGAGGGGATTCCGGTAGAGCCGGGCAAGGGGTGGTTACTGGTTATTAGCGAGCGTTGATTTTTCCAGGTATTCGCGCAAGGCCTGGTTAATCAGGGTTGATAGCAGAGGCGTCCGCCCGAAGCATCCGCCATCGCGCCGAAACAGTAGATCAAGTCTTTATCCAGCCGGATGTGATATTTAGCTTGCCCTTTTTGACTGCAGGTTCCGGAGCAATGCGGCCCGTCTGCCTTTGGTGAAGTTGTATTGATCTTTCATAGTCGCGCTTCAAACTCATCAGGCTCGGGTAGGAGAAATGGTGGACGGAGGCAGTTAAAATCCGATGGGGAATATTCTGGAGTATTTGGGGCAGACAAAAACTGCCTCCGTCCACTTTTCGGAGCTTCAGTTCAAAAACAGGAAACAGGCTGTCGCCAGTTTAGTGGTTTTTTTTCAAGATGATGTTGGCCGCTGATGGACGCAGATAAACCGCCATGGGCCAGCACGAGCGGCCCACCTGACGTGATGAAAACTTTTGGAAAGACGACGAACTACGGGCGTTCCTGTGAGGGGACACGCCTGCATGATATCCCAAGTGCGAAGCAGGAATTTCACCCTGCGTTCTTGCCATGCGGGAACTCTGCCGGCAAGATATTTTTCAAGAAGCTCGGCGGCGTAAAGATCAAGCCATTAGGGTAACGCTCGAAACGAATCGACAATCCGCGTCAGTTGGGCATTCACGCGCTTTTCATCCTGTTTGGTGAATTCCTTGATTGTCCCTGGATCAAAAGCTCCGAAATACGTCGACGTAATCTGCGCAGACAGCTCAAAGCATTTTCCCTTGCTGAAGCCTAAATACCGATCAATCTCGATGAAGTGGCTCATGGCTGCGCCGCCATCAAGCGTGTGAACAAAACGTGTACCATTGATCAATTCAACTGACGATGCATTCTTGCCGGGGTTCAAACAAGCCTGCGAGGTTTTGTCGGGGAGAATAGCGACCTCCACCGAAGCGGCGCCGAAATTGGTCCCCTTAAACCTCTCTTCCGGAAAAGTGATGCAAACTACCGAATCGGGGTGGCAAACCGGAATGTAAGAATCGCTTGGCTTGTCCTTGCCGATATGAACAATGTAGCCAGGCAGAACACTCAACTCAAACGAGTGATCTGGACTCACAAACTTCGTCGAGGCCAGCGCGAGTGCGATCGAAATTATCCACATAAAGTAAAAGGCCGCCAGAGCCCTGAAGCTCGGCGGCCTTTTCATCATAAACAAGATTGCGAAGGCTAGTCGCCCATCGCTCCGACTTCTTCTTGCTTGGTCTCCTGCTTCGCAGCGGGCTTGGCCGCGGGTTGAATTCCACCCGTTGCCAGCAGCGCATCCATGTGAACGAAGCCTTCAATCTTCTTCTCACCCAGAACATGCTCGCGATACAACCGCGCCATCTTCTCGTCTTCGAGCTTCTTTTTCAGCGCTTCATCACGCGCCCGAGTTTTCTCTTCACGCGCCGTCTTGGCAATACCGGCGTCGTCCAGATCATGCTGCCGTTCAGCCTTCACGTGCTCTTCGTTCAGCACCAGGTTGATCTGCCCTTCGGCCAAAGGCACGCGCTTGTTGCCAGCGAAAATCTCATGCCGGCCCTTATCCTCGTACCACTTGGTCAGGGTTGCGGTCATATGCATCTTTTCAATGATGTTGCGCCAGCCCACACCCGTGTTGTAGGCGCAGAATGAAATTTCACCTTCCTGGGTGGCGTAGGGAATAATGCACTGTTCGGTGCGGCGGAAGTCGTAGTTGAACAGATCCTGGAACCACATGCCTGCGATAAACAGGAAATTCCAACGATCCTGACGGCGTTGGACAATGTCCGCCATGGTGCGGTCGCCCGTCACCTTGCCGTAGCCACCCGTCTGGGCTTTCTTGCTCATGCCGAAGCACTTATCAAACTTCTGCACCAGGTCGCCCAGCTTAAAATGCGTAGGCGATTTGAACGGATTGTAGTTGCGCAACAGCGCCAGCGAGACACCCAGCGCCGACAAACGCTTGCCGCGTGCCGCATCATTAATACGGGCAATGTCCTTCGACAACTGATCCGCATTCAGAAACGCGGTTACCGGAACGTATTCCTTGGTTTCCTTGTCGCACATCACCGCCATGCCGATACCGCAGTTCGGATGGCAGCCGCAGCTCAATTGACCCCAGTCCGCATTGGGACCGTGCATCAAATCGGCGAAGTCCGAGAACGTGCTCATGAAGCTGATGGGGAACCAGTCGCGCACAGGCTCGCCGATGCCGGTCTGGTTCTTCACATCGTGCGCCAGGTGCGACAACGTATAGCGCTGCGCTTTGCGGCGCTCGGGCGTTACGGCTTCATCGCGGCCGGTGAAGGAAACGGGCTGGAACGAGAGGAACGGAATCTTCTTCGGATTCTCCAACGCGAACTGAACCACGCGGCCCACTTGTTCGTTGTTGATGCCGTTGATGATGGTGATAACCGGCACGATATCGACACCGTTCGACCACAAATTCTCAATGGCGCGCAGCTTCACATCGAACAAATTGCCCACCGCGCGATGCGAATTAGCTTCGTTGCCGATGCCATCGAACTGCAGGTACGCGTAGCGCAGGCCCGCTTCGGCCGCTTGCTTACAAAACTCGGGGCTCTTGGCGAACTCAATGCCGTTGGTGGCAGCCTGCACGCTGTTGTAGCCAACTTTGCGGGCATAACGAACCGCGTCTAAGAAGTACGGCGACAGCGTCGGCTCACCGCCTGAGAACTGCACTGACATCTGGCGCCGCGGCTTAATGGAGATGGCATTATCCAGCAGGGTTTGAATATCCTGCCAGCTCAACTCATGCACAAAACCAACCTGGTTGGCGTCCATAAAGCACGGGTCGCACATCATGTTGCAGCGGTTGGTCAAATCCACCGTCAGAACCGAACCGCGACCATGGGTAATGGTGCTGGTGCCGTGGTTGTGAAGCTTTTCGTCGGCGTGCGCGCGAATGTCGCGGCCCGGGAAAACGTCTTCCAGATGCTTAGAGAACGCGGGATCAATCGACATCAGGTCTTCGAATTCACCGTGGATGGCGCATTCTTTCACCATCAGGATCTGGCCGTCGCGCTCGATGATCTTGGCCTTGATCTCACCCACCGGTTGGTTCAGCAGGATCTTGTAATCCACTTCGCCGTCTACGATCCGCTGGCGGATTTCAGGAATGCACTTCGGGCACAGCGAATCGGTCTCGCGCGGCCAGCCAAGTGGCGGCTTCGACTTCTCGTAGCTCTTCAATAGCGGCTTTTCCGACCACTTCGGTGTAAACGAAGGATTCTGGTTGATCTGGTTGAGTCGATCAAAAACCTGCCATGCCGCGTTTGCGCTTACTGCGATCGCTTTTTCAAAATACTTTGCTGGTTTGTGCATGCTTCCTAACTTTTGAGACTTCCCGCTCCTTCAATTGATTTCAAGCCGAACGGTTCTCCGCTCTTACTGGGCTTAGTATAAGGTCCTTCTAAGGCATTGAAAATGAAATAGGACCCAACTGCGTTGTTTGGGGGTTGTATGGAGTAATAGACTGCCTGAATAGATGCTGGCAATTTTTCCAGGAAAGCCTTAGCTTTCAGCCATTTGAGACTAAATTACCAAGCGTGATAATAGCCATCGCGTTCGACAACTGCCAGCTCGACCCCAAACACGGCCGACAGCCGCTCCGACGTCAGAATTTCCCGCTTCGGGCCATCGAACAGCACTTGTCCATCCCGCAACAGGACAACCCGGTCAATCTCCGGAATGATGTCGTCCAGATGATGCGTCACCAGCAGCATACCGACGCCGCTCTGCGCCAGCTTTCTCATCTGTGCGCGCACCTCGCGCAGCGACGGAAGGTCGAGGCTGGTGGTGGGTTCATCAAGCAGCAATGTACCCGGCGAATGAATCAGTGCGCGGGCGATCAGCAAGCGCCTGGCTTCGCCTGACGATAGCTCGTCCAGCCATCTATTCGCCAGATGCCCCACATCTAAGCGTGCCATCGCAGCCGCCGCTTTCACTTCCATCTCCGGTTCTACCACGTGGTTCGGCCAAATTCCGATGGCCCCGAAAAAGCCGGACAGCACCAGTTCGCGCCCGGTAATATCGCGTGTACATTGCGCCATCAGATCGTTGCTGACCAAGCCGATGTGCGAGCGCAATTCGAAGATATTCCAGCTCTCCTGCCCCATCATGCGCATGGTTGTCTCGGGCCGCAACAGGGGATAACATTCGCGCGTGATGGTCTTGATGAGTGTGGATTTGCCGCTGCCGTTGGGGCCGAGAATGGCGATGTGTTCACCAGGCTCAATGCGCAGACTAAAGGCGTTCAAGGCATAGCGCTGCCCACGTTGGACGTAGACGTTTTGTAGTTCAACAAGAGGGGGCAATGAAGAGAACCACCTGCTTTCTCGAAGATGAATTGGCCTCTGCGGTAGGGGGACACCCCTGCGGCTCGGACTTGGATAGAAATCGGACGAGGAGCCCGGAATGTCCCCGGGGAGCTTTTTCCATTGCTAGAAGAAAGGGCGTCGGGGTTACTCGGAAGACGCCTTCGGAGGCTCTTTGGGACCCGCTAAGATCGCCATGCTGGTGCGTGGGAAAGCGAACTTTCTGCCGAAATCGTCGATCAAATTCACCTGGCAATCGTACTTGCCCGGAGCGATGGAGGCCAGTGGAATCTGCAGCCACACGGGCAGGGTACCCTCGCGCGAATCGTTCAACTTATTCGCCCGGACAGCTGGCGATTCGAATATTTTCTTGTTGTCTTTGTATAGCGCAAGGCTGGCCTGAATGTTCGCGCGCCTGAAGTTCTCCGGAAGAAAATCGGGGATGGTTGGGTCGTAAACCTCGGTGTAAACCAGCATGGTCTGCGACGGCCGGAACACCCGCGTAACATTCGGCAGCAACTTCTCCCCATCGGCAATCAGAGGATTGGCCGCCACCAATTTCTTGCTGTTCTTAACACCTGCGACCTGGTCGGCAATGGGTTCGCGCTGATTGCTAAGCACCACGGAACTGGTGCGCAGCTTCTTCTCTGTGCTCAGGTCTGGAATGGTGAACGGAGCCTCAAAAGTCCCCACTTTGCCATTGCCGTTTTCACGCGCCACAAAGCGCAAACTGTACGAGCCAGGTGTCAGCGTGACGCCGGTATCGTACTGAATGCTCTTTTGGTTGATCTGCCCTGCCACATCGGTGCTGATTTTCAGCGGAATGGTATCTCTAACGGTTGCCGCGGGCCGTTTGCGGGCGTCCAATACCTCGGCAATAAAATCCAGTTCGGTCGCCTGCTTCGATCCCTTGCCCTGGAAGATCAAGGCCGAGCCTGGGATTTTAACCGAGATCGGCACAAAATATTTCGCCTTCTCCATGCGGAAGTAATCGATCTCCACCGCAATCGGCATATCGGTCACAGGATTGTCGGACAGCAACGCCTGCGACAACTGCGACTCCTTATCTGCATCGCGCATGTGAGCAAAGGTCGTGGCGCCGTAGTAGCCCTGCCGGTAATCGAGCTTCGCCCGCAAAGTGGCCAAGCGGGGCGCTAGCTTGACTTGAATGCGCCGATATTTTCCATCTTGCGCTGTGTTCGCGCTGACATAAGAAAGGACATAATAGCTGGAGAAATCCTTCTGCACCTGCCGGATTCCTTCAGCCAGATCGTTTGAATCCAGCAGCGCTTTTCCGCCGGTATCAATTGCCAACGTGGCCAGGGTCTCCTGCTGATTGTTGAAGTTGTTGCGGTTACCCACCTGTGCCGAACCACTGTAAATATTGGTGCCGAAGGGGCTGGCCGCAGTGGCGTCTCCCCCGGGAACGAGCGCCGAAAGCCCGCGCGCATCAATTGGGTAGAAGGCTACGTTCGCGCGGATGGCGGTATTTACGGTTGCGCGCAATTGCGATTGATTGTCGTCGCCGTTCTTCTGAATGCCGCTGGAAATGTAGATCAGCGCCTTCTTCTCTGGATACTGACCCAGCGTCCGCGCCGCGTCTTCCAAAGCCGAAAGCTTCAAGTCTGAATTGAAGATATTGAACTCAGTCTCATCGGCGACAAATTGTCCGCTGGTGTCCTGCGCATCCGACCCTTCGTCCGCCACTGAAGCGTTCTCACTCGATTCACCAAGCCGGAACTTATCTATCGTATTGATCAGCAAATCCCTATCGGACGTAAAATCCTGGATGGTTTTCAAAGAACTGGAAAACACCATCACCGAAACCGAATCGCTGGATGTCATCTGGCTCTTCAGGAACCTGATGGCGGCATCGCGCGCGCGCGCCTGTTCGGCCGGCTGCATCGACGAAAAATCGAATAGCAGAACCATCAAGCGGCGATCCTGATACTTACTCATCAGGGTGGTTTTCGCCGCGGCCTTTTCCAGATCCGGGTTATAAGCCTTTGGTGCCGGTGGCGGAACTGCGTTGTCGGCTGTCAAGGTAGGCAATGGGGCCGAAGTCAGCCGCTGAAAATCCACAGCTTGCAGCTTCTGCAGCTTGCCGTCTTCATAGATCTCAAAATCGTTTTTGGTCAGGTTGTCGATCGGCTTGCCATCTTTGTCGAGCACAGTTACATTCACGGTTACTACGCTAGTCGTCAGTGAAAAGCGCGGCGTCTCCTGCTGCTGCGCCCAGACGGTCTGCGGCGAGATCAACTGAAACAAGAGAACGGGACTTAGTAAACGCACCAACATTTTCAAAATCGTAACCTCACCACTGCTTGCACTACACGCATGGAAGCTGCGCTGCTGGGCAGTCCGTAGTTTGTCGCATTTACCACTGTATAAAGATTCGTGTAATTCACGTGATTTAGAATGTTGTTCGACTCAATGCGGAACTCAATGCGCCGCCGTTCGGACAAGTTGAACGAACGCGCCAGATTCAGATTCAGGTTCACCGTTCCCGGCCCCGGTATCGTGTTCCGTCCAGCATTGCCATAAGTGCCGGTTGCCGGCACCGTGAACGCATTCAGGTTGAAGAATTCGCCGCCTGAAATGCTCTGGCCCGTTGCGTCGGCTCGCTCGCTGCCGGTACCGCCTGTCTGTGCCAGTTGCGAGGTATTTCCCAACACGCGCGCCGTTAACGGATTCCCGGTCTGGGCATTGAACGCGCCAGTAATCTGCCAGTCCTTCAGCAATCGCCCTTCCACGCTATCGGCGGCGACATGATTGCCTGGTCCGGCGATAGGCGAAGTCCAGTTAAAGCTGGCCGTGAATTCGTGCCGGACGTCAAAGCTGGATAAGCCGCGCTCGGCTGAAATATCCAGCCAGTTCTGCGCCACCGTATTTCCTACGCCGCCGAACGTCGAAGAATCGTCAATCGACTTGGCGAACTGATAAAACAACTGCATCGAAATGCCCCGATTGAAACGCCGGTTAAGGCGCGTTTGAAACGCGTGGAAAATAGAGTTCCCAATCGATTGATCGTATGTGAAGCCCACCGCATCGCCTAGTTGCGTTCTCTGCGCAGTAGCGATGGCGCTGCCAGGAGGGCCTTCATTCGGCAGCGTACGCACGTCAAGCCGGGTACCCTTGGTGCCTAGATATCCAAGTTCCAGGAAGAAGCCTTTGCCCAAATCGCGCTGAATGGTGAGGTTCCAGGTACCGGCATAAGGTGTCCGATAGTTCTTCGCCACTGCAAAGGTGTTGGTGATTTCAGTAGGTGAAGTCGTCAGGAAGCCTTTATTCAGAGTCAAGACATCGGCCGCGCTGGTGTTAATACTGTTTGACGTCGCAAAGGGTGGTTGGTTCGCCAGCAGGGTGCCGAACTGAATATATGATTGCCCGTTGTAGTAAATTCCATAGCCGGCGCGCACTACAGTTGACTTCTTGAAGCGCGTCAACTTCCAGGCGATGGCCACACGCGGGGAAAAGTTTTTGTAGTCGGGATTGATTAAGCCCTTAGAAAACGGCCCTGAATACGGCCCCGTTCCTCCGGCCGTCACTACCGCGACCGATGAATAGTCGGGCCCAATGTCCAGGTTTGCAAGGTGCCCGTACTTCTCATGCAGGGGCGAGAAATATTCATAACGCAAGCCCAATATCGCCGTGAAATTCGATTTCACTTTCCACTCATCCTGAACGTACACATTCGTCTGATTCTGAATGAAGTATTCATTCGAATCGTTGTACTGAATGGAACTCGATTGCGGAAAGCCATACAGGAAATCGGCCAGATCGTAACCGGTTCCGGTGACGGTTTGCCCCGCCGAATTTACTGCGCTGGTGGCGACCCCGGTGAAATTGAATGTGCCGCGGCCATTGGGATCGCTAAAAACACCCTGATCGGCGCGCGTGTAGCCGCCGCCAATTGAGATGTTATGCACGCCCCTTAAAAGCGTCAGTGCTTCGGTGAAACCTTGGGACTGGTTGCGGTTCAGTGCCGGATGACCATCCGTCAGCGACGCAAAGTTAGTGAAGTTGAGGGTAGGCGGTCCGTTGTCACGCGCGTTCGCCGACGTACCAGGTATATTCAGTTCCGCGGCGATATCCGGCAGCGATGAAAAATAGGGCGTAGTCTGGGTACGGTTGCGGCTGAAACGAAGCGTAAGCGTGCTTAACAGCGTGGTGCTGATATTGCGCGTCCAACCCAGTTGCTCGCTCACTCCATAGCCGCTTACCGTATCGGAGTACCCGAATGGCTCAACTGTATCGCCGTTGCGGCGCTGGAATTGGAAATTTGTGGAGAGCCGGTCTTTGGAGGTAACGTTCCGCTGGATGCGAAACCCTAGGTTATCCGTATTATTTGGCTGCGCCGCCGCCAGTTGATAATTGTTGGCCGTGCCGGGTTGATTCGGCAGCGGATAGAAACTCAGCAGTGCCAGCGCGGTGGGGTTCAAGCTCGAGGCCGGAATGATGTTAGCGGGCAGTAGCGTATGTGTTCCCGGCGCGTAGAGTTGCACAGGCACGCTGGTCGCATTTGTGCCCAACGATTGTGTCGCTTGCGAAAAATCGCCGCTGCGTTCCGCGGCTGTAGGCACCGTTTCAGTAAACAAAACCGGGCTGCGATTGCGAGTTCCAAAGTAGGTCAGGAAGAACTGCGTGTTCGGATCTTTTATCAGCTTCGGAATGACTAACGGACCACCCACAATGAGGCTGAAGCGGTTTTGCGCATAGGCGGCCTGCGGAGTATTTTGGCCGTTCAACGAAAAAGGTTTGGCATTCAGAAACGAATTTTCCCACGTATAGGAAGCTTGGCCGCGAATCTGTTGATTACGCCGACGACCGTTGCCGAACTGATTGCCGGCAACCTGCCCTGGACGTCCCTGGCGTCCGCCCGGTCCGCCGAACCCTCCTCCTCCGCCGCCGCGGCCACCACCACCGCCAAAGCCACCGCCGCCCCCAAATCCGCCGCCACCACCACCGAAACCGCCTGCACCGCCGCCCTGCTGCGCGAAGGGGGATCCGCCATTCGGATTGTTGGGATCGCCTTGTCCACCAGGACCGCCGAAACGCATATCCGGTCCTGAGTCGGCCTGCGCACCTTGCGACATGCCAGGACTCAAACTACCCGAAACCAAGAACGACTCATTACTGTTGCCGGTGGCGCCCGGCGTGGACATACCGCCACCTTGCGAATTCAACTCACTTTGAATTTCCTGATCGAGCGGATCGGTTCCGTTGGCGCCTGTTCCTCCGGCACCCCTGGCGCCTCCGCCTGGGTAGCCGCCGCGATTACCTGCACCGCCACTACCAGAACCCGCTGCCGCGCGATTTCCTGCGCCGTTGCCGCCGCCGGCACCACCTGCCCGATTGGCTGCCTGCTGCTGCATGCGTTGCAGTATCGGCGATTGCTTTAACTGCAGATTGAAGCTAACCGGCGTATTCGCTGCATCATAATTCACGTCTTTCTTCAGCGTGTCGAACCCGAACATGTCAATGGTCACCGACCAGGTGCCTGCCGCTAGCGGCGGAAAGGTGTAATGGCCATCGGCATCGGTCACGGAAGAAAAAGTTTGCGTACCCTGGGTAATCGTGATCGTGGCGCCGGGAATCGGCTGGTCGCCTGATTTTACGAACCCGCTTTGCGCGTTACAGGAACCCGCAATGGAAAGCGTAGCTAGCGTCAAAAACAGGATATTGCGGAGGAAGGTCTGCATTCGGTGGTTGCTTAGGTAAATGTTTCAGTGTAACGATGTCGCCGGAGGATTCATGGTTACGACAGGCTGAATCCACCTGCTAAACAACGCCCGGGCGAGCCTTTACGGTTAAGAATTCTGAATTTGATAGGTTGAAGCGAATGGCTTTAGATCTAGAAAAATTGCGCGGAGATGTGCAAGCGCATCTTGAGCAGATGGGTTGGCCCGTGTTTCATGGTTACCATCGCATGGTCGACTCCCTGCTTCAGGTGAACTGGGACACGGAGCGTCATCCTGATTTCCGCGAATTTGTGACGTGCGCGAAAAACGCGGGCGCCAAACTAATAATCTTTTTCTACGATTCATTTTCGCAGGACAAAATCGACCATGCCCTGGATCAATTGGAAGTTTGCGATCTGACGCGCGAAGAGAAGCGCAACTATGAAAACCGTCTGAAAAGCCTGCAGGCTTATGAAGGCTTCACCAGCAATCTGCATCTTTCCTTCGCCATGGACGGGCGGCTCTTCGTTTTTGAACTGCGCACCGATTGGTATGAGGCGCTAGAAGACATTCTGATGGAATTGGACGCTGCCGCTGCCGACATGGAAGACGAGGGTAGCGACGGCCCGGTGGGCGGCGGCTACTTTTCTAATAATTGAGCGCTTCTTCCGCAACCGCATGGCAGCGTCCGCCCGCTCGCTGGCAACTGCCCGCTGACTTAGCCGTCGCACAAGCCGCGCTGGCCAGCGCTCTGAACATCCATCCGCTACTGGCCGCCGTTCTGGTGCATAGAGACTTCACAGCCCAGACCGCACGCGAATTTCTTTCACCGGGCATCGATGGCCTGCATAATCCATTGCTGATGCGCGATATGGAAGCCGCCACCGCGCGCCTCTGGGCAGCCATACAGCAGCGTGAGCCGGTTCTGCTCTATGGCGACTACGACGTGGACGGCACCTCTTCTATTGTGGTGCTGAAGAAAGCCATCGAGATTCTTGGTGGTTGCGCCAGCTTTCACATCCCGCATCGTCTGAAAGACGGCTATGGCATGCGCAACGAAGTGATCGACAAAGCCGCCGAGCAAGGCGTTCGTCTTATTGTCAGCGTGGATACGGGCATTCGCGCCGGTGAAGTGGTTCGGCATGCGCGCGCCCTTGGTATTGATGTCATCGTCACCGATCATCACCTGCCTGAAAGCGAGTTGCCTCCCGCGCTTGCGGTTCTCAATCCAAACCGCGCCGATTGCAGTTACCCGAATAAGAATTTATGTGGCGCGGGTGTGGCGCTGAAACTGGTCCAGGCTTTGCTTTTGCGAAGCGGCTTGGCGGCCATGCGCCAGGCGGCACTTCTCGATTCCTTCCTGAAGCCGGTAGCGATAGCAACTGTTGCCGACATTGTCCCGCTTACGGGCGAAAACCGCGTCATTGTGCAGCGTGGCTTATCCGGATTGCGTCATGTCAAGAATCCAGGCTTGCGCGCCCTGCTAAGCGTCGCCGGACTGGATGAAGGCGAGCCTCCATCGGCTCATCAGGTCGCCTTTCGCGTAGCGCCGCGAATCAATGCCGCGGGGCGCATGGCAACGGCTAAGGAAGTCATCGAGTTGTTCCTTACCGACGATGTCAAGCGCGCGGAAGAACTCGCCGGAAATCTGGACACTTTGAATCGGGAGCGGCAGCAGGTGGAAGCGGACATTGTGGAAAAAGTGATGGCGCAATGTGAGCAAAGTGCTGATTCCGATCGCTGTGCCTTCGTCTTTGCGGGCGAGAAGTGGCATTTAGGGGTGCTTGGTATCGTCGCGAGCCGCCTGGTTGAAAAATTATGCCGTCCGGTGTTCGTGCTCAGCAACTCCGCCAGCACCGACGAAAGCCAGGGGCCGTGTCTCTCTGGTTCCGGCCGCAGCATCCCGGCCTTTCATCTGCTGCAGGCGCTGGAAAGCATGCCTGAACTGTTCGTGAAATTCGGCGGACACCGGCAAGCGGCCGGCCTTACTATTCCTTGCGAAAAACTGCGCGAGTTTCAGGATCGCTTTCACGAATGGGCAGCCTCGCTCTTAACCGCCGATGACATGCGTCCGCTCTATGTCGCCGATGCCGAGGCTTCGTTCGCTGATTTGAACGACGAATCGGCAAGCCAGATACAGTTGCTTGGACCGTTTGGTTTTGGCAACCAGGCACCCATTTTCTTCGTCCGGCAGGCGGAGGTGGCAGGCCCCAGCAGGGTTATTCGCGAAGACAAACATTTCAAGGTGCCGCTGCGCCATGGCGGCCGCGTGCTTTACTGCAAAGCCTGGAACTTCGGCGGCAGACAGCATCTTTTGCAACCGGGCCAAAAGCTCGATCTGCTGTTGCAAATAGAAGATGACGATTACTCGCGCAAGCGCGGTTACTCGCCCTGGTGTGCGGTCTTGAAAGACGTTCGAACGGCCGTTTAGAACGCGATCTTGTCTTTCGCGCTGTCCAGTTTCGCAGCATCGACGCCTGGAACCTTTTTCAAATCGGCCATCGACTTGAAATCGCCGTTCTGTTTGCGATAGCCCACAATGGCGCCAGCGTCTTTATCGCTGATCTGCAGACCCGCCGACAATTCAGCCGCAGCCGCTTTGTTGACGTTGATCTTCTTGACTTCGGAGTGCGGCGGCAGGTTTGTAGCCAGGTAGTCCACAATCGTGGCAAAGTCGTCATCGCTGCCCTGCGCGCCACGCGCAATCATCTGGCTGACCACCTCCGTCCAACCATCGCGCGTGTTTCCCTTGGTTGCAAAAATCTCGACCCCATGGCATTGCGCGCAGACACGCATTACCGTGTCCTTACCCGCGGCGTCCGGAAGTTGAGCTTTTTGAGCAGGCAGCAGGGCAGAAAAAAGTATCAGAAAAATGACAAAGCGCATCACGATTCAAGTATCTATGAAGCGCGCTGGCGCTCGGCTTCCAGCAGTGCCCGCTTTCGATGCAGCCCCCAGCGATAGCCCGCCAATTCTCCGCTCTCTCGAATCACGCGGTGACACGGAATCACCAATCCCACCCGGTTCTTGGCGCAAGCCGATGCTACGGCGCGCACCGCCTTGGCCTGCTTTAGGCCCGCCGCCACCTTGGAATAAGTCGTTACTTCACCGTATGGAATGCTCTGCAAATAGCGCCAGACCTTCATCTGAAAGGCCGTGGCCTGCAGATCCAACGGCAAGTCCAACTGCGGCCGCGTGCCAGCCAAATGCTGGCGCAAAGCTTCCATCCAACTCTCAAACTGCTCAGGATAAGGCTGCCGCATCGGTTCCAGCCGCGCCGCCGGATACTCCGCACGCAGTAGCTGTTCCAATTCCGCCTCGTCATCCGCAAATTGGACGAAGCACAAGCCGCGGTCCGTCGCGCCCATCATCAAGCGCCCCAGTCCGCAGTCCACCGTGACGTAGGAAATGGTCACATGCTGTCCACCCTTGCGGTATTGGGCGGGCGTCATCCCCAAATGCCGGTCTACCTTCTCATATAAGCGGCTGCTTGAACCAAACCCGGCGTCATAGAGGGCATCCGTAATGGAAGGCTTTGCGCGCACGCTCTCTTTAAACGAAGCCACCCGGCAAGATTCCGCAAACTGCTTTGGCGTCACTCCCATCACTGCCTTGAACGTCCGCTGAAAATGGAACGGACTCAAACCGCTTATTTCCGCCAGCGCGGCCAGCGTGAATGAATCGTCCGAATGCTGCCTGATGTGATCGGCCACCTTTTTTATCCGTTGCGTTTGCATATCCAAAGCTTGGCCGATTTCGCCAAGAACTACTATCCGATTATTGCGCTCCAATCTAATTGCGTGACAGTCACCATAACTCCCCGTAACGCCTGCAAGCAGACAGTAGTTAGCGCCGAAATCAGCCGAGCTTATGGGGGAGTTATGGTGACTGTCACGGATTTGCGGATTTGCGCGAAAAGTGCGTGAAAAGTGGACGGAGGCAGTTTNNAAACTGCCTCCGTCCACTTTTCTGTTGCTTCAGTCCAATTTGGTATGCTTAGGTCAGATTGGCTGACCTCTCCCAAATCACGCTTGATTCCGCCTCCAGTACTCCACTGTACAAACAATTGGCCGACTCCATCCGTTCTTTGGTATCCGTCGGCAGTCTCAGAACCGGCGAACGCCTCCCAGCCACTCGCGAATTGGCTGGTCAACTTGGACTGAATCGCACTACCGTCTCCGCCGCTTACGAAATGCTGGAGCAATCCGGCTTTTTGCAGGGCCACGTCGGCCGCGGGAGCTTCATCGCCGCCGCTCCTGAAATGCACTCGTTCGATTGGGAAACCGTTCTGCCGCCGCTCGAACACACGCCCGCGCCAACCGCCGCCGTGAGCATTAACTTCGCTAGTTCAAGGCCAGCCGCCGACAGCTTCCCGCTGGAACAATTCCGCCAGATTTCGCAGCAAGTGATTGACAGTCCGGAAGCCGCCGAAATCCTGCAACTCGGTTCCTCCCATGGCTATGCGCCGCTGCGCCATTATCTGTTGGAACAATCGCGGAACAGCGGCGTAGCTCGCGACACTGACGATCTCATCATCACCAACGGCTGCCAGCAGGCGCTCGATCTGATTGCACGGGTCTTCTTCGACTCGGCCACTGCATCGCAGAGCCTGCTGGTGGAAGATCCTGTGTATCATGGCTTGTTGCGCGTTTTCTTGCGCGCCGGGGCGAACATCATTGGCATTCCCGTCGATGAGGCCGGCCTGGATCTGAACGCCGTGGAAGACGCCATCGGACGTCTTCACCCGCGCATGCTGGTGGTTACGCCCAGCTTTCAAAATCCCACCGGAGCCACGCTCTCGCTCGACCGGCGCAAGCGCCTGATCGAAATCGCACAGCGCGCCGGATTGATTCTCGTAGAAAACGATATCTACAGCGAATTGCGCTACACGGGCAAGCCGCTGCCAACGCTAAAGCAGCTCGACACTTCGGGCAACGTCATCCTGCTGCGCAGCTACTCCAAGGTTTCATTCCCCGGTTTGCGCGTCGGCTGGATCGTCGCGCCCCGCCCTGTCATTGCGCGCCTGGCGGGAGCCAAGCAAATCAGCGATCTTCATTCCGATCAACTGTCCCAAGCCGTGCTGCTGCGTTTTGCCGAATCGGGCGAACTGGCTCGTCATCTGACCCGCAGCCGCGACACCGGAGCCGAACGTTTGCACGCCGCAATGAGCGCCTGCTCACTTCATCTACCCACGGGTTCCACCTGGACGCGGCCCGAAGGCGGCATGAGCTTGTGGGTTGAACTGCCCGCGCCGCTGCTGGCTGAAAATGTTTTGGCTCGCTGCGAACAGCGCGGCGTCAGTTATCTCGCGGGACCGCTTTTTTCGTCTCGCGACGCCCATCGCCGCGGTCTGCGGCTCAGTTTTGGTGGTCTTGCACCACAGCAGATTACCCGCGGTATCCAGATCATGGGTGAGTCAGCCGCAAGCGAGCTCGCCGCCATCCGTGCCGAAGCGCGCCTGGAACCGGTGGCCGCCGTTGTTTAGATTTCTCAAGTACTTAACTTCCAAAGGGGAATGCAGGTGAACTTTCAAAACGATCAGTTTCGTCTCAAGGTAGGCTTGGCCGAAATGCTAAAGGGCGGCGTCATTATGGACGTTGTCAATGCTGAACAGGCCGTTATTGCGGAGAAGGCCGGCGCCTGCGCTGTCATGGCGCTGGAGCGGGTTCCCTCCGACATCCGCAAAGAAGGCGGCGTGGCGCGCATGTCGCAGATCCGCATCATTCGCGAGATCATGCACAGCGTCTCCATACCCGTGATGGCCAAGGTGCGTATCGGTCACTTTACCGAAGCGCGCATTCTGGAAGCGTTAGGCGTCGATTACATCGATGAGAGCGAAGTGCTGACTCCCGCCGACGAGGAACACCACGTTGACAAGCACGACTTCAAAGTTCCTTTCGTTTGCGGTGCGCGTAACCTGGGCGAAGCTCTGCGCCGCATTGCCGAAGGTGCAGCCATGATCCGCACCAAGGGCGAAGCTGGCTCGGGCAACATTGTCGAAGCAGTGCGCCACATCCGCACCATCGTGAAAGAAATGCGCCACCTCACCATTCTGGGCAAGGAAGAACTTGTGCACGAATCGAAGAATCTGCAGGCCCCGCTGGAACTGGTGAAGTGGGTGGCCGAACACGGTAAACTGCCAACACCAAACTTCTCAGCCGGTGGCATCGCCACTCCGGCCGATGCCGCGCTCGTCATGCAGCTTGGCGCCGAAGCCGTTTTTGTCGGCTCGGGCATCTTCAAATCATCCGATCCGGAAAAGCGCGCCAAAGCCATCGTCAAAGCCGCGACGTATTATCAGGACCCGGTGAAGCTGCTCGAAGCCAGCGAAGAACTCGGCGAAGCCATGCCCGGCCTTGAGATCTCAAAGCTCCCAGAAGGCGAGCTTATGCAGACCCGCGGCTGGTAACTTCGGCCCATGTCGCATTTCAAAATCCGCATTGGAGTTCTCGCTCTCCAGGGAGACTTCGCTGCGCATCGTAAAGCGCTAGAAAGCGCGGGCGCGGACGCTATCGAGGTCCGAACTTCCTCCGATCTCGATAGCGTTGACGGCCTCATCATCCCGGGAGGCGAGAGCACCACCATGCTGAAACTGCTGACCATGGAGAATATGATGGAACCGCTGGCGGCGTTCGGTGCTGAAAAGCCGATTTTCGGTACATGCGCGGGAGCCATTCTTCTGGCCAAAGAGGTGGAGAATCCCCAACAGGAATCGCTTGGGCTGATGGATATTACGGTACAGCGCAACGGCTATGGCCGGCAAATCGAGAGCCGCATTGCGCAGATTCAGATAGCGGGCAAGTCAACCGAAGCCGTCTTTATTCGCGCGCCCATCATACGTCGCGTAGGACCCGCAGCAAAGGTTCTGGCTACCTATGAGGATTCGCCAGTTCTGGTAGAGCAGGGTCTGCACATGGTGGCCACATTTCACCCGGAGCTTACGCACGACCATAGCGTTCACCGCCACTTTACTGAGAAAGTAGAGCAGCACTCCTCTATAAACGCGGGCAAGGCACTGCGCGGCGGCTCGGCATTTTCTGATGCTGACAACCCGAGCGCCGCTTGGCTGCCACGCTCTACACTTAAGCTGAAATGATTAATGTTCTTTTCCTTTGCATTGGCAACTCGTGCCGCAGCCAGATGGCTGAAGGGTTCGCGCGTACCTATGGATCGGACGTGATGGTTCCATTCAGCGCGGGCCTTTCGCCGGCACCTATCATCCAGCCGCTGACCAAGAAGGTGATGCTGGACAAAAACATTTCCATCGACGATCAGTTCCCCAAGGATGTGGCGGAACTCCTGACGCAAAATTTCTACATGATTGTCAACATCACAGGCCGAAACCTGCCTATCAGGGCTGCTACCGAAGTGATCGAGTGGGCGGTGGAAGATCCAATCGGTCAAAGCGAAGAGATATACATAAAGGTTCGTGACCAGTTGGAAGTTCTTGTAATGAAGCTGATCCTCGATCTGCGCCGGCGGTTTCCTAAGGAGCAAATTCCACCACCGGCTAAGCCTGCTAGAACGAGACCGAAGCCGGAGGCGGCTCCAAGAACGACACGGATCGGCTTTGGCCGCGTCCGCCCTGCCCGAGATTAATCAGGCCGCGCGCGCCGCTTCCGAAGACATCGTGAGGTTGGTGCGGGCAGTGTAAAGCATGCCGCAGCGCAGGCGAATCAACCCTAAGTTGCAGGCTGCACCTGTGTTAGTTTGTGAACTGAAATGAAATTGTCTTATTTGCGGACCGCAGGCCTCTTTTTAGCAGCGCTGTGTTCGCCTACCTTTGGGCAAGCGCCGCCCACTACTGCGCAAAGCAACGAAGCGAAAGTCGCCGAAGCAAAGGCCGCCGAGACCAACACAGGTATACCGCCGCGCGCTACTCCGGCCGACTATCCGTCGCAAGGCAAGGCCGGCACCGTGACTATCGCGGCGGAGTTCACGGGACACTCTGTTCCCAAACCGGAAGGTCCGCTCTCGACCGAAGATTATGTGGTGGTTGAAGCCGCTTTGTTTGGCGCCGAAGGCCAGCACATGATGCTTTCCATCGACGACTTTTCTCTGCGTATAAATGGCAAGAAGGCCGCGCTGCCTAGCCAGCCGCAAAGCTTTGTTGCCGGAAGTTTGAAGGACCCGCAATGGTCGCCTCCAGAAGAAGCAGAACCTAAGGAAAAATCAAAAGGCGGCATAAGCACCGGTGGCGCCGCTGGTCAAAGTTCAACTCCCCCTGTCATTCACGTTCCTTTTGAACTGCGCCGGGCGATGGCTCTGTACATACAGAGGACGGCTATGCCGCAGGGAGATCGTCCGCTTCCGCAGGCTGGCCTTCTGTTCTTCCGCTATTTTGGCGGCATGAAAGGCATCCACTCGCTGGAACTGATTTACAACGGACCTGCGGGCAAAGCCTCTTTAGAGTTGCAACCCTAAAACATTCTTCCTGGTACCAGTTTGATGTAACGCCGTCCCCTTGCCGTTCACAAGGGAACATGGCTGCGCAACTCAACCAGACCCTCGCAGATGAATTGGCCACCGCGCCTATGCCTCCCCGGCGCGCCCGATTGCTCGCGCAGCACATTGCGAGCTCCTTGTGTGCGGCGCACCAGGCCGGCATCCACCATGGAAGACTAAGCGCCTGCAACATCCTGCTTGAAGGCTTCGGCAAAAACGAACGAGCCATCATCACTGGCTTTGCGCTCAGTCAGACACCGGCATTCATGCGATCCGCCGCTGTCCAGGCCGACATCGAGGCTTACGGCAAAATTCTTCAAGCGATGTTGCCGGAGGACCGGCTCGCCGGCGATTGCCTTGCGCCGAATCTTTGTGACCGGCCCGGTTCCTTCGATCTGATTCTTGAAGAGTTGCAGGACACCGGCACGCGCCGCACTTTCATCGGCGGTCTGCTCATCTTTGCCGCCATCTCGGGTTTGTATTTCGCTCCCGCTCACAATTTGGCCAATCCGTCGCAGCACACCCACTGGCTTAACACTAAAACTCCCTCACACGTTCGTTAGAAAGGAATACTATGGCTACCGAAATACTTACGGCTCCTGGAGTAGCTCCAGCGGTCGATCCAACAACAGTTCGTGACATTCCCATCATCCGCAACAGCCCGGACCGGTCGGCTCTATCCGCCAATCTGGGTCTGCTGGCGGAAATGGCAGGCTCATGGCGTGGGCAAGGGTTCAACCTGATCGCACGCCCCGATTTCCAAAATCAGCAGAACCTCTATTTGCAACTCAGTCAAACACTGGAAACGCTTCAGGTGGACCCCATCGGCTCCGGCATCCCCAATCGCGGCTTCGGCCAGGATGACATTCAACTCTTCGGTCTCACTTATCTGCAAAAGATAAGTGACCTGTTCACAGGCGGCGCGTTGCACATTGAGCCAGGTATCTGGGTGACACAGCCCTCCACGACATATCCCCCCGAAACTTCGGCTGCCAATACGCAGATCATCGCTCGCATGGGCAGCATTCCGCACGGCAACGCTTTGCTGGCCCAGGGCACGGCGTCTACATTCACCGGAGCGCCGGTGCTGAAAACAGCGTCGGCTCAATATAACGGCTCGGCCTTTCCGTCTTTTAACAGCACGCCTTTTGGCGCAGCAACTCCGGTCATCATTAATGCGCAAGGAACGTCTGAGAAGGCTAATGCGGCGGCCAACGGTGTGCCGCCGTTCAACGAATACGATCTAACCGTAGCGGCAAGCGCCACCAATCCGCGCACGCCCTTCAACACGGCGCCGCCCGAACCTGCCCTGCCAGCCGCCATCAACGGTGTACCGATGCAAACTGCTATCAACGACCCTATTACGCTGCTGCAGGCAGTCATCAACCAGCAGGTAAGTCAAGGTTTTACGTTCGAAGGAACGGCGCTCAACATCAGCACGCAGAAGACCCTGACCTTCTTCAAGAATCCCAACAGCAAACCCACCGACCCGACCGTGGCCGTAACCCCGGTGGACGCTGCGGGCGGCATCGAGAACATTCCCTTCCTGGAGGGCGGTGAGCCGACCGGTTCGCAAGGCCCCAACGCCGATACGGCCACCGTGTACGCCACCTTCTGGCTCGAGAAAGTCTCTCATCCGAGTTTTCCTACCTTCCTGCAACTTCAATACGCGCAGATGGTGGTTCTGAACTTCCCCATTTTTACTGCGCTTCATCCCCCGGTAACCACGCCTCCAACAGCGCCGGCTTTGGTCGTGCTCGGCTGGCCGCACATCTCAGTGGCGACTCTAACCAAAGCCTTCAACTAAGCAGGCAGTAGGGCGGCATTTGTCTTTAATTGCCGCCCTACTGTTCCGCCAAGGCAACAACCGGCGCAATGCGCGCGGCTCGCCTCGCTGGCCATAGACACGCAACCAGCGAAACTGATACGCCCCTGATGCTCAAGCCTGGAAAGAGCCGGATAAAGAGACCCTTGAGGAATTTCCAGCGCATCCCGGAAATTTGCGCGAGGGCTGCAGGACGCCGTATCCATGCAGCGGTTTCAGCGACACTGCTTTCAGGATCAGCATGTCGAGTGTGCCCGGTAAAAGTTCGGCCGTCTTGGACAAGTCGTCTTTTCCAGTCTGACTAGGATTGTAGGGAGACTTTCCTGGTTTGGCAACGGAAGAAGGTTTGCCGTCCGATGGAACGTGAGATAGATTGACCTTGTATGTTCCGACGCCTCTCGGGGATATTTGTTCGTTACGCCGCAGCCGCTATTTCCGTAGCTTTCGGTCTTGGATGCCGTCTTGCCTTGGTCCAGGTGCTTGGGCCAACCGTTCCTTACGTAACGTTCTTTCCAGCGGTGATGTTTTCGGCCTGGTTTGGCGGCCTTGGACCCGGAATCTTCGCTGCCGCACTCACCCTGATGCTAGCCTTTGGTCTCTCGTTGACAGCTTCTGGCGGTTCTTTAAAGCCAAATATTGCCAGTGTCGCGGGCGGTCTCATTTTTCTGGCTGTGTCAGTTTTTATCAGTGTCCTAACCGAGGCGCTGCGGCGATCCCGCGACCACCTAGCAAAAGCCAGCCAAGACGCGGAGCACGACCGCGACCTTCTCCGAACTACCCTTGCCAGCATCGCCGATTGCATCATCGCCTTAGACAACGAAGGCAAAGTAACGTTCGTGAATTCAGCGGCGCAAACGTTAACGGGCTGGAGCCAGCGCAAGGCTGAAGGTAAAACCATTCAAGAAGTGCTGACCATCTTGAATGAGCGAACCCGCCGACCCATGGAAGTTGCAGCCTTACGAGCCATCCGGGAAGGAATTACGGTCGGCTCGGACGACGAGGCGGTACTTGTAAACAGAGACGGCCGAGAAGTGTTGATAGAAGCAAAAGCCGCGCCCATACGCGCTGAGCATGACGGGATTTTAGGAGCCGTTCTGGTGTTCCGCGATGTCACGCAGCGGCGTGAGGCGCAGCACGCTCTTCAGTTGATCAATCAGGATCTGACGCGCGCGAATCGCGGGCTGGAAGAGTTTGCCTACGTGGCGAGTCACGATCTTCAGGAGCCATTGCGCATGGTGAGCATCTATACCCAGCTAATTGCCGAACGTCTTCAGAGCAACGAGAGTGAAATAAAGCGGTACGCCGCGTATGTGCGCGAAGGCGTTCAGCGTATGACCGCCATCATTGGCGATTTGCTCGAGTACTCGCGATCGTCACATGCCGAAGAATTGAGCGTCGGGTGCGCCGACCTTTCCGAGTCGCTGAGCCAGGCCCAAGCCACACTCGTCACCGACATATTGGAATCCGGCGCAATCATCACCGCACACGCGCTGCCGAAGATCAGGGGAGAGACTTCCCAAATGTCGCACGTCTTCCAGAACATTCTTTCCAATGCGATCAAATACCGAAAGCGTGGAACTTGCCCGACGATCGATATTCGCTCCGAGCGGGAAGGCGACCAATGGGTTATCTCCATTCAGGACGATGGTATTGGGTTTGAACCGCAATATTCTGAGCGTATCTTTGGCCTGTTCAAGCGGCTTCATAAAGGAGAGTATCCGGGCACGGGATTAGGATTGGCCATTTGCCAGCGCATCATAGAGCGCTACGGCGGCCAAATCTGGGCTGAAAGCACTTTAGGGAGCGGCGCGACCTTCCGCTTCCGGCTGCCCGCCGCCGAATGCGGCAGATGAATGGCGCACCCGCGCGCTTTCACGGCCGCGCTCCACAATGTAGTGTATCCTGGGATGAACTTTACTAGGCACTGGCGCGCGAACTCCCTGCCGGCAAAGAGCGCGACCGCTTTCTCCTAGGTAAACCGTCACAATAGCTCTAGACCTCAGGATCCTGGTTCAACATCTGCATCGCTCTCAGCAGACTCCGATGCATGCGGTTGAACGATTCAGCCAGCGTGGAAATCTCATCTCGTCCCGTTATCTTCAATTCATCCACTTCCATGTTGCTCCGGCTGATCTCGTCCGCCAGGGTTGATAAGCGCGCCACCGGACGGATCACAGCAAGAGAAAGAAGCAGATCCAAAACCGCCAGCGTCGCCAGCGCGATCACAGGCAAGCGGGATCCACAATGCGCATGGGCTGGGCCAGGAATATTGATGAGCCCGTCGGCGTCGTTTCGCGTTGCCAGCAGGGGCTTAATTTCTGCGGAGGTGTAGCGCCGAACTGCCAAGGTGGTTTGCATCATCAGTCGAGCTTGTCCAATCACCTGAGACTTGGCATTCGATCACAAAAAGCTATAGAAATCCTGTCAGCGCGGAACCCAGCCCAAAGACAATCAGGAAAATGATATTGAATTTAGGAGTAGTTTCAAGGTTTCTTTGCGTTCTCTGTTGTTCTCGGATCTTCAGGCTCGCTCCAATGAGGACAAGGATCGCATAAGATGATTATGGATGTATGCTCAGAGCACCAGCCGCGGATCCGGGCGATTTCTCCGAGGAACGACTGGGTATCCCTGGCTCGGCTAACTATGTTTGGCAAGCAGCTTCACCATAGTTAATTCATTCTTAACGCCCGGCACCATCGCATAATGCACCTCGTCCATAAATGACTTAATCAGGCGCATACCTAATCCTCCAGTCCTCTTGGCCGAGATCAAATCCTCCAACTTCTTCTGCTCCACTGCCGCCGGATCGAATCCCTTCCCGGTATCTACCACCACCACCCGTAACGCGGTTTCATCCACTGTTGCTTTTATCGACACTTCCTTTGTCGAGTCGCTGCTATAGGCATGTTCCATAACATTGGAACAAGCTTCATCCACCGCCATCTCGAGCCTGGCAACCTCTAGATCGCCCATTCCTGACTGCGTACCAATACTTCGTACAAAATCGCGAATCATCGACAGATTCTCCGTGGACGAAGGAACATGCAGCCCGAACGTCTTTTCAAAGGAAGCCATGGCTATGTCTCTTTCACTGGTACTTCTTGAAATCTCTGCACTGCTGCCGGCAGATCGGGCACGATATCGAAGAGCGCCGAAAAGCCCAAAATGTCAAAAACCTGAAAGACCTTTGGATCGAGCGAACAAATCTTGATGTCTCCTCCCGTACTCCGAATCTCTTCTATGAAACTCATGAAGACACCCAGACCGGCGCTCGAGATATAAGTCAGCCGCGAACATTCCACCACGAGTTTCACTCTGCCGGCCTCAAACTCAGTCTCGACAGCCTTCTCAAACTCCGGCGCTGTATGCGCGTCAAGATAGCCTGTCAGCACCAGCACACTGAGGCCTTGCTCCGACGACTTGTGAATAGAAAAAGGGTTAGCCACGCAAAAGTAATCCTCTCATTGATGCTCTCCTACTCGCAGCACCACCAGCGTCATATCGTCCTGCGGATGGACGCCGTCCAGGAACTTATGAACCTCAGTGAGTATCGAGTCCCGCGCCGCCGCTGCATTCATGGTGTCGGTACGGTCAACCGCATCCATCAGCCGCTGTTCGCCGAACTGCTCCCGGCTGCGATTCATAGCTTCCGTAATCCCATCAGAATAGAACACAACCGCGTCGCCCTCCGCCAATTGCATCTCTTCCACTTTTAACTGCGTGCCGAAAACCCGGCTGGCTGTGATTCCGAGACCCAACCCTCCTGGAGAAACCAGCCTGGTCTCCTTTTTATCCTTCTGCCGCCACACCACCGGATTGTGACCCGCCCGCGCACATTGAAGCAAGCGCCTTTCTACGTCCAGAAAACCCAGCGCCAGCGTCACGAAAACCCTTTTCCGAGTGACACCGTGCAAGTGACGATTCACTTCCTCAATCACCGCCTTGAGTTCCGAACTATCTCGGGTCACTGCCGCCAGCAATCCCTTTGTCAGTGTCATGTAAAGCGCCGCCGGAACGCCTTTGCCGCTGACATCGGCCACTCCAATGCCAATGCGCCCATCCTTTAGCTTGAGGAAATCGTACAAGTCGCCTCCCACTTCCAGTGACGGCGTGCAAGAAGCGGCTATAGAGTAACCGGGCACAAGGGGAGGCGCCTGAGGCAGCATATCCTGCTGCGCGCGCCTGGCAACCGAAAATTCAGCTACTAGCTTCTCACGCTCAGCGCGAAAGCCCGTCACCATGGGATTGGTCGCCAGCGGATCGCCAACCGCTTCAGCCTCTCCGCGCATACAACACCAGAGCGCGAACGCGCCGAGCATCGTCAGTGCTGCTACGAAACTCCAAATGTTGTGCCCCTCGTGACCCAGCACAAACATGCCCATCACTAAACCACTGGCTGCCTGCATGATCAGTACGGCTAGCAGGTCGAAATAGGCCCAAACAACCCAAAAGAGGGAGACGGTTAGCAGGGTGGCGGTGAGCACCGCCGTAAGTGGCCCCCAAACCACCGCTGTCAGTGGGGCGAAGAAGACAACTCCAACCGCCAGCAGCAACGGCCAGCGCAGCCAGCGAAGGCGGATCAAACGTTCCGTCCCCGGCAGAACGAAGCCGAAGAAAAGCAACAAGCCAATGCAAACCTGCAGCGGAATGCTATCCAAGACAGGCGACCCGCTATACAGCAATTCGACACTTTGAGCCGTCATCCAACTCTGGGGAAAGAGCCCGCACCCCAGCGTGACAAAAGGCAGCGCCGCCAGGAGCGGACCGCACAGCAGGCCCACAGCCAGCGCTTCTCCGGTGGGCTTGCCTATCGGAGCCAGCCGGCATAGCTGCTCGAGTGACATCCATTTCGGCCTGGTCTTCGATGAAATCCCGCGTCCCACCGCCACAATCACCAGGACGCCCAGCGCGCTGAACAACTCGTTACCACCGCTGGAATGTTGCTCCTTATAAGCGGAATGAGCCTTTTGCGCTTGCAGTCCTGACAGCGCCACCAGCATCTCAAGGACAAACACTGCAATAGCAAGCCGCAAAGGGAACCTGCGGTTAATTGCTTTCCGCATGGACCACAAAATAAAGATCCCAATGATGACTACAAAGCCGCTTACGTAGATGAAACCAGACAATGCGCCAAGTACCGGCCAGATTCCTCCTTCTTCCTCGTCGTCGTCATCCACCGAGGCGAGATAGACCTTTCGCTCCACCCGCTCCAAAGATGCATTCTTTGTCGTTATCTTGATGCGCTCCCTCAAGTCGGATGTCGTAACTGGAATTTTGCGATACTCGAACTCCTCCTCGCCCTCGTCATCTCCCGAAGAGTGCCGTGGGCTGCCATAACTGGCTGCCTGCGCGCCTGCTACAAACTGAAAGACGGACTGTGCTACGGTCGCGTCCGAATCCGAGCGCTGACCCTTAAACCCGTCCGGTGCGCGCCAGTAATTGAGTAGTCCTTCAGAATCGAAACCAACTACCGCCGTTTCGTCTCCCTTCCCTTTTACATAAGTGATGCGAACCGAAATAGGCGAACCACCCAGCCGATAGTGAGTCAGCGATTTAGAAACGATGGGCACAAGATAGGCGTCCCAGCCATTCACATTCAATCCGAAATGATCGGCAATATGGCGCCCCTGCCGAATCAACTGCTCGCGCGGAATCAGCTTCCACTTACTCGCCGGCCAATATCTCGGAAAGCCGAAACCAAGAATGGCCAGACCCATGAAACAGGCAATCAGCGACAGCAACAAAGGACGGCGCCTCACGCCACCACCTCTTGCGTCAGCATCTCGGTTTGGACTACGCGCAGTACGACGGCCGTTAAATCGTCACTGGCGCGCCGATGCTGCTTTGCCAGCGCATCGGCTAATGACATCTGCAAGGCTTCCGCCGGCCGCAACAGGAGTGGCATCAGCACCTCTAGCCACTGGTAATCGCGTCTGCTAAAACGCTTCGTCTTGAGGAAACTCACACCCTTAGTGAAGAAAATCAGATAATCTCCGGGACTCGTATGCGCCGAGCCCTCATAGATGGTTGCTGCGTTTCTCGCTCGCCCGGCCACCGGCACTACACGTTCGAGTTGCGCCGCGGAGGTGATCACTTTGCTCTCTCGGTATCCAACGAATTTCGGCCAGTCACCCAGCCGAGCGTAATTTACCAGGTTTCTACGCGTGTCCACCACCGCATATAGGAAACTGATCCGGCCCTCGCTTCCACCCTCCAGCAATTCCGCCAGGGTTGCTTCCAGGTAAGCAACCATCTCCACCGGCGAGTGTGGTTGCAAAGAAGCGTGCATCAACACGCCCTTGGCCAGCGCAATGCAAAGCGCCGACGCTAGTCCCTGATCGCCCCCTTGCGCTACAAAGATGGCTAGCCGGTTTGAATCGAGTCGATAAAAGTCGTAAAAATCTCCTCCCACTCCCCGCGCCGGCAGACAACAAGCCGCACATTGCATTCCGGGAAGATCGGGCGTCGATTGAGGCAGCAGCCGCAGTTGTGCCTCCCTTGCCGCTTGGACTTCCGCCTGCAATGACATGCGCTGAGCAAGATTCTTAGCATATTGAGGGCGTACATCCTCTTCGCGCACGCGGTTTCCTCGCACTGACAGGTAAGTGGCGACTATCAGGCTTACCACTGCAACCGCTGCTAGCGTCGCTGCAAAATGACTCCAAGAGGGAAACACTGCATTCAAGCGCGTGAGTTCTTCCACAAAAGACAACACCGACAAACTGACGATGGCCGCCAGCAGATCGAGTGCGAAGAACGGCAGCAGTAAAGCGCAAACCAGCACCACGATTGCCAAGCATGCCGACGCTAATGTCGGATATCTGGAGGCATCCCTAAGCACGGACAGCACCGAAAAAAGAATCAGCCAGGCGAAGCGCCTCACCTTGTGCAAATTTCGACGCAGCAGAAACGAAGCGGGCAAAAGCAAGCCGGTAACAGCTGTCAATAGCGATCCGTACTGCCGTCCTAACAGCAGCGTCAACCATGGCATCCGTGCGAAAGTTACTGTTAGCACATCGCTGCGGGTAGCCAGCACGTCCGTTGTAAAAAACTCGCTGGCGGCACGATGCACTAGCAGAAGCCAGCCAGCCGCCGCTGCTCCAAATAGCACCGATGAACCCACATCGCGCGAAACAATTCGCCCCGCCAACAGCGCGTCCAGCGAAGTCAATTTGCCAGGATATGCTTCCCGCAGCTCGCCTTCTCCGCTTCCGTAAGCGATACCGACTAGCAGCCCCATCAGCGACAAAATCGTAATGGCGGCGATCAACGCCGGAACAAAAATCTTGGCGAATGTCTCGCCGCCTATCTGCTCAGCGATAAGATCCAGCTGGGCCGAATAGGCCAGCGTGGTGTAGGAAATCGCGAACAGCGCTGCCACCACCAGCGTTCGCAGGTGTGAAACTTCTTTCTGCAGTGTTCGCTTGGCATACCGTACAAGAGCGTAAAAAATACCAAAGCCTAGGAACGAGCTATAAATGCCAATGAACACCTTCGGAAATGAAGCGGATTTTTCCCTGCGCCCTTTTACAACGGTCGCCGAAATCCGCTGCGCCACGACATCGCCATCACGTACGCCCACCGTAATGTGGAGCGTTAAATCAGGCTTGCCCGCCGGACTTGCATCCCATTTCACATCACGCCTCGCCGAGTCGTCGTCGTTCGTCTTTACACGCGCAGTCCCTAAGCTAATCAGCCGACTTAGGGCTGCGTTGCCGGCTAATGCTCGCCGTGCAATCGCCTCAGCCTCCATATCGGAAAGCGCGATTGCGTTACTCATGCTCAGCTTGTCGTCGTCTGGTTTAGAGGTCGTTGTCGTGATTACGCTGCCAGGACCAATCGAGATATTCGCATTTGTAATCGATCTCGATTTCCCAAAATCGAAACCCGTAACGCGGCCCATCAGGGATAGATACGTGCGAAATTCGTGGGACTGATCAGGCGAGCGAAACAGAACCTCTATTTCCTGCTCAGGCGCCACCGCAGTGGCCTCTGCCAGAACAGGGTCTCTCTTGTCGCCGTAATAGGCCACCAGGTCGTCGTTTGTCTTGGCTACTGCATACTGATGCCAGCCGTATACCGGGAAACCTTTCGACAAGGCAAATTCCTGAGCCGTTCGGATAGAGGAGGCGCGATCCTGATAGCCAGCCATCATGGCCGGGCTTTCTTCACCTATCTCCAGAAAAATGCCGCCGACATACGCGATTGGAAACAGGAAGAAGAACAGCAGCCACAGGATCTTGGTGCGCTTCGTCAGCATCGCTGGCGGCAGCAACTCTTCCAGCCACGCGTAATTCATAGCCGCTTCATCACCATTAAAGTGATGTCGTCGAACTGTGGCGCTTCGCCTACAAATAAATCGATCTGGCGGATCACTGCTTCCACAATTTCGCTCGCCGGGCTCTCGCGCCGGGCTTTCAAAACTTCAACAAAGCGCTCCATGCTGAACTCCTGCTCGGCCGCATTGTTCGCCTCCGTCACACCATCTGAATAAATAGCCAGCAGATCGCCCGGCTCCAACTGGAATGCCTGCTCTTCATAGGTCATGCCCGGAAACAATCCCAACGCAATTCCGCTGCATGGCATCATCTCAACCTGGCCCGATTTGCGCAGTACAATGCCGTCGTTATGCCCGCAATTCACCCACTGGCATTTGCCTGTCATCGGATCCAACTGCGCTAAGAATGCCGTCGCATAACGGTTTGCCGGCGTTGTGGCATGCAGCAGATTATTCGCCTGCTTCGCCACGGCCGCTAGTGACTGTTCCCTGCTGAGCAACGCGCGCAATGTGGCTTGGATGTTGCTCATCAACAGTGCTGCAAACATGCCTTTGCCCGAGATGTCCACAACGCACAGCAAGTGAGGCAGGTTCAGATCGCGCCCCTGCACCGGCAGAACGTCATAATAATCACCGCCCACCTGTCGCGCCTGTCTGTTCTGCGCGGCGATATCGCATCCGGTCAATTGCGGCAAAGTTGCCGGAAAAAGATCGCGCTGGATACTGGCGGCCAGCGCCACTTCTTTTTCCATCTGCTGCCGCACCAACGTATCTCGAAAATGCCACGCATTATCTAGAGAAACGGCCGCTTGCGCCACCAGTCCGCCGCCAAATTCGATATCTGCTTCCGTGTAAGCATGCTTATTCAACCGGGGCCCGCAAACCACCATGCCAAACGTCTCACCCGCGCTGCGTAAAGGCAACAACAGGCTGCCAGCGGGAAGGGGCACGTCCGCCTCGGCCAGTGCCGGTTCCTGTAACTGCGTCCAGCGCTCTTTTTCGGCCAGCAGGAATTGCAGGTCCAGCCCCTTTTGCCGCTGCATCTCAGGCTGTCCCACTTTCCACGCCACGAAGCCGTGTTTGGAAATGATCCAACGGCCCGCCAGTGTCAATGTAAGCATCTGCGCAATATCGTCCGGCTCCAGCGAAGCCGAAACGCCGCGCGATAAGTCGATCAGCGCGCGCAGTTCCTGCACCTTCTGCTCAAGCTTTTCATTACTGCGCAACGTAGCTTCGTGCGCCTGCGCGTTCAGAATGGAACTGGTTGCCAAACCAAGCAGGGCGTTCAGGAAGTCCTGTTCTTCCGGCTCAAATCCACGCGCCGGCCGCCCCAACGCCAGCACGCCAATCGACTGCTCCGTCTGCCCTATCGGGTAGAACTGCTCCAGCTTAGCCCCACGCCCAATCGCTTCCGTAAAGAGATCGCCTTTAAGTAGTCCAGGCATGCCGCGCGCCTGCGCCACCCGCATGCTGCCGTCCAGGTCCACCGCAATCAAAGCCTTACTCACCAGCAAGCGGCCCATAACTGTCCGCAACAGGTGCGCTAAAAGATCGTCCGTAGCCAACGACGAACTCAGCAGCTTTGCCGATTCAAGCAACGATTGCAAACGCGAGTCACCCAGTTTTACTATGCTTTGATCCAAGATTTACAAGGTATCAGACAAAGGCCGCCGTGTACATCGTCACGGGATAACTTCCAGCTACCGGGAACTGGGTCCAGAATTTCGAAAGAAACCGTGAACGTTAAGGTTCTGTGAACGTGTAATCCGGCGACAGGTACTGATTTCCATTGGAGTCGGTACTCACCAACTGGTAGTGTATAAGCCCGCTTGGTACAAAACCTAAGGAGCATGAGGGACTCGCAGTAAGCGAAGTCTGCGCCGAGTAATAGTTATACGAAGTAGTCGTGCCGTACTGCACGTAGCTGGTAGTCGGCACGGACGTGGTCCAGCTTATGACCGCGGTGTTGCCGGTCTTTGGAGTTACCGTTATGCCTGAAACTGTCGGCGGACCCGCTGTCAAAGTTGTAAAGCTGTATGTCGTCGAGTAACCGGTTACGCCGCCCGAACTTGTGGACTGTGCTTGGAAATAATAAGTCGTCCCTGGGTTTAGACCAGTCAGCACTGCGCCGTGACTCGTCGCTAGCGTTGTCTGCAGGGTAGTAAACTGGCCTAGAGCTGCTGTCGTTCCATACGCTACCTGGGTCGTAGCTGACTGGTCCGTTGACCAGGAGATGGTGATTCCTGAACTCGTGATGCCCCAATAGGCAACGTAAGACACATTCGGCGCAGTTCCGGATGTCGAACCGGCTGCCGTGGCGAAAGTCGCATTAGCCGAAGTAGCAGACGTGCCGCTTGAGTTCGCCGAGACCACGTCAAAATCGTATGTGGTGCTTGCGGTCAAGCCAGTTAGCGTCACCGAGTGACTGGTGGTCAGTGTCGTGTTCAGCGTTGAGGACGAACCGTACGAAGAACCGGTACCGTAATTTACCAGTGAAGACGTTGACTGGTCCGTGGTCCACGTAATTGTCTCCGACGTACTGGATACGCTGGTCGCTGTCACCGCGGAAATTACCGGGGTTCCGACCGTCGAGCTAGTGGTAAACGTCGCGTTGGGCGAGGTGCTGGACGTGTTTGCCGAATTCGCCGACACGACATCAAAGTTATACGTTGTGCCTGCCATTAAGCCGGTCAGCGTTACTGAATGGCTGGTCGTCAGCGTCGTGTTGAGCGTCGATGAGGTGCCGTATCCGGTTGTCGTGCCGTAGTTCACTAGGGAACTCGTCGCCTGGTCAGTGGTCCACGTGATCGTCTCAGACGTGTTCGATACGCTAGTCGCGGTTACTGCAGTGATCACCGGAGCACCGGTGGAACTCGAGGTCGTAAATGTGGCGTTTGGTGAGGTGGCAGAGACGCTGGACGAGTTCGCGGACACGACGTCAAAGTTATAGGTTGTGCCCGCGGTCAAGCCGGTCACTGTCACCGAGTGGCTGGTTGTCAACGTCGTATTGAGCGTTGAAGAAGAACCGTAAGAAGTCGTGGTCCCGTAATTGACCAGTGAAGACGTGGACTGGTCTGTGGTCCATGTAATAGTCGCTGAAGTACTGGTAATGCCAGACGCCGTCACCGCCGAGATTACTGGCGCAGGCGAAGAGGCCGTACCGGTTGTTGTGAAACTGTAAGTTGTGGAGTAGCCGGTGGCGCCGTTCGCTGTGCTGGTAGATTCCGCCACAAAGTAATAGGTCGTGCCGGGGTTCAGGCCGGTCAGCACTACGCCGTGGCTGGTGGTTGACGTCTGGCCGCTCGCCGTATTTGTATAAATCTGGCCTAGAGCAGTTGTCGTGCCATAAGCCAACACCGTGTTTGAATTCACGTCAGTTGACCATGAAATCGTTATGCCCGTGTTGTTGATACCCCAGTAAGCTACATATCCTACGTATGGCGGCGTTGCAGCAGTCGCTGGCGTTGCGAATGTATTGTTCGAAGACGTTGCGGCAGTCCCGCCCGCATTCGCGGAGACAACATCGAAGTCATAACTTGTGCCCGCCGTCAAGCCGGTCAGCGTCACCGAGTGGCTTGTCGTCAGCGCTGTGCTAAGCGTTGACGACGATCCGTACCCCGTCGTTGTCCCATAGTTCACAAGCGAGGACGTTGCCTGGTCGGTCGTCCACGTAATTGTCTCCGAGGTGCTGGAAACGTTTGTGGCGGTAACTGCCGAAATCACCGGAGTTCCTGCAGTTGTCGTAAAGGTCGCATTCGGTGAAGTGGAGGTGACGTTGGTTGCATTTGCAGAGATGACCTCAAAGTCATAGAGCGTTCCCGCCGTCAGCCCCGTCAGGGTCACCGAGTGGCTGGTTGTCAGTGTCGCATTCATCGTGGACGACGATCCGTAACTAGTTGTCGTTCCGTAAGTCACTTGTGAAGTTGACGCGACGTCCGTCGTCCACGTAATCATCTCCGAGGTGTTCGACAGGCTAGTTGCAGTCACCGCTGAAATGACCGGTCCGCCTGTAACGGGAGTGGTAAACGTGTAGTTCGTCGAGGTAGAGGATACGCTCGAAGCATTTGCCGAAACCACATCAAAATTATAAGTTGTACCCGCTGTTAAACCGGTTAGCGTCACCGAGTGGCTGGTCGTCAGCGTTGTACTCAGCGTCGAGGACGAGCCGTAAGAAGAGCTTGTGCCGTAGTTCACCAGCGACGAACTCGATTGATCCGTGGTCCACGTAATTGTGGCTGACGTGGCCGTCACTCCAGTCGCGGTAACTGCCGAGATCACTGGCGACGGCGAAGCTGTTCCTGTGGTCGTGAAGCTGTAAGTGGTGGAGTAACCCGTAACCCCATTGGCACCTGTCGACTCCGCCACAAAGTAATACGTTGTCCCGCTGTTCAAGCCGGTCAAAACAACTCCGTGGCTGGCTGAAAGAGTTGACTGCACCGGCGTGAACTGACCAAGCGCGGTTGTTGTGCCATAGGCCAGTACAGTGTTCGCCAGAACGTCTGTGGACCAGGAAATCGTTACTCCGGAATTATTGACTCCCCAGTATGCGACATAGCCGACATTGGGAGCAGTTCCGGACGCTGTGGGAGTGGCGAAGGTCGAGTTCGGAGAAGTTGCTGCCGTTCCGGCGGAGTTTGCAGACACCACATCAAAGTCATAGATGGTGCCGCCGGTTAAGCCCGTTATTGTCACAGAGTGGCTAGTGGTCAACGCCGTATTTAACGTTGACGAAGATCCATAAGAGGTGCTGGTACCGTAGTTCACCAGCGAAGATGTGGCCTGATCGGTCGTCCACGTGATCGTCTCCGATGTGGCGGAAACATTGGTCGCCGTCACCGCCGATATAACCGGCGTCGGGGAAGCTGTTGTAAATGTCGCGTTCGGCGACGTAGACGATGCACTGGCCGCATTTGCAGATACTACAGCGAAATCATAGGTCGTCCCCGCCGCCAAACCCGTCAGCGTAACCGAATGGCTCGTCGTCAGCGACGTGTTGAGCGCCGAAGCGGAACCGTAGGAACCCGTCGTGCCGTAGTCGACCAACGAACTGGATGCCTGGTCGGTTGTCCAGGTGATGGTCTCCGAGGTAGTGGAAACGCTGGTGGCTGTCACCGCCGAGATAACCGGCGCTCCATTCGCACTAGAGGTCACAAACGTATAATTCGTGGAGACTGAAGACGTACCTGAGGAATTCGCAGATACGACGTCGAAGTTATAAGTTGTGCCTGCCGTCAAGCCGGTTAGGGTCACCGAATGGCTGGTAGCCAAGGTCGTATTCAGCGTTGAAGAGGAACCATAAGAGTTTGTCGTTCCGTAGTTCACCTGGGAGGAACTTAACTGGTCCGTGGTCCACGTAATAGTCGCCGACGAGTTTGTAATTCCCGATGCCGTTACCGCCGAAATAACCGGCGCAGGCGAAGCAGTACCGGTAGTCGTAAAGCTGTAAGTCGCAGAGACAGCGGTCTCGCCATTGGCCGCAGTGGACTGAGCCGCAAAGTAATAAGTGGTTCCGCTGTTCAGCCCGGTCAACACGACTCCGTGGCTGGTAGCCAGGGTTGTTTGAACCGGAGCGAACTGACCCAGCGCCGTTGAAGTGCCGTACGCCAACATCGTGTTCCCCGATAAATCGGAAGACCAGGAGATTGTTACTCCTGAATTATTGACACCCCAGAAGGCCACATAGCCAACGTCTGGCCATGTGTAATTCGCCGACGTCGTTGACGATCCGCTGGCGGTTGTCGCCACAATCTCAAAGTTATACGTCGTTGATGCCGTTAAGCCCGTCAAGGTCACACTATGACTTGTGGTCAGCGTATTTAACGTAGAAGACAGTCCGTAGGAGGTGCTCGTCCCATAATTTAACAGCGAAGTTGTAGCCTGATCGGTCGTCCAAGAGATTGTCTCCGACGTGGTCGATACAGTGGTCACCATAATGTTGGAGATCACCGGAGCCGGCGCAGTGCCGGTTGTCGTAAAAGTAGTGTTCGCCGATGTTGACGAGGCATTTCCCGCGTTCGCCGATACGACGTCGAAGTCATAGAGAGTACCTGCCGCCAAACCTGTCAAAGTCACTGAGTGGCTGGTTACCAGTGTTGTGCTGGCCGGCGTCGACGAACCGTATCCCGTGGTCGTGCCGTAATTCACCAGAGACGTACTCGCCTCGTCGGTCGTCCAAGTGATCGTCGCGCCCGTATTCGTGATGGCGCTTACTGCAATGCTGCTGATTACAGGCGACGGCGCAGCCGTCGTCGTAAAGGTGCTGTTCGACGACGTCACCGAAGTCCCGGTTCCGTTCGCCGAAGCAACGTCGAAGTCATAAAGGGTACTCGCCGTTAACCCTGTCAAGGTAACTGAGTGGCTCGTTACGAGCGCCGTGTTTACAGTTGTTGACGAGCCGTACGATGTGCTCGCCCCGTAGTTTACTAGCGAGGATGTCGGCTGATCGGTGGTCCAGGTGATAGTCGCACCCGTGCTTGTAATCGCACTTACCGAAACGTTCGATATCAAAGGCGTTCCAGTTGTTGTGAACGTCGTGTTGCCCGAGGTGGATGACGTGTTTCCCGCATTCGCCGACAACACGTCGAAGTCATACAGCGTTCCGGCCGTTAATCCTGTCAGGATTACTGAGTGACTGGTCACAAGGGTTGTGTTTACGGATGTCGCAGTCCCGTACGATGTCGTTGTTCCGTAGTTCACCAGGGACGTACTCGCCTGGTCCGTCGTCCACGTGATAGTAGCGCCTGTGTTCGTGATTGCGCTAACCAAAATGGCGCTAATTGCAGGCGGTGGCGCCGCCGTCGTAGTGAAGGTCGTGTTTGCCGAGGTCGCTGAGGTGCCGGTTGCATTGGCGGACACTACGTCGAAGTCATACAGGGTTCCCGGCGTCAAGCCAGTTAATGTCACCGAATGGCTCGTTACCAGTGTCGTGCTTAAGGTCGTTGACGAACCGTAAGAATTGCTTGTGCCGTAGTTAACTAGCGATGATGTCGGCTGGTCTGTCGTCCACGTGATGGTTGCGCCAGTCGTGGTAATTCCATTCACAGCGACGCTCGAGATCACTGGCGCTCCGGCTGTCGTCAGCGTTGAGTTACTCGAGGCCGCTGACGTGCCGCTCGCATTCGCAGAGACGACGTCGAAATCATATAGGGTTCCTGCCGTCAAGCCAGTTAATGTCACCGAATGGCTCGTCACCAGTGCCGTGTTCAACGTGGTCGATGTGCCGTACGCCGATGTGGCGCCGTAGTTGACCAATGACGAGGTGGGCTGATCGGTCGTCCAGGTGATCGTTGCCCCCGTACTCGTGATCCCGCTCACCGCCACGTTTGATATCAGCGGCGCACCGGTTGTCGTAAACGTCGAATTGCCTGAGGTGGCCGACGTACCGCTCGCGTTCGCAGACACAACATCGAAGTCATAAAGCGTTCCTGCACTCAACCCGGTGAGCGTCACCGAGTGGCTTGTCGCCAAGGTCGGATTCAAGGGGGTCGACGTCCCGTAACCAGACGTTGGCCCGTAGTTCACCTGCGACGACGTCCCTTGATCGGTGGTCCATGTGATGGTCGCACTGGTATTCGTCAGACCGCTAACGACCACATTGGAGATCACCGGCATTCCAGTGGTCGTAAACGTTGCGTTACCTGACGTCGTCGACGTGTTTCCCGAATTGGCTGAAACTACATCGAAGTCATAAAGCGTACCGGCTGTTAATCCCGTCAGCGTCACCGAGTGGCTCGTCACGAGGGTGGGATTCACTGACGTAGAAGCCCCGTAAGCGGAGGTCGTTCCATAGTTCACCAGTGAGGTGCTCGTTTGGTCAGTTGTCCAGGTAATCGTCGCGCCCGTATTAGTGATTGCAGTTACCACAATGTTACTGATGACGGGGGCAGCGGCAGCCATAGTCGTGAAAGAAGAGTTCGCCGACGCAGCAGGCGTGCCGCTTGCATTCGCTGACACTACGTCGAAGTCATACAGAGTACTGGCCGCCAAACCCGTAAGCGTTATTGAATGGCTCGTAACCAGCGCCGTATTCACGGTAGTCGAAGAACCATAGGATGTACTGGTACCGTAATTCACCTGCGACGATGTCGGCTGATCGGTTGTCCAGGTGATCGTTGCCCCCGTACTCGTGATCCCGCTCACCGCCACGTTTGATACCAGCGGCGCACCGGTTGTCGTAAACGTCGAATTGCCTGAGGTGGCCGCCGTGTTGCTAGCATTCGCCGAAACTACGACGAAGTCATATAGCGTACCGGCCGTTAACCCTGTGATCGTCACCGAGTGACTCGTCGCCAGTGTGGTGTTCACCGTCGTCGAACTGCCGTAAGCCGTTGTCGTTCCATAGTTGACCTGCGACGTACTGTTCTGGTCTGTCGTCCAGGTGATCGTCGCCCCCGTATTCGTGATCGTGGTCACAGCTATATTGGTGATAATTGGAGCCGTGGCTGCGGGCGTTGTAAAGGACAAGTTGCCGGACGTAGCCGATGTACCGCTCGCATTCGCCGAGACCACATCGAAGTCATACAGCGTTCCCGCCGTCAAGCCAGACAGCGTTACCGAGTGACTGGTTCCAAATGTCGAGTTTAAGGGCGATGAAGAGCCGTAAGAGGCGCTCGCCCCGTAGTTCACCAGCGAGGATGTGGCCTGATCGGTCGTCCATGTTATCGTCGCACTCGTGCTTGTAAGCGCACTCACCGCGACATTCGAGATCAGCGGCGTACCGGTAGTTGTAAACGAGGAGTTCGCCGAAGTAGCGGACGTACCGCTTGCATTCGCCGATACCACGTCCAAATCATAAAGTGTTCCCGCTGTCAAGCCCGACAAAGTCACTGAGTGACTCGTTACCAGTGTCGTGTTTAGCGTAGTTGAAGAGCCATAAGAACTACTCGTGCCGTAGTTCACTAGCGACGATGTCGCTTGGTCGGTTGTCCACGTGATGGTCGCACTGGTATTTGTGATGGCAGTGACCGCCACACTTGAAATCACCGGCGCTCCGGTCGTTGTAAACGATGTATTTGCAGAAGTTGCTGAGCTATTTCCCGCATTTGCTGATACAACGTCGAAGTCATACAACGTCCCCGCCGTCAAGCCAGTCAGCGTCACCGAATGACTCGTCGAAAGGGTCGTATTCACCGCCGTCGATGAACCGTACGCCGTCGAAGTTCCATAGTTCACCAGCGATGTGCTCGCCTGATCGGTGGTCCAGGTGATCGTGGCGCCGGCATTCGAAATCGCCGCCACCGCGATATTGCTGATGACAGGCGCTGGCGCTGCTGTCGTAAACGAACTGTTCGCCGACGTCGCTGAAGTTCCGGTTGAGTTGGCTGAAACCACATCGAAGTTGTATAGCGTTCCCGCCGTAAGTCCCGTCAGCGTCACAGAGTGGGTCGTCACCAGCGTCGTGTTCANNCTGGTCCGTCGTCCAGGTGATCGTCGCACCGGTGCTCGTAAGGGCACTTACCGCAACATTCGATATGACCGGCGTTCCCGAGGTTGTGAACGTGTTGTTCGCCGAAGTCACCGAGGTTCCGCTGGCATTCACCGATACTACATCGAAGTCATACAGCGTTCCCCCCGTTAACCCCGTCAACGTCACCGAGTGGCTTGTCACTAGTGCCGGGCTTACCGTCGTCGAGGTTCCATAGGAGGATGTTACCCCGTAGTTCACAAGGGACGATGTCGCCTGGTCTGTCGTCCAGGTAATTGTTACTCCGGTGTTTGTGATGGCCGTAACCGTTATATTCGAGATAACCGGCGCTCCGGTTGTCGTGAATGTGCTGTTCGCCGACGTGCCCGAGGTGTTTCCAGAATTCGTAGATACGACATCAAAGTCATACAGTGTCCCCGCCGTTAAACCTGTCAGTGTCACCGAGTGGCTGGTCACCAGAGTCGTGTTCACCGCGGTAGACGAGCCATACGCGGTAGTAATTCCGTAGTTCACCTGCGACGAACTAGCCTGATCCGTAGTCCACGTGATGGTTGCGCCCGCATTCGTAAGAGCACTTACCAGAACATTCGAAATCACCGGGGCTGCCGCCGTCGTCGTAAACGTACTGTTCGCCGACGTGGCCGATGTTCCGCTGCCGTTTGCGGAAACAACGTCAAAGTTATAGAGGGTTCCAGGCGTCAGCCCCGTTAGTGTCACAGAGTGACTTGTCAGCAAGGCAGTGTTGAGCGTCGTAGAAGAGCTGTACGTCACACTGGTGCCGTAGTTTACCAGTGACGAGGTCGCCTGATCCGTCGTCCACGTGATGGTGGCACCCGTATTCGTTATCGACGTCACCGCCACACCCGAAATCACGGGCGCTCCGGTCGTAGTGAACGTACTGTTTACCGATGTGGCCGATATGTTGGCCGCATTTGCCGACACTACCGCGAAGTCGTACAGCGTACCGGCTGTCAACCCGGTAAGCGTCACTGAGTGGCTTGTTACCAACGTGGTGCTGACAGCGGTCGATGTCCCGTAGCCCGTAGTTATTCCGTAGCTGACCTGCGAGGAACTCGCCTGGTCTGTCGTCCACGCGATCGTCGCTCCCGTATTCGTAATCGAACTTACCACTATGTTGCTGATTACCGGCGCCGCCGATGCGGCGGTCGTGAATGAAGAGTTCCCGGAGGTCGCCGACGTCCCGCCTGCATTTGCGGACACTACGTCGAAGTCATAAAGAGTACTCGGTGTCAACCCGGTCAGCGTCACTGAATGGCTCGTCACCTGTGTCGTATTCAACGTCGTTGACGAGCCGTACGTCCCCGTCGTCCCATAGTTAACCAGCGACGATGTCGACTGGTCCGTTGTCCACGTGATCGTCGCGCCTGTGCTCGTAATTGCACTCACGGCTACATTCGAGATGACCGGCGTGCCGGCTGATGTCGTGAATGTCCCGTTTGGAGAAGTGGTGTACGTACCGACCGAATTTGCCGACACCACATCAAAATCATAGGTAGTACCGCCCGACAAACCTGTCAAAGTAACGGAATGACTGGTGACGAGGGCCGGATTGACGGTTGAAGTTGAACCATAGCCAGTGGTCGTTCCATAATTCACCAGGGAAGAGGTTGCCTGATCCGTGGTCCACGTGATGGTGGCCGAACTTGCGCTAAGGGCGCTTACCGCAATGTTTGTGATAACCGGCGGATTTCCTACTGCGAAGGTGTAATTGCCGGAGGTGGATGCCGTCCCAGCCGAATTGGCCGATGTCACAGCAAAATCATAAACCGTATTAGGCGTCAGGTTCGCGAGCGTGATGGAGTGACTGGTGACGAGCGAGGTGTTCTCGGCCACCGTTCCATAGGATGTTGAGTTCCCATAGTTCAGTACCGAAGTGGAAGCCTGATCGGTGGTCCACGAAATCGTAGTCGTGCTGGCGTTCACCGCCACCACAGTGACACCTGAGATCACAGGTGCTGAGGACGAAGTGGTAAAAGTGTAGTTTGACGACGCCGCAGTGGTGGACGCGGAGTTAGCAGAAGTGACATTGAAGTCGTAAGTTGTACCGGGCGTTAGACCAGTCAACGTGACCGAGTGGCTGGTCGAGAGCGTCGAATTCAGAGCAGAAGAGGAGCCATAAGAAAGCGACGTTCCGTACTGAACCTGCGAAGAAGAAGGTTCATCGGTTGTCCAGGTTATCGTGGCCGCAGTCTCTGAAATGCCACCGGCCATTACTCCTGATATAGCCGGCGCCTGAGTGGAAGTGCTCCACGTCAGCACCGTCATTGAATAGGGAGGCAGCGAAAGACCAGCGGTATCGCTGAAACCACTCATCGTCGAAGAAGTGATTGCCACGACGTTTGAGGTCTCGTTGGTGTCGGTTGGATTAGCTGATGTCAACTGCTGAACTTGTACCGCACCAGTGGGCTCGTTTGCGCCGCTGAAGGTAACCGGCAGGGTGGTGGTTCGGGACAGATTGAATAGTACGGCCGTAAAGCTGGTCCCGTTTTGGAAAGCATACGACTGCAAATAGTGAGCGCCGCTAAGATAGACATTATTTGTCAACGGCTGATCCCACGTCGGGTTGGAACCGCTGTGCACTGTTTGCAACATGGTGGCGCCAGAACTCAGAGCCTGGTTGGCCAATTCAAGCGCCAAAAATTGCGGTCGTTTACGATTAGTAACGCCCATATCAACAACCGAGCCAAACAGGTACACTGAGCTGCCATCAGATCTTCCGCTGTAACTGTAACCGGGAAGCGCATATAGGTTCTGGTTGAGTACACCATACTGCTTTAATCCCTGCAGCATGGTATCCGCGACCGTCAGACCAGCGCCTAGGGAACTGACATAGGAGTTCAGGGCCGTCTGCGTGATGGTGCCGCCCAAGGTGGACATATTGATTTCGGAGAAGCTCAGAGGAACGACATGCGATGACTGTTGAATCGCTTCATAAGCCTGGTAGACAAAGCCAGGCGTCAACCCTTCGGCGGTTCCCGTGGCAGACATTAACGCCTCCGGCTCTGCGAACGTGGAGCCGAACAGTGCCTCGTTCGTCGAATAGCTGCTGACCGTGCTCATAGTGTACGGAGCTATATCGAACGATGTATTGTTGTTGCAATTGTTTTGAATGGTGGTGATGCTGCCGGGAGACGAGGACGACCCACCGAGTACGAAATCGAAGCTGCTGGCAGAGGCGGCATAAGATCCATCGTTTTGCATGGCCGCGAAAATCGCCTGAGCCTGTGCGCCATACGATGCGGGATCGGAAATATAGCCGCCTGCATATGTGAGATTCGAAGCCTGTTCTCCAAATTCGAGATGGATCTTCGAAAAAACCTGGGTCCAAGGTGTTGTTTGCCCTAAAGCCGACCTTTTGGCTCCGTATGTCGTCGCAGTGCTGCCGGCAAGATACTCAATAAGATTTGCCGCATCCGTAGTGCTAAACGACGACGGCATGACAAACCAAGGCTCTGCACCAATCGACTGACACAGCACCAGGAACTCGTGCAATCCGTAGTCGATCTGAGTAGAGGTAACAGCGTATTCGGAGTAGCCGGCGCGCTTGCGGCCGAATTGCGGAGTCAGCAGGTTATTAAGTGTTTCACCCAATTGCCCATTGCCGCCCCAGTAGCGGAGGATGCCCGGCTGCGCTGTGCGCAAAGCGTTCACGACACCATCGCTAAATACCGTAGTGTTAGATGGATCGCTGCTAGTTTGGGTGAGGCTTACATCATCCAGTTCGACGTAGTCCTGGCCATAAACCGTATTGAACGCCAAAGAAACACTGCCAACGGCACCGGCCTCTGCTGCCGTGAAAGTCAAATTATACGTATTCCACGTGGTGCTTAGGTTGACAATCTGATTCAGGAAGGTCGTTCCGCCTGATCGCTGAAGCACAACTCCAACCGCGTTAGAACCTCCCAGCGCCTTAGCTTTGAACTGCAATTGATAGTTGCCATTTAACTGAACGAACGACATGCCACTGGTGGTATCGAAGGACGTTGAAATGGTTGCGTAATCAGACAGAGTTGGCGCGCTCAAGTAAACCGTCTGCTGACCTGTCGTTCCCGGCGGCAGATCGGTAAGGTTATCGGTGATCGTTCCCCCTGACGACGTAGTGGTCTGCCAGCCGCCCGATGAACCACCAGGGACGGTCTTACGGACTATCACGTAAGACCCGGCACTCGGGGCCGTTCCACTATCAGCAAAGCTTAAAGTAATGCCATATCCGCCTCCGGCGGCCGTCGAGTACGAGACCGTGCCGCTGCGCCCGGCCGCTGCACCGGAGATCACCTGGTAGCTCGCTTGAGCCCAATACCCGGCGGGCCAACTCGAATAAGCATTTTGATCGATGCAGGTAGTAGCTGTGCCAGCGGAGCATTGAATGACAGAATTCCACACCTGTCCTTCAAATCCGGGGTTCTGCGTGATAAGATTCTTAGTCATTTGGCCGGAATCGTAATTGTTCAGGGTTCCCAACGTAATTCCGAGCCGTTTGACAGTCGATTGGACAGGCGTGCTGGTGATGGCGATGTTTGTGGTTGACGATCCTCCGGTCGTGCTGAAACTGAAGTTCGAAGAAGTAGACGAATTACCCGTTCCATTGGTTGAGATGACGGCGTAGTTGTACGTAGTGCCGAGCGTTAGGCCTGTAAGCGTCACCGAGTGAGATGTCGTCAGCGTCGAATTGAGAGTTGAGGTAGAGCCGTAGGAAGTGGTGGCGCCATACTCCACTTGCGACGTCGATGCTTCGTCGGTTGTCCAAGTGATGGTTGCAGAGGTATTTGAAACGGCGGATGAGACGACATAAGTGATTGTCGGGCCCTGGAGTCCGGTGGTGAAGGTATAATTCGCTGACGTAGTCGCTAGACCGTAAGTATTGGCCGAGAGAACGTCGAAGTTATAAGCCGTATTTTGTGAAAGCCCAGTGAGAGTAATCGAGTGACTTGTAACGAGTGTTCCACTACCGGTGCTGGCAGATCCGTAGTTGGTTGTTGTCCCATATAAAACCTGCGAAGTAGAGGGCTGATCGGTAGTCCAGGTGATTGTCGCCGTAGTGGGAGTAACATTCGTTGCGACAACGTTTGAAATGACCGGCGCGCCCGTTGTGCTAAAGCTATAACCAGATGACGTGCCGGGCGTCCCGGCTGAATTTTCCGACGTGATTACGAGGTTATAAGTTGTACTTGATGTAAGCCCGGTAAGCGTAATCGAATGAGTAGTAGACAGAGTGGAATTGGCACTCAAAGACGGAGCAGTTGTGGAACTGTAGGCGGCCGTACTTAGGTACGACACTTGTGAGCTGGATGCTTGATCCGTTGTCCAACTGATGGTGGCCGAATTAATAGTAATTCCAGTGATTGTAACCGCCGATATGACGGGCGCCGGCAGCGGAGTAGTAAAAGTAGAATTCGTCGAAGTGGATGATTGGCTGGCCGAATTTGCCGAAGCTACGTCGAAGTTATAAGTGGTGCCTTGCGTCAGGCCGGTAAGCGTTACAGAGTGGTTCGTCGTCAGAGTTGGACTGAGCGGGGAGGAAGAACCGTAAACTGTGCTTGTACCGTAATTCACCTGCGAGGATGACCCCTGATCGGTCGTCCATGAAATAGTGGCCGATGTCCCGGTGATTGCCGATGCCGTGACGCCGGAAATGACAGGCGCCTGGCTTGAAGTACTCCAAGTGAGAACAGTCATGGAGTATGCCGGCAACGAAAGACCCGTGGCGCCGCTGAAGTTCGTTAAGGTGGATGAAGCGATATTCACCACATTGGAACTCTCGTTAGTGTCTGTAAGGTTTGCGGAGGTCAACTGCTGCATCAGGACCGTACCGGATGGTGCGTTAGCGCCGCTAAATGTCACTGACAATGCCGAAGTTCGGGACAGATTGAAAATGATTGTGGAAAAACTTGTACCTTGCTGAAAGGCGTAAGACTGTATGTAGTGCGCACCTGTAAACTGCACCGTATTCGTAATGGTGTTCTCACTCCAGGTCGGATTGTCTCCGGTCTGGGTAGTTTGCAACATAGCGGCCCCACTGCTCAAGGCCTGATTGGCGAGTTCCAGGGCCAGATACTGCGGTCGTTTGCGGTTCGTGTTCCCCATGTCAACCACCGCACCCCACAGGTACACCGTACCGCCAGGGCCGCCGCTAGAAGGAACAACCCGACTGACCTCGTACTGCGGGAGCGCAAACAAACTCTGATTGACGACGCCATACTGCTGCATACCTTGCAGCATCGTGTCGGCCACCATGAGCCCCGCGCCCAGCGAACTGGCGTAAGAGTTCACGGCTGTCTGCGTAATGGTCCCGTTGAGCGTGGACATATTAATTTCGTAGAAACTCAGCGGCACGGGATGAGAGGTCGTTTGAATTGCCACATAGTTCTGGTACACTTCACCGGGCGACAGGCCTTCGGCTGATGAGGTGCTTGCGCTCGACATAAGCGCCTCGGGCTCGGCGAACGTCGAGCCAAAGAGTGATTCGTTATCGGAATAGCTGTCCACGGTAGACATGGTGTAAGGAGCTATGGTGAACGAGGTGTTGTTGTTGCAATAGCCCTGAACTCCCTGGTTGTAACCAGGTGACGCGGCTTGTCCGCCTAACACGAAGTCGAAAATGCCAGCGACGCTTTGGCTGTACGAAGAATCATTTTGCATCGCTGAAAAAATTGTCTGGGCCTGTTGACCGTAGGGCTGGTTATACAAAATGGTGCCGCCCTGGAAAGTCGAATTCCATGCTTCGTTTCCGAATTCCAGGTGGATTTTGGGAAATATCTGCGTCCATGGGGCCATTTGGCCGAGTGCAGCTCGTTTCCCGCCATAGGTAGTCGACGTGGTGCCGGCCAAATACTCCATCAGGTTGGCCGCATCGGTTGTGCTGAAAGTGGTAGGAACTACAATCCACGGCTCAGCGCCGACAGTTTGGCAAAGCACGAGAAACTCGTGCAGACCGTAATCTACAACCGAGGACTGGGTCAAATAGGCCGAAGATCCTGCCCGCTGCCGGCCGAATTGCGGTGTAAGCAGATTGTCTAACGTTTCGCCGAGTTGTCCATTATTTTCCCAAAAGCGAATAATGCCAGGTTGCAGGGTTCGCAACGCACTTACTACTGGATCGCGGAACGCGCTTGGATTACTTGGGTCGCCATTCGTCTGGGTAAGACTGACATCGTCTAGTTCAATGGAGTCGGCACCATAAACGGTGCTGAAGATGAGGGCGATGGTGTTAACGGCCGAGCCAGTTTCGTTCGCCGTAAAGGTCAGGTTGTAAGTGCTCCAACTGTTGGAAAGGTTAACCGCTTGATAGATGTACGGCGTTGATGAACCTCGCTCTAACTTTACGAGAACCTGGTTCGAGCCGCCTATTCCCTTGGCCTTGAATTGCAACTGGTACGTGCCATTCAATTGAATGAACGAAGTAGTGTTAGTCGAGTCGAAAGTCGTTTGTATTTGCGCAGTGTCAGTCGCTGCGGGAGCGGTAAGCGCTATTGTCTGTTTCCCAAGCGTGTTGGGGGGAAGGTCAGTGAGGTTATCGCTAATGGTCCCATTTCCGTATGTGCTGCTCTGCCAACCAACCGAAGATCCTCCTGTGGTAGTCAGCCGGACGATCATGTAATCGCCTTGCTGAGGCACAATCCCGGAATCATAGAAGTTGAGAGTTACGCCCACTCCGTTAGCGGGCGCTGAGGAAGAACTGATGGTGCCGCTGCGTCCAGCCGCCGTGCCATAGAAAAACTGATAGGTGGCGCCTGCCCAGAAATTCGCCGGCCACGCCGCATACTGATCTTCATCCGTGCAACTGGTTGCCGAACCATAAATGCAGCGGATTGTGGAATTCCAAATCTGTCCTTCAAAACCAGGGTTGCCAACAATCAGGTTCTTGGTGATTTGTCCAGAATCGTAGTTGGTGAGGGTTCCAAGATTAATGCCCAGACGCTTCACTGACGGCTGGATAGTTGTGTTGCCAATTGCGATATTCGTCTGCCCTGAAAGAGCCGCCGAACTCAGGCACCAGGCAACCAGCAATGCGAGCAGGGGAAAGCGCCGGCTACACTGGGACAACGCCGCCGTCATAGCGCAGACGAAACGGGACTTCTCAAAGCCTTGCGGTTGCACGTGTGATAACGCGCCTTTTTCTTTGGTCCTCAACGGAACCGCATCTAGAGTTTTACCCGTAGCTGTCAACTGCAAACACTCCTCCTCATTCGATCTGCCGTAGGCGCGCTCGCGCTTTCGGATACTTGGCTCAGTCTGCCCTTTAAAAGTCCAACTTTGGTCCGGCTTACCTTGGCATCCCCAGAACCGCAGCCTGCTGGCGGCTTAAAAAGACAAGTTCTGGGAGGAACAGAGCTAAGGTATCTTCTTGAATCCGGTTCAAAGAAGCGATTATCCTGGTGCGAGATGACTCACGACCGTGAGCACTGACTGTTTTTGGAGTGTAGCTTGCTCTTAAGCTAAACAACAAGTCCTAGAAGTTCTGCCTGTTCGCAAGTGCAAGAAATAGAACAAGTTTGCCTGCTGGAAGCGGTGTTTTAAGGGTGCCCGGTTACAGTACCAACTAGTGCTGCCTAGCCTCGTCCATTCGGCTGCCGTTTCTCGTACTTATACCGTAGAAAGCAGGGGATGAAACCTATCCTTATTAATGCTGCCGCTTTAATGTGACCTCATTCCCGTGCTCAGCGCTTGATCCCCGGGGCCGTCGATGTTAACTGGGGGGCACGCGGTTCTGCCGGTTAGCCAATTGATGAAGATCTCTCCACCGGGATTGATAGAATCAGCGCGTTGGAGGATCGTAAAGCAATGAGCAATGAGACGACGCGGCGCTTCTTTCTGGGCGCCACCACGGCAGTTGCAGCAGCGCGAGTTTGGGGCGCCAATGATCGCGTGAATGTAGCCATTGTGGGCCTGGGCGGCCGCGGGACCAGTCACCTTAACATCTATTCGAAGATGCCTGATGCTCGGGTTGTCGGCCTCTGCGACGTCAATCAAGCTGCCTTGGAACGTGCACAGGCAACACTGGTTAAAAACACGGGCGATAAGGCCAAGGAATTCAAAGACATGCGTCAACTTTTCGCTAATTCCGAGGTGCAGGCGGTTTCCATCGCCACGCCGAACCACTGGCATGCATTGGCGGCGATTTGGGCTATGCGCGCGGGTAAGGACGTCTATGGCGAAAAGCCGGCTTGTTACAACATCTACGAAGGCCAAAAGATGCTGCAGGTTGCCCGCGATAGCGGTCGCATGTTGCAGATTGGATCGCAGCATCGCAGCACGCCTTTCAAAATGAGAGCCATGGAGGCGATACATGGCGGTCTGATAGGCGACGTCTATCTTTCAAAGGGCCTCTGCTTCAAGCGTCGCGCGTCGATTGGTCACAAAGCTGACAGTCCGACGCCGCCGGGCGTCGACTGGGACCTGTTCCTGGGTCCCGCTCCGTTACGCCCCTTTAACGAGCTACGCTTTATTTACAATTGGCACTGGTTTTGGGATACGGGGAACGGCGATATTGGCAACCAGGGAGTCCACGAGATAGGCATCGCGCGCTGGGGCTTAGGTGATCCTCAATTTCCCCAAACTGCTTATGCGCAAGGCGGAAAGTATGCGTATAAAGACGATCAGGAGACTCCGAACACGCTGCTGGCGAGTTACAATTACGGACCAAAAGAACTTGTCTTCGAAGTTCGAGGCCTTCTGACTGGAGCCGAAGGCTTCCCGGTTCGGCGTTCCGGAGGGGCACCCGCGACAGGTGCCGCGGCACCTCCGTCACAAAGCGCGCCGCTGGCGACCGTTCCCAGCAAGGGTGAGCCGCTGAACATTATGGTGGGCAATCTTTTCTATGGCACTGAAGGCTGGGCCGCCATGAGCGACCAGGGTTTTCAAGCCTTCAAAGGTGAGAGCAACGAACTGGTGGCGGATGAGCGGCCAGAGCGCGGACCCGGCTCCGATGCAACCGCTTTGCACATGAAGAACTTCTTATCCGCTTGCCGCTCTCGCAACTATAAAGAATTGCATGACGAAATCTCAAACGCGTACTTGAGCGCTTCGCTGTGCCACTTAGCCAACATCAGCTATCGAGTTGGCCGCAGGCTGACTTTAACCGCGGGTCCTAAATTTGTGAACGACGCAGAGGCCGACAAACTCTTGACCCGCGAATACCGCCATCCTTATGTGGTTGCGTGAAGAGCGCGACAGCCACTACCAGCTTAAGTCCAGCAAAGACATCGCCTGCAGCGGCAGAGTAAAGTGGATTTCCGCTACGCCTTGGCGGCATTCAATCCATTTCGGCGAATCTAACAGCTCCAATCCTGACGCGTCCTCCAATTGCGCGTACTGATCTGTCGTAGGCTTTTGCGGTGAACCTTGCTGCTTCCACAAGCGGTAAGAGTTGCTGTGACTTTCATCGATGCGGAAATGCTCCAGCAATAACTTCGCGCTGTTGCTTGGGAAACCCGACACATGAAGGGTGACCGACACCGGTTCGCCGGATACATCTTCATCCTGATAGTTCCAGACCATAACCGAGACGTGTCGATCAGATCGAGTCGCCAATGCATCGACGTCGGAAGATCCACGTATACCCTCACTCGCCATCACCTTCAACGGGATCCTCCCGGAACTTTCAACGGCCACACGCTGGCCATTCATCAGTCCTGCCATGCGGAATACATTCAGCACCGGCTTGTCAATCCCATTTGTAGCAAGTGCTCGGAAGCCATCAAAAAAGGGCTGACTTTCAAATTCGAACGCCCAAGTCAGCATGCCGGCAATATTCGTTTGCATATCGTCGGCCAGTTCGAATATGTTCTTCAGCATAAGCGCTGTATAGGTTGGATAGAGTGTTCCGTTTCGATAGGCATTTTGCGGATACACACGCGATGAACACGCTGCGCATCCCTCAGGGTCCGCTTCGCTCAGCACGATAGGCAAATTCTTGAAGGTGGGGAAGGACTGAACGATCTCGAAACCAGCTTGCACATCTTCGATTTCTTTGCTGATGCCCATTCGGATATGGGTGCCGGCACTTTCAGGCCGCCCCTTGGCGTGGAAGGTGATGAAATCGAGGCCGGTACCGGTAGATCCCGTTACGTAGTTCTTTCCCGAGGCACAGTGTTCCAGAAACTGACGCAGGAAAGCTGCTGCTCGTGGGCTGGCGGGGCCGGTAGTTGCAGGACCTCCAATCCGTGCGGAAGGGAGCGCTCGCTTTACGCCGTCCGCAGCATAATCATAGAGCTTGTCGTACTCTTCTGGCGTGCCGTGCCAGTAACTAATGTCCGGTTCATTCCATACTTCCCAATACCAGGACGACACCTCTTCTTTGCCCCACTTAGCTACGGCATGTTTCACCCACTCGTTTACCAGCGATCCCCACTTGGCATAGTCCTTCGGAGGATACGTCCAACCGATGCTGTATTGGTCATTCTTGGCGCCTGGCAGCCATGTGGGTTTATAAGGATCGGGCTTAGACGAAAGAGCCTCAGGCATAAAGCCGATTTCGACAAACGGCTTAGCACCGGAATCAAGATAGGTCGTCAAGATGCGGTCTACAATGGTCCAGTTGTAAGTCGGTTTTCCTGACGCATCTTCTGTGTAGGCGTTCGTCGAACCCCATTTCAGACCAGGACTCCCGTCACCCGTGGCCAGCATGAAGTGAGTTCTGATATAAACCGGGCGATCGCTCAGCGATGCCAGTTCACCAATCAGCTTCTTACCGTTCGGCGTGTAGGTATAGTTAGGCTCATCGTACCCGAAGTATGCATAGATCGCCTTGTAGCTGCCCTGTGACTTCGAGCTATCCACCCGTATGTCTACGGAACGTTGAGCAGCGAGACTACCTGCAAATAAAACAAGAAGAGCCGTGAAACGCATCGCCTCTCATTCTACTGTTGACCCGAAACTAGCGCTTCAATGGAACCCTCTAATCCGCAGGGATGCCACGGGAGACAGCTGAACAATCTCGAACTATAGAAGTTGACATTCCGGCTCGCCTTGATCGTTTGCCGTTTAGTAAATGGCACAGGAAAATGATCATTGCTCTGGGAACTTCCTGGCTGCTGGATGGCTTGCAGGTTACTCTTTCCGGTTCGCTGGCGGGGATCCTTGAGAACAAGAAGACTTTAGGTCTTTCCGACCCTCAAGTCGCGGCTGGAGCCACTGCGTATCTGGCAGGTGCAGTAATCGGTGCGCTACTGTTTGGATACCTCACTGATCGGCTTGGAAGACGAAAACTTTTCTTGGTTACTCTCGCGGTCTATTCACTAGCAACGGCCGCGTCCGGTCTATCTTGGAACTTCGGCAGCTTTGCGCTGTTCCGGCTGCTGACCGGTCTAGGCATCGGCGGGGAGTATGCAGCTATCAATTCGGCGGTAGATGAATTCATACCTGGCAAAGTTAGAGGAACGGTCGACTTGGTTGTCAACGCCACCTTCTGGCTTGGCGCCGCGCTGGGGAGTTTGACGTCACTCGCTTTGTTGAATGTCGGTTCTGTGCCCGTCAATCGCGGCTGGAGGTTCGCGTTTGGAACGGCCGCTGTCCTGGGAATTGGGGTCCTGATCTTGCGGCTATCTGTTCCTGAAAGTCCGCGTTGGCTGATGTTGCGCGGCCGCGAGGAAGAGGCAGATAAAATTGTCAAGAAAATAGAAGAGGCTGCATCGGACGGCCAGAAGTTGCCGAATCCCGAAGGTAAAAAGCTGAAGCTCCGAGTCCGCGATCACACGCCATTAAAAGAAATCTTTAAGGCGATGTGGCGCGATAACCCGCAGCGATCACTGCTGGCTCTAATCTTGATGGTCGGCCAGTCGTTCTTCTTTAATGCGGTTTTCTTTACCTACGGTCTCGTTATCGCTAAGTTTTATCACATCACCGCGAAGTCGATGCCACTTTATTTGCTGCCTTTCGCTCTTGGAAGTTTCTTCGGCCCGCTGGCGTTAGGAAGGCTTTTCGACACGGTAGGACGCAAGCGAATGATCACCATAACCTATGGCATTGCTGGTTTGTTGCTGGTCGGCACGGTTCTTCCATTCGCAAATGGTGGATTGAGCGCCAAGACGCTTACCATTTGTTTTACGGTGACGTTTTTTGTAGCCTCGCCTGCGGCCAGCGCTGCATACCTGACGGTGAGCGAAATCTTCCCTCTTGAGATACGAGCTCTCTCTATTGCTGTTTTCTACGCTATTGGTACGCTTATAGGCGGCGTCGGCGCTCCTTCTCTTTTCGGCGTCCTTATTGCTTCAGGCTCACGATGGCACGTCGGTATTGGCTACTTGCTCGGGGCATTATTGATGCTGGCGGGATCTGTTACCGAGGCGCGCGTTGGCGTGGAAGCTGCGGGACAATCGCTGGAATCGGTGTCACAACCGCTGCAAAGTCAGTAGCTCAGCGATTAACTCGTTAATGGGCTTTGACCATCCTTGCTCATTATCTTGGCGGAATAGACGGGCTGTAGGATACCAGGGACTTTTTGCCGTATCCATCATCCACCGCCAATCGGCGGCTTTAGGCAGCAAGAGCCACACCGGCTTGCCGAGGGCCCCCGCGAGATGAGCAACCATGGTATCCACCGTGATTACCATATCCAGGTGAGCGATGACCGCGGCGGTATCAAGCACATCGGCCGCATGAACCGCAGCATCAACTATCTGGCGGAACGGTGGCTCTATAGCCTTTTGCAAGCTTACGAAAGTGATCTCGGAGACGCTCAGAAGTGGAGCTATATCAGCAACCTCGAGAGAGCGGGAAGCGTCCCAAGGACCGGCTCTCCAGCACAGCCCAATAAGCGGCCGGCCGTCCAGTTGGAGCAATCTCGATGCCCAAATAAGCCGCTCCTCCGGAATGAAGAGATAAGGAAACGTGGCAGGAATTGTTTCCAGCACGGTTCGAAACACTCTGGGAAGTTCGTTTACTTCCATTTGAACGTCCCAAGGTACCCCATCATCCTCTCCTCCGGGAGACCATGTGACGACTTGGTCCAGAAAGGGTATCTTCTCAAGCAGGGTCACAAGTTCAGGATGCGCCTGGACTATCAGTTCGCGGCAGGTTGCCTTCAGCAGAGGCGCGTACCTAATAAAATTGATGGTATCGCCAAGACCGTGGAGGCAGCGAAGCATTATCCTCTTATTCACCCAGGAACTGCCGTCCCAGTAACGATGCGGGTCGTTCACACCGCTTGCAGATATCAGGTCACTCTCTTGCCACGCACGCTCGAATTCACCCAGCAACATCCAACATTGCCATCTGCCGGCACAACACTCATGTTGCGGATAGCCAAGTTTCTCGGCGAAATCGAATGCGCCCAATGCCGCCCAAACCTTTCGCTCCCGAAGCAAGTTCTGGGCGACACCAAAGGCGTTTTCATCTGGCATAACGCCGAGTCATCCGTGAGCAGAACTCAGCAAATTCCTCGACGTGCCTCGGAGGACTGGTGTGATTTGGCTCTAAGCCGCAGTGTTCCGGCGTAAAACAGTAGGTGACCGTTACATCGAACGGTTCCAGCAGACGCATCTGGTAATCGAACCATTTATCAGCGCCCTCGCGAAAACTGTCAGCCCAACTAAGGCCAGTTCGAAGATATTTGACACCCAGTTGCTTCAGCAGCTTTACCGCTAGCTCCAGACGATGATCTTCAAAGTGAAACCACTGGCATATTCCCAACTCGGGAGTGTATTGACCGAAATCGTGAAACGCCCGCTTTAATGTTCCGTCTTCTCGAACCAAACCCATATAGAAATGCCGGTAATAAGATGATCCTTCAGCCTCGCGATGACGAGTGGTTGCGGGCCACGCTTTCGGAAGGTCAAATAAGCTGTACCAATGGATGCGATCAACCCTGCCAAGCAACAGTTCCGCCGTTCGATTAAGTCCAAAGACTTGAATCTCGTCCGCACCAAACGTAGAAACACCTACCTCCGACACCCAGATTGGATGCGCGGTGACAGCTCCAATCTCCACAAGCTTGCAGGGCCATTCATTGATGGACCAATGGTTCCAGTCCAATGGGAACCCGTGCACGGCAACCACATCCACATGCGACAGCACGCACTGTTCGCCCAGCTTTACCAGGAAACCAGGATCGATCGGCGACATTCCACCCAACACCCGAGGGATCGATGAATTTTCGGCGCGGATCGCAGCGGAAGCGACATTCACCATCTTGGAAAACAGCCTCCATTCAGGATCAAGGCCGAAATTCCAATGCGAGGCATTATTCGGCTCGTTCCAGAGCATTACTGCTTCAACCATGGTCCACTTCCAATTCGCCCCTGTTGTTGAGGCAAACAATGGTAGGTTCATCGCCATTAAACCTAATAATCGTCACTGAGGCCGTGTCAACTTGGAAACGCTGAACAAAGTCAAGCGACGAACCCAAGTAGTACGAAATCAGCGAACGAATTGGGTCACAGTGACTCACAATTGCAGCCATCGCACCTGGATGCCGGGAAACGATACCATTCACTTCTCTAACCACCCTCGCCTGGGCTGCAATCACCAACTCGCCCCCGGGAGGCAGGACCATTGTTCTTCTGGAATTAAACCTATTCCACCGGAAATCTGAACTGAGGGATTCAAAACTAGATCCCTCCCAAGCACCAAAACACANNTCTTCGCGGACAATTGGTGCAAGATTGTGCGCTTTAGCCACAGCGTCGGCTGTCTCAACAGCCCTCTCCAGCGGGCTGGTGTAAATCGCTTGAATGGTGAAGCGTGACAGCCTCTCCGCCAATATGCTCACCTGCTCCCTGCCTGTTTCGTTCAGATGCCAGCCAGCTTGCCTGCCCGCCAGCAGCTTGCCAACAGCGTCGGTTTCTCCGTGCCGCACCAGAAGAATAGTTGTCATTCATTTCCTCTAAGTACCTTCGAATCTGAAGCGCTCTTATAGCCGGAGTGTGTTCCGAAAGGATGCGCTGTCGGCCGGCTGCGGCAATTTGTAGCCGCTCAGATTCGGCAATGTCAGTTAAATACCGCAGGACATCGTCCGCCCCTTCTGCGACGAGTATTTGCCGGCCGATTTGCAGAACTGTATTCAATCCCTCCCACCAGTCACTGATTATAGGCACTCCACAGGCGGCAGCTTCAAAAATGCGAACGCTGGGCGAGTGACCAGACCGCTTCATAGCTTCTCGGGTCACGTTCAGCGTGAAGCGTTGCGAGGCATAGAATTTCGGATGTTCCGCCGGAGGCAAGTGCGTGATATGTTCAACGTTCTGGGGCCACTGAATCTTGGACGGGTATTGCGCTCCAGCCACCACAAACTGCCGATCACGCAACTTTCGCGCGGGCGTGAGTAATAATTCCTCCAGGGACGGCTGCCGGTCGTCACTATAAGTGCCTAAATACCCCAACTCCCACTTGAAACTCGATTGCCGCGGCCGATACAAGTCGATATCGACGGAGCAGTACAAGGCCCGTGCCATCGGCGAACCATAAGTTTCCTCGATCCGACGCAATAAGGGACCGCCAGTAAACGACAGATAGGCGTCATATTGGCAAATAAGTTCTCTCGAGATATAGTCCGCTTCGTTTTCGTCCAGCTTGGTCAAGGTTATGGGTGTGTCTATGTCGTAAAAGGCTGTCCTTCCTAAAGCCACCGAATTCACCCACTCACCAACCTCAATGCCATCGGGCACAAAAGAACCCACAATTACCAGAGATGCCTGGGCAACGGTTGATTCAAACTTAGCCCTCAACTCTTCCACGTCCTGATACAAGATGGTTATAGCGCCGCTCGGTTGGGAATTGTCCCGGTTGCTCGCGTACCACGGCATATCGCGTTCCAAGAAGAGCACGCGGTAGCCGATGCTGGACAGTCCCTTAATCAGGCTGCGCCAAGTGGTGGCATGACCGTTGCCCCATGATGAAGTTACGGTCAGCCCCAGTATGACAATGTCGAACTCGGCATTCATGTGTGTACCAGTTCCCTCGCACTGCTACCGAGAAACATGGCCAACTGCTCGGCCCGGTGTCGGTAGGTATGTTCAGCTCTTGCACGCCGATAAGCTGCCAGTCCCAACTGTTTCGCCCTCGCCCAGGTCAGAGAACGCACGTATTCGCCAACTTCGCTTCCATTTCGTGCCACGAGAATTTCAGTGCCCGGCTCAAAGAATTGACCGACGCCCTCCCAGTAGTCCGTAATTACACAGGCTGCAGCACCAGCCGCTTCAAAAACTCTAGTTGCCGGAGAGAATCCATAACGCGCCATGCTCTCGCGCGACACGTTTAGTATGGCTTTCGCGCTGCAATTGAAGGCATTATGTTCCGCCGTGTAAACATGATCCAAATAACGTACATTCGCACTCTTCGGCTTGTCGCCCCAGCCCGACCCGCCAAGCACAAATTGATAATCAGGCAGACTCGCCGCAGGCAACAGAAAGAACTCCTCTACCCGCGTTTCTCGATCCGGTAGACGATTTCCCAGAAAAGCCAGGTCACCCTGATAGCGGCTTTCCGGAGCTACGGGATAGTGAGTAGTGGTATCCAAAGCGTTGTAGATTGGCTTGCAGGCCTTCGCTCCAAACGAGTCGTACGCACTCACAACAGGCATTCCCCCGCCATACGTGAAGATGGCATCGAATTGCGGAATGAGCGCACGGAAAGGGTCGTCGGGATGGTTGGTTATCCGGTCAAGCGTTGCCGGGGCATCAACGTCCCAAAAAACAACCATGTTGTGGCCCCTTTTCAAGTCCAACACGGCGGCATCCAAAAGCTGGTCAAACACCCCCACGCCACTCGTCTTGATGATCAGATCCGCCCCCCGAGCATCGCTGACTGCTTTTAACACGGAGTCTTGGTCAGGCTCATAAACCAGAATTTGGGCCCATTCCGGATCAGCCAGATCCCTATGTTTCTGCCGATCCCAGGCATTAGGCTCGTAGAACGTCACATGATGTCCTCGCAGAGCCATTTCGCGAATTATGCCTCGATAGTACGTGGCCGCTCCATTCCAATAGGCCGACACTAGGCTCGATCCGAAAAACGCTACGCGCACTGTTGCTGCACCTCGCGGGACATCAACCCTGGCGTCTGCACGATACTCAGTAACTCGTCTACTCGATGGGCACACGTGTGACGGTTCTTGATGGTTTCAAGACCATGCCTACTTAAGCTTCCCGCCAAGGTGTCGTCGTTCAAAATGCGCGCAAGATGCTTCGTCATATCCTCGCTGCTCTCAGCAAAAAGGAAATCTTTCCCAGGGGCGAAGAGCTTTTCTGAATCCACCCAGGGGGCCGACACTAGAGGAATGCCGCAAGCCAGAGCTTCGAATGGCCTGATAGTCGGAATTCCAGGAAGTGCTTTTACATAAGGAAGCCGCGGAACGTGCACCGTCACTCGGTAGCGGGAGAATACCTGGGGAACAAGATAATTGGGAAGCCATCCTCCGTATTCTATGCCTGCTTCCGCTAGTTGGTCCAGCGCGCATTGCGGGTAGCGAACACCGTAAATACGAGCCTTCAAACTTAGAGCCTGCACCGGCTTAATTAAAAACTCGCGAATGGAGTCGGCTCTCTCATCGTCACCCCAATTTCCAATCCACACTAAGTCGCCCTCCCTTTCAGTCTGCTTCATGGGATGGAAGACACACGTGTCGGCGGCTTCATGCCAAGTCCAAGCTTGGCGCGCCCAACCAAACTCTCGATACGCATCCCGAATAACCTTTCCGTACGCGAGTACTCCGTCGTACTCGGAAAGATGAACTTTAGACATATTGTCTCGATCGGTTAAGATGCGGTGATGAGTGTCATGAAAGAAGAGCTGGTAATCATGCTTAGCTCGAAGCGCGCCAATCGCCGATACCAGTGTCGGCGTGTTCCACTCATGGACTATGACAACCTCGGCATCCTTCAACACGCTCGTCAGGTTAAGCGTAGACTCGTCGTAATAGGTCGTCCTTAGTAATGGATATTTCAAGCTGAATTCTTCAATAGGCGCATTTCCCTGTTCAAGCAGAAGATTCTGGCGGCTCCATCCATTCTCGGGTTCATAGACGTCAACATCATGATCCCGCCTAATAAGTTCCGATGCGATCCCACGCAGGAAGTGCGCATTTCCGTGGTTCCAATCCGAAACCAACGAATGAGTGAAGATCACGAAGCGCATGCGTAACTCCGCCGGCTCATCTTGACGACTGAATTATAGACACTCAAATAGCTAGCCGCCATGCGGTCAATTGAAAACTCAGTCGCGCGGCTCAGAGCACGTTTCACCATGACATTCCGATAGCGCCGGTCTCGGATTAGACGGTCAATCTCGCGGCGAAGACCGTTACGGTCGCCGGGATTCACGAATATTGCCGCATCCCCCCAAATCTCGCGCAGGCTTGGCAAATCCCCCAGCACCAACGCACAACCCGATAAGGCAGCTTCTAACACTGATAAGCCAAATGGCTCGTACTTGGCCGGCAACACATAAATTGACGCTCGACCGTACCACGTGCGAAGCTCATCTCTACCTAACTCGCCTAATAATCGACAGGATTGAAAGGCCGTTGTCCCACCCGTAGGACTGATGGCGCTGCCTGCCAGATACACCGGCCATCTCAATTTTGGCGCTACTTCAGCCAACGCTACTAAGTTCTTTGCTTCATCCCACAGCCGGCAGGCGGAGAAAATGAAGGGCTCAGATGACAATGGCTGAAACTCTGAGAGATCAACCCCATTATGGATACTTACCGCGTTACCTGTCTCTATCTTGTAGTAACTCGCGATCTCCGCCAACGCGGCAGCCGAAGGAGCTGTAAGTAGTTCAGCACACTGCAGTGAGGCCTCCACCCGGTCGCGATACTGGTTCCACTCTTGCGGCAGTTTAGTTTTCTTGACATTCGCCCACCACGATAATACGCACGAGTGGGCAGTTTGAACAATCGGCGCACTCAGATCTCGGTCTCCATAAGCAAGGGTATTGAGGTGAACGACATCGGCTTTGAACTTACCTGCCAAGCGCTCCAGCCATGCGCCGCCGGCATCAACTTCCGCCCATGGGTCGTTCATCCACTCCAGCTTTGCTATCCGATGCTCCCAATTCAATCCCTTTATCGATCCAACGCGGGCACGCTGGGACTCTGTGACGGCTGGTCCGAAAGTGGCCAGTTGAACTTGCACTCCTTGCCGAACAAGGGACGCGGACAGTTCGGTAACAAAGGTCCATACACCTCCAACCGTGTCGCCGGTAAGCAAAATGCGTTGCGGATAACCGGCCATCTAGTGACAATAACCTTCCAACTGAATTAAATTAGCGGGACGCTGTTCTTGAATGTCGCTAAATGTATCGAATTGATTGAGATAAAAGTCGTGAGCACGCTCCCATGCGAGTTCGTCCGGTGCGCCCCAGCGTTGCGTATAGTCTGGCGATCCTGGATACGGAAATAAGGGAACGGGCTTGTTCGCCCACACACCTTGGCCCTGAAGATATTCCCTCCATGTTTCCACTTCGGCTGGGTCATCGCACTGACTATTTAAGAGATTTGCCTGGACGAACGGCACTCTCTGCTTTGCGTGCACCAGGCGATCAGTAATCTCGACCGTGGACAACTTGCATTTCTTGGCGAGCAAGTCACGCCCTTCTGCCGTGATACTTTCCACCCCTGCTTCAATGGACACACAGCCAGCGTCGCCAAGAAGGTCGATCATCTCATGGCTCCAGAGATCGATTCGTGTTTGAATACCGAACTTGATTTGACGCTGCGCAATCACCTCCAGCACCGGACGAAATGGCAGAAAGATTTCATCAATGAAGTAAACATACTCCGCGCCCGCATCAAGTAGATTATCCAGCTCTGTCGCAATCGTTGCGAGGCCGCGGCGCCTGAACGAGTTGCGAAAATTGTCTTTTGCGCAAAAAGTGCAGTGATAGGGACACCCACGGGAGGTTTCCATCTCTGCGCCCTTCCTCTGCAGGTCAGTGTCGAACCTATGATGATGGTGACGGTGGCTTGCTATCGCCGATGGATCCCACTTCAATGCAGGCAGCCGAGTCATATCGGATGCATGCGGTGAACCTTGAAGGTGAATATCGCCATGGCGGCTATAGCAAAGGGAGGGAACGTTTCTCAAGTCCCCAGCAAGCATGGGGAGAACCTCCTCGCACTCTCCCATCACGGCAATATCGGCACTCAGCTTTGCCAATGTGGTCCTGGGCGTCGTGGATGCGTGCGGGCCAACCGCCACCAACCAGCAATCTTCGCCCCGAAGCGAGTCCATGACAAGCCTGGGAATAGTTAGTTCAGGCGGAGCACAACGCCAAAATAGGTAACTAGGAGCCGTCGTAACCACCGCAAAGTCAGCCCGAAACTCCCTCACTCGATCGGCAATATCCGCAATTGTCAATTGCTGCAACTGCCCATCCACAATCTCAACATCGTGGCCGGCGGATTGCAGCAGAGCTGCAGAGTAACCGAATTCCAACGGTAAGTGCGCTTCCCGGCATCCAAAATAAATGCTCTGATCAAAGGCCCAGGGGGGGTTAATAAGCGAGAACCGCATTTTCGCCTCCTGCCTCGCTCCGCGGATACGAGTCATATTCATTCGACAGCCACTCGTGGAGCCGTTTTATTCCTGTTTGCGCTCCAACTTTTGGATGCCATCCAGTAGCTACGCCAAACTTCCTGGTATCGGACACATAGTAGCGTTGATCACCTTGCCGCCAATCACTCCATTGAATGGAAGGGGTTTTTCCCTCAAGATCGTGAATTTCTCTCAGCAACTCAATCAGGCTGATCGTATTTTTAAGGCCTCCGCCAATATTGAACGCTTCGCCGGAAATTTCTGCCGCGTTCGCTCGCGCAAGCAGAAATGCATCTACCAGGTCGTCAGCGAAGAGGATGTCTCTGACCTGCCGCCCATCTCCAAAAATAGTAATCGGTTTGTCCGCCATTGCCTCCCGGAGGAAATGTGCGATCCAGCCTTGGTCTTCAGTCCCCATCTGGTGAGGGCCATAGATGCAGCTCATCCTAAACACAACCGCGGGAATGGCGAACGATCTTGCATAGTCCAGTACATACTGATCAGCCGTGCCCTTAGAACATCCGTAGGGGCTGTGGAAATCCAAGGGCGAATCCTCATTGACTGCCGCCGTCTCGCCCTTGGGCTGATATCGGGTAGTTGTTTGAACCAGATTCAGATCCTCTAATTGGCCATAGACTTTGTTTGTAGAAGTAAATATCAGGACGGCTGCAGGATTGACCGACCGAAGAGCTTCAAGAACGTTCAGCGTTCCACCGGCATTTACATCAAAGTCGTAGCGGGGATCGGTCAGACTGGATGTCACTGCCACTTGAGCTGCCAGGTGAATCACCGTATCGGCGCCCTTTACCTCGCTGGCAACTTTCGCGCGGTCGCGCACATCCGCGACTTCGATCCGAATAGACTCCGCATGCTGCGTGCGAAGCCACGCCGCGTTCTTTTCGACTCCCTGCCGCGACAAATTGTCGAAGACCGTAACTCGGTGACCGAGGCTCGCGAATCGATGAGCCAAGTTCGTCCCAATAAATCCGGCGCCCCCGGTGATTAACACCCGGGAACCGGTCATAGGACCAAACCTCGCGCCGCAAGCTCCGCTCTGGCTTCCATGCTATTGTCGTGTGTTTCCTGACCATCCAACCACGCGGCCAAGTCTTCCAGTCCTTGCTCAAGCGACACAGACGGGCTCCACCCCAGAACTTGTTGCGCACGTGAAATATCCGCGAAGCAATGACGTATATCTCCAACACGATATTTGCCGGTTAGCTCAGGTTCCAATCCGCGCGCCGACAAGCAGCGAATTGTTTTCGACGCTATTTCCCCCACCGTCATTGACTGGCCTGACGAGATGTTCAGTGCTTGTCCATCAGCAGCCTTCGACTCCAGCGCCAGGCGGCATGCGGAAGCCACATCATAGACGCTAACGAAATCCCGCTTCTGGAGGCCGTCCTCGTAGATGAGGGGCGCCTTCCCATTCAGCACACGAGCGGCAAAGTTACTCAGAACGCCTGTATAGGGGTTGGCTAAAGCCTGAAACGGCCCATAAGTATTGAAGAACCGCAGAGCCACCGCGCGCATTCCGTAGGCTCTGGCCAGAACAAGCGTCATGACTTCCTGGTCGTATTTGGAAAGTGCGTAAAGGGAAGCCAAAGCCGGGGTTTTGGTCTCCGGCGTTGGAATGGGAGTTAATTCCTCTCCGTCCTCGTCGTACATCTCCCAGCGGCTTCGCTTTAAATCTTCTAGCGAGCGGTTTAAAGCAAATTTCGTCTCGCCTTTGGAGTTCCGATAGAGACCCTCACCGTAGACGCTCATGCTGGATGCAACAACAATCGCCTCCACTGGCTGGGCACTCAAAAGTTCCATAAGGGTAGCAGTGCCGCCATTGTTGACGCTTGTGTATTCAGCAATCTGGTACATGCTCTGGCCTACGCCCACAAGCGCCACCAGATTGATTACTGCGTCGATATTGTTGAGAGCTTTGCTTAGGAGGTTGGTATCGCGAATATCGCCAACCATCAATTCAACATCGTTACTCAGGTAGGGCGGCCGTTCACGCGAGTTCCCATGCACCTGAGGCACAAGCGCGTCTAGCGCGCGTACTGCATATCCGTGGGCCAGCAGTTCATTCGCAACATGCGCTCCGATGAATCCTGCGCCGCCAGTAATCAAAACATGCTTAATTGACATTTTCCTTTGCATCAACCCCGCTGTGCTAGTAGCATCAACTTACGAGGTAGACGTCACTTCAGCTTTGTAGTTACTCCTCGAAAAATAACCGTAGGGGCTCTACTTACAAAGCATGTGCGTAGAAAAACCAGGAACGAGAAAAAATGCAGATCGGCCTACTGTCGGACACCCATGGCTTTCTCGATCCGGCCGTCTTTCAATATTTCGCGGAGTGCGATGAGATCTGGCACGCAGGCGACTTTGGTCCTGTGGAAATCTTGGATGATTTGAAAGCGTTCAAACCATTACGAGGCGTGTACGGCAACATCGACGGAGCTGAGATCAGGGCCTGCACTAAACAGGATCTTCACTTCGAATGCGAGGGGCTTAGCGTCTATATCACTCACATTGGAGGCTACACGCGCCACTACGAAAAGCACGCACGCGCTGAAATTCTAAAACAACATCCTGGTCTATTTGTCTGCGGCCATTCGCACATCCTGAAAGTGATGCGCGATCCCGAACTGAACCTGATTCATCTAAATCCCGGCGCGGCAGGACATACAGGTTGGCACATAACTCGCACTTTAATGCGCTTTCACATCGACGACGCGCACGTTCATAAACTCGAAGCTATCGAACTCGGACCCAGGGGCCGGAGGGCTGCTGCAAATTCCTGAGCGCCGCGTGTGTTCATCACGTCGCCAGCTTCCAGCCAGCCGCGCCGCGCTGTCGTCACTCCATACTGCATGTTCGACAAATGTCCCGGCCTGTGCGCATCGGTAGCAATGGTGAACTTGCAACCCTTACGTTTCGCCGACCTTATCAAGTGGCTGGGCAAATCCAGTCTCTCAGGACTCGCATTGATCTCAAACCAGACGTTCTTCGCTGCGGCCAATGACGCTACGCGCTCGAAATCAAAAGGATAAGACTCGCGCTGCAACAACAACCGCCCGGTAACATGGCCCAAAATTCTCAACGAGGGGCACTCCATTGCTCCCATCAGTCTGTCAGTCATCTCCGAAGACTCAAGGTTGAAGTAACTATGCACACTCCCAATAACCAGATCGAGTTCCGCCAGCGCATCTTCCGAGATATCCATGCGGCCATCCCGCAGAATGTCACACTCCAGGCCGGAGAACACCCGCAGCGGCAATCCCTCTCTATTTAAGTCCCGCACTTGGCGCGCGAAGGCTACAACCCGTTCTTCATCAAGGCCATTCGCCATAGCAAGCGCCTTGGAATGGTCCGTAATGGCGATGTACTCATAACCCAGGGTTGCCGCGGCCGCCGCCATCTCGCGCAAGGTTGCTTTCCCGTCAGTTTCGGTGGTGTGCATGTGAATGTCACCACGCACATCCGCAAGCTCGATAAGCTTCGGGAGAGTGCCCTGCTCCGCCGCTTCCAGTTCACCCGAGTTTTCACGCAGTTCGGGCGGAATCCAGGCGTAGCCTAAGCGCTGATAAACCTCTCGCTCATCTGCGCCTGCCACTCGCTCATTTGTATCCACGGTAAACAAGCCATATTCATTCAGCGTCAGCCCGCGTTTTAAGGCGTTGGTCCGCACCACCACGTTATGCTCTTTGCTACCCGTGAAATACTGCATCGCCGCGCCGAAACTCTCATGGGGCAGCGCGCGTACATCCACTTGTAAACGTTCCAGGCCAAAGCTGACACTAGCCTTGTTTTCGCCGCGGCCCAGCACCTCCTGCGTCTTTGGATGGCCCACAATATGCGCCAAAGCAGCTCCGGCTCCCGGCCCGGTAACTAGAATGTCCAGGTCGCCGATGGTTTCGCGGCCCCGCCGCAGACTGCCCGCCGCTTCCACGCCATCTATGCCCGGCAGCGACTTAAACTCGGCCATCAGTTCGTCTGCCGTGCGCCGCCCGAAGCTCAACAAGTAACGTCCGGCGCTTTTGCGATACGATTCAATCGACCGCAGCACCTTCTCTTCCAGCTTGGCGCCCATGCGCGGCAGCACTCTTAACTTCTGCTCACGGCAAATTCGCTCCAGATCGTCAACCGTCTTCACGCCGTGATGTTCATAGAGCAAAGCTATACTCTTGGGACCCAGGCCTTGGATTTTCAGCAGTTCCAGTGCCGATGCCGGATACTTCGCCAGCATTTCGTCGCGGCGCTCGAACGACCCGCGATGGGCAATCTCCGCCAGCACAGCAGCCAACCCCTTGCCGATGCCTGGAATGTCCGTTACTTTGCGTTCGGGATTCAGAACAATGTCTTGCACCCGCTCGGGATGGGTGGCAATCACGGCCGCAGCATTACGGTAACTGCGAATCCGGAAGCCATCCTGGGCAGCCACCTCCATTAGGTCGGCGGTCTCATGCAGCATCTGCGCTATTTCACGGTTCTCCATCTCGCGAGGCAGCGCTTAAGAAGGTATCGCGACTATTTACGGCGGCGAGCGAATACGGCCGCCAGCGTGCCGAGTCCAAAAAAGGCCAGGGTCGTTGGTTCGGGCGTCGTGATGGCGTTTACACTAGCAGTGCCAACGTCTGCCCCCGTTAAATTCGGGATGCTATAAATCGCCACTAGGTCGGCCGCGAGTTGTGAATCCACCGTCAACACGGTTCCTGCCCCAATATCAAACAACTGAACGCCAGAGAAACTTAGACTTCCGACGGCTACTGTCCCGGTGACGATGTTGGCTTCAGCACCGGTCAAATTGATAATGAAATTTTCAATATCCGTGGTGGTGGTGCCCATCGTAAAGGCCAAACCGCCCGAGTGATCGATCATGGTCGTCGTATTACCACCCGTGATCGGAAATGTGGCGACCAGTGTCGTCGGGTTGAAAGTACCCGGAGCAATAGGAGCGATGCTCAGGCCCAATCCCGCTAAGGCAGTCGCGGTACCACTGTTGATGTCCAATGTTGTAAGGCCGCCCACTATGGGCACAGCCTGGACAATCGATCCAACCAACAAGAACGCAAGAGCGCCAACAATAGTCTTAGTCATTCGGAACTTTTAACCTTTCCCCAGGGTTCATCCGAGGTTGTTCGGATTACACCAATAAAGAAGCATAAACGGTTAGAGAGCATTTTGCCACTAAAATGTTGAGAGTTTTAAGAGACCTACTACCGCGTAACCGAGTGGATCTGCCAGTCGCCCCTAACAAAAACGTTTTTTCTATCCGATAACTCATTGCAGGCGGGTTCAAAGAATCGAAACAAGATAGCGTCACGTCTAAAGGGTATAAGGCGCCAGCAGATTTGAACCGGGCATTTATTTGTCATCATTCGGTAATCCTGCCCAAATGGCTGAGATATTTTGAAGTTGGCTGTTCTAATCTAGAGGGTAAAGGCGGCATGGTTGGACACCGAAAGTGCAATTCGGGCGGAATCTTTAACAAAAACGTACCGCTCAGGGGGCGGTCAGGTGATCGTCTTCGATAACTTAAATCTGGATGTGCGCCGTGGGGAACGGCTGGCCATCATCGGGGAATCCGGAGCCGGGAAATCTACGCTTCTTCATCTGTTAGGAGGGCTGGATAAGCCAACAGCCGGAACCGTCGTATATAAAGTAGATTCCGAGTCCAAGCCTAAGGACATCGTAGGGTTGTCGGAACAGAAGCTAGCCGACTTCCGCAATCGCCAAATCGGGTTTGTATGGCAGAACCCTTCTTTGCTGCCGGAATTTACGGCGCTTGAAAACGTGATGATGCCGCTGCTGATTGGTGGCGCTGAGCCTGAAAAAGCGGCCCTGGTAGCGCGTGAACGACTGGCCGAAGTCGGTCTGCTGGCGCGCGCCATGCATCGGGCTGGTGAATTGTCGGGCGGCGAACAGCAGAGGGTTGTCCTTGCCCGCGCGCTTGTCGCTAAGCCGCAGGTTCTATTGGCTGATGAGCCTACGGGAAGCCTGGATTTCCGCACCGGCGAAATGGTGGTTGCCATGTTGAACGACCTGCATCAGAAACATGCGCTAACGTCTATTTTCGTCACGCATAATCTTTTTTTCGCTGCTAGATGCGATCGAGTTTTAGAGTTAAAAAAGGGCGCGCTGCATCCGGCCTCAAAATCGGATCTGCAGTTCGCCGGAGAAGTAAAAGACGCAACCCGTCTAGACGGTGGCACTTATGTTTGAACGTTATACCGAGAAAGCTCGCCGCGTTATCTTCTTTGCAAGATACGAAGCTAGCCAGTTCGGCAGTCCCTACATTGAGACTGAGCACTTGTTGCTCGGCCTGCTGCGTGAGGATAAAGCGCTTGCGAATCGATTCCTGCGGTCACATGCAGCCATCGAATCCATCCGCAAGCAGATTGAAGCGCATACCACCGTGCGCGAAAAGGTCTCCACGTCGGTTGACCTGCCGCTAAGCCATGAATGCAAGCGTGTCCTCGCGTACGGCGCCGAAGAGGCTGAACGCCTTAGTCACAAGCACATCGGCACCGAACACCTTCTGTTGGGCCTGCTACGCGAAGAGAAGAGCTTCGCCGCTGAAATCCTGCACGAGCGCGGTTTGCGTCTTTCGGCCGTTCGTGAAGAAATCGCCCGTTCAGCTTCGGAAAAAACGTCGACTAGCCGGCCTAAGGAGAGTTCGCTGCTGGCAGAATTCAGCCGCGATCTTACACAAGCCGCTGTCGACGGCATGCTCGATCCGCTCATCGGGCGCGACAATGAAGTGGATCGCGTAGTCCAGATCCTTTGCCGCCGCACCAAGAACAACCCTGTTCTAATTGGCGAGCCCGGCGTCGGAAAAACGGCCATTGTCGAAGGCTTGGCCCAGCGCATCGCCGACGGCGATGTCCCGTCGTTCCTATCCGATAAGCGTATTCTGGCGCTTGATCTCTCGTTGATCGTCGCTGGAACTAAGTATCGCGGCCAGTTCGAAGAACGGCTAAAAACCATCATGAAAGAGTTGATGGAAAATCAGAACGCCATCATCTTTATCGACGAGTTGCACACTCTCGTGGGCGCTGGATCGGCCGAAGGCTCGCTCGACGCCGCTAACATATTGAAGCCGGCTCTGTCGCGTGGCGAAATTCAGTGCATCGGCGCTACCACGCCGGCTGAATATCGCAAGTCGATCGAGAAAGATCGCTCCTTGGAACGCCGTTTTCAAGCCGTGAAGGTCCCTCCCCCTACCGAAACGGATGCTATACGAATCCTCTTCGGAATTAAAGAGCGTTACGAGAAGTTTCACGCGGTCGCGTATACGGATGAAGCCATCGAGTCGGCCGTTTACACCTCCACTCGCTTCATTCCCGATCGTTTTCTGCCTGATAAGGCCATCGATCTGATTGACGAAGCCGGTGCGCGCGTCAAGTTGCGTCAAACGACGCTTCCCAGCGACGTGGCCGACATCCAGAAACGCATCAAGTTCATCGTTCATCGCATGGAGAATGCCATTGCGAACCACGAATTCGAAAAAGCTCGCTTTTATTCGGACGAAGAGCGCAAGGAACGTGAAAATCTCCGCAATTTGCGCGAAAAGTATAATCTCGACGATACTTCGACCGGCGTGGTGGGAAAAGACGATATCGAAGACGTTGTAGCTCGCTGGACCGGCGTTCCCATGACCTCCATCAAGGAAGAAGAGATCAACAAGCTTCTTCGGATTGAAGAGGAACTGCACAAGCGGATCATCGGCCAAGTGAAAGCTATTTCGGCGCTGTCGCGAGCTATTCGCCGCTCGCGTGCCGGACTGAAGAGTCCGAAGCGTCCATCTGGTTCGTTCCTGTTCCTGGGACCCACGGGTGTTGGTAAAACCGAAGTCGCCCGCGCGCTGGCCGAATTCCTTTTCGGCAGCGAAAAGTCGCTGATTCGTTTCGACATGTCGGAGTTCATGGAGAAGCATTCCATCTCCAAACTCATCGGCTCGCCTCCCGGGTATGTGGGCTACGAAGAAGGCGGCCAGCTCACCGAACGTGTCAAACGCGCGCCCTATTCCATTATCCTGCTGGATGAAATCGAAAAGGCGCACCCGGATATCTACAACATCCTGCTGCAGGTTTTCGAAGACGGTCAATTGACGGACGGCCTTGGCAACACGGTCGATTTCAAGAACACCATCATCATCATGACTTCGAACCTGGGCGCGCGCTTCCTCGACAAGCGCAGCCAGATCGGTTTCTCGGCGCACAGCGACCTCGGAATACCGGTCAAGGTAGAAGAACAGGTCATGGGCGAGGTGAAGCGCGCCTTTAATCCTGAATTCCTGAATCGCCTGGATGAAGTGATTCTCTTCACCTCGCTGGTGGACGAAGAACTCCTCAAGATCATGGAACTGCTGGTAGAACAGGTGAACATTAACCTGGTCGCCAAGCAGATCAAGATCAAGCTTCTGCCGGAAGCCGCCAAGTACATTCTCGACAAGACATGTACCGACCGCAGCTACGGAGCACGGCCTTTGCGCCGGGCTTTGCAGAAGTACATCGAAGATCCGCTATCGGAAGCGCTGATCCAAGGTTCGCTGCCTCGGCCGGCGCAGTTGGAAGTCTACCTCGGCGATAACGGCATCTACTGCCGCCAGATCGGCGACCTGGAAGGCCAGCCTGTGGCTGCCGGTGATGTAGAATCGGCGCCTATGATGGGCGGTACTCCGCTTTACATGTTCGACTAAGAGGCGATGCCTTTTACCATTGACGAGTCATTTCTGCCGGCGATACTAACTGCTCATCCAATGACGGATGAGCAGTTCGCCGAGTTTTGCGCGGAACATCCCGACCTCTTTTTTGAAATGACAGCCGATGGGCAAATCATAGTTATGGCGCCCACGTTTTCTTTGACCGGCAATCGGTCCATTAAGATTGCACGTCAACTTGATACCTGGGCCGAGTCCAATAATCGTGGTTTGGCCTTTGGTTCCTCAGCCGGGTTCGTGCTCCCCAACGGCGCGCGGCGTTCGCCGGACGCGTCATGGGCAGCCAGAGAAAAGTTCGAACGGCTAACCGAGCAAGCCCAGGAAGGCTTCTGGCATTTGTGCCCGGACTTCGTTATCGAACTCAAATCCAAGAGTGATCGGATCAATACCCTTCGCAACAAAATGCGCGAATACATCGCCAATGGTGCTCAACTCGGCTGGCTGATCAATCCTGAGACTCGCGTGGTGGAAGTCTACCGCGCCATAGGCGAACCGGAGATCCTCACTGGCATTACTGCGGTTAAGGGTGAAGGACCCGTTGTTGGATTTGTCCTGGATCTCACCAGGATCTGGGATCCTCTAGGTTCCAAACGGACTTAACTTGGCGGCTGAGAAACGGTGAAGCGGATGGTCCGTTCGCCGAACTCTACATTCCTTTGCACGTGCACATACACGATCCACACTCCTGTCTCTGAAAAAACCGGCTGTGCGATATAAGTGCCAGGGTCCGTCTGGACAGCCTTGTAAACTTGAACCTTCTGGTGATCCTCGGTTTCTATCTGCAACGTGACCTTCGCATCGGGCAGCGGCTTGTAGCGCGGATCCTGAACGGTAATCTTAAAAGGAATCGGTGCGCCAGGCTGTAAAATCGCCATCGGCTCAAACCGGATATTAAAACCGCCATCATGGTCCTGCCCCAAAAGCAGGCCGGCGGCTAGCATCACAAGCGAAATAAGTCTCACGTTTTCATTTTAGAACCGATTTCATCACACAAACTCTATGCAAAGACTCATGGCACTCAATCGNNCTCAGCCTGCACCGCTTTAAAGCCGACGAAGCATACCTGATAGGCCAAGGGAAAGGGCCTGTGCAGGCGTACCTCGACGTCGATGCCATCGTTCGACTGGCCGCTGAAAAAGAAGTGGATGCAATCCATCCCGGCTACGGCTTCCTGAGCGAGAATCCAGCTTTGCCGCGGGCTTGTGAGCGCGCCGGCATCACTTTTATTGGCCCCAGTGCGGAACTTCTGGAGGCGCTGGGCGACAAGACCGCGGCCCGTAAGCTTGCGCAGAAAGCCGGAATTCCCGTTGTTCCCGGCACCGAAGAGCCGGTAGACCCTAATTCGCCTGACATTGAATCCATTGCGGAAAAGATCGGTTACCCGCTGATCATCAAAGCGGCCTTTGGCGGCGGCGGACGAGGCATGCGTGTGGTTCGCTCCGCCGCTGACCTCAAAGCGCAACTCAATGAGGCGAGCCAGGAAGCAGGCGCCGCTTTCGGCAACGCCGCAGTTTTTTTGGAGCGCTATATTCAGCGCGCCAAGCACGTCGAGATGCAAATCATCGGCGACAAACTTGGCAATGTCATTCACCTCTATGAGCGTGATTGCAGCGTGCAGCGCCGGCACCAGAAGGTCGTCGAAATAGCGCCCGCCATTGGCCTGCCCGACAAAGTCCGAGCGGAACTAGCCGATGCCGCTGTCGCGCTGGCACGCACCGCTAGTTATTACAACGCTGGAACAGTTGAATTTCTGGTGGATGCCGACACCTTCGAATGGTTTTTCATCGAGGTAAATCCGCGCGTGCAGGTGGAGCACACAGTCACCGAGATGATCACCGGTATCGATATCGTCCGCACGCAGATTCAAGTGGCGCAAGGACTCGGCTTACATGGCAGCGATATCGGCATTCCGCAGCAAAAGGATATTCCGCAGCACGGGACGGCACTGCAGTGCCGCGTCACAACTGAGGATGCGAGCAACCGCTTCGTACCCGATTACGGCAAAATCCATACCTACCGTTCGCCTGCAGGATTTGGGATTAGGCTGGATGCAGCGTCGGCTTATGGCGGCGCGGTTATCTCGCCCTTTTATGATTCGTTGCTGGTGAAGGTTACGGCATGGGGCAGCGACTTCAAACAAGCCTGCCAGCGAATGGATCGGGCGCTGCGCGAATTTCGCATCCGCGGAGTCAAAACGAACATTCCGTTTCTTGAAAATGTCGTCAATAATGCCAGCTTCCGCAGCGGCGAAATCACGACGTCCTTCCTGGACGACACGCCCGAATTGTTCTCGTTCACGCCGCGTAAAGACCGCGCCACTAAGTTGCTGGCGTATGTCGCCGATGTTATCGTCAATGGCAATCCGGAAGTGGCAAATAAATCGAAACCGCAGGTGATTCGCGAAGCGCCTGTTCCGAAGTCCAGCGTGGCGCAGCCACCTGAGGGAACGCGCCAGTTGCTCGATCGCTTAGGTCCCGAGAAATTCGCCGAATGGACGCGCGAGCAGAACCGGTTGTTGATGACCGACACCACTTTTCGCGACGCACATCAGTCGTTGATGGCCACGCGCATGCGCTCTTACGATCTGCTGAAGATCGCCGGCTACGTTGCCAGGGAACTGCCGCAACTGTACAGCCTGGAGATGTGGGGCGGAGCTACTTTCGACGTCGCCATGCGTTTCTTGCTGGAAGATCCATGGAAGCGCCTGCGCGACCTGCGCGAGTGCGTTCCCAACATCTGCTTCCAGATGCTGCTGCGGGCTTCTAATGCCGTCGGCTATACGGCCTACCCCGACAATGCTGTCGCTGAATTTATCAAGGAAGCCGCCGTCCAAGGTATCGACATCTTTCGCATTTTCGATTCGCTCAACTGGCTGCCAAACATGGGGCCGGCGGTGGAAGCAGCGCTGAAAACCGGGCGCGTGTGCGAGGCGGCGATTTGTTATACAGGCGATATTCTCGATCCCGCGCGTGAGAAGTATTCGCTTGAATATTATGTTCGGCTCGCCAAAGAACTCAAGCAGATGGGGACGCATGTTCTGGCTATCAAAGACATGGCCGGATTGCTTCGTCCTTATGCGGCGTACAAACTGGTGAAAACCTTGCGCGAAGAGGTTGGACTGCCTATCCATCTGCACACGCACGACACCAGCGGCATTAACGCCGCCACCATCATCAAGGCCGCCGAGGCTGGGGTTTCTGTTGCCGATGGCGCTATATCGTCGATGAGCGGCACCACCAGCCAGCCTAATTTGAACTCCATCGTTGCCGCTTTAGCGCACACGGAGCGCGATACCATCCTGAACTTCGACGCTTTGAACAAGTGCTCCGATTATTGGGAAGTTGTACGCACTTACTACGCGCCTTTCGATGAAGCGCCGAAGTCGGGCAGCGCCGATGTTTACATTCACGAGATGCCCGGCGGCCAATACACCAACCTGAAGGCGCAAGCCGAAGCGATGGGACTGGGAGGGCGCTGGCCCGATGTGGCGCGCACTTATGCCGAAGTCAATATGGCTTTCGGAGACATTGTGAAAGTGACTCCCTCGAGCAAAGTCGTCGGAGATCTGGCACTGTACCTGATGAGTCACGGCATGACCGTGCAGCAGTTGGAGCACCTTCCGCCCGATCATGATCTGACTTTGCCGAACTCGGTCGCCGATATGTTCATGGGCTCGCTTGGACAGCCGGAAGGTGGGTGGCCTGAAAAGTTACAGCGCGTCATCTTGCGCGGCAAGCAGGCCGTGACGGATCGTCCGGGCGCGCATCTGCAGCCAATCGATTTTCAGGCAATCAGCGAAAGGGTCAAGGAGCAAACCGGCGCCTATTCAATCACCGATACTCTCAGCTACGTCATGTATCCGGAGGTTTTCAGCAAGTTCGCGGCCGCCCGTCAGCAGTTTGGCGAGGTGGACATTCTGCCGACTCCGGTCTTCTTTTACGGCCTGGACGAACGCGAGGAAGTGACGCTGGAACTGGAGCCCGGAAAGACGCTGATCGTGCGGCTGTTGACCGTCGGGGAGGCGCGTCCCGACGGGATGCGCACGGTCTTCTTTGAACTGAACGGCCAACCGCGCGAAGTAGAAGTGCGCGACCGCTCGATAAAGGATGCCGGGCCAACTCGCCGCAAAGCTGATGCTGCTAAGCCGGGTGAAGTGGGCGCGCCGATACCGGGCGCCGTTACGATGCTGCATGTTGAAGCCGGTGAACAGGTGAAGAAAGGTGACAGCCTGCTGGTGCTGGAAGCGATGAAGATGCAGACTACGGTCTATGCGCCGGTGGCGGGAACGGTAAAGGAAGTGGCTGCCAAGTTGCGCGACGCGGTGGAAGCGCGCGATCTGCTTCTTACTATCGGCTAGATTTACACTGGTAGAGCAACTTCGTTCTGAATAGTGGGGGCGTAGCTCATCTGGATAGAGCACCGACCTTCTAAGTCGGGGGTAGCAGGTTCGAGTCCTGCCGCCCCTACCACTTATCGAACGCTTCGCTTCTTAGATTGAATGCTGACTGACGAACAAGTTGCAAGCCTCCGCTCACGCTTTCCCATACTGAGTGAGAAGACTTATCTTTATAACTGTTCCCAAGGCGCGCTTAGCGATGCGGCCATTGCGGGGATGGAGGCGTTTACCGATAGCTGGCGGAAATCCAGCGCGCCCTGGAACGATTGGATGGACGTGTATGAAGCGATGCGGGGGGAGTTTGCGCGCTTCATTCATGCCAGCCCGGATGAAATCGCCCTCGTCACCAGCGCGTCCGCCGGCATCAGTGCCATAGCCAGCGCTTTGCAGTTTGCGCAACGTCCGAAGGTTGTGATGGGCGAGTACGAGTTTCCTACTATGGGGCAGATCTGGCTGGCGCAGCAAACGCGCGGCGCACATATTCAGTTTCTGCCAGGCGAAAAGCACGCCATCCCGACCGAGACTTACGAACGGGCCATCGACGAACGAACTTCAATTGTTCCGCTTACCCAGGTGAGCTTCCTGAATGGTTTTCGGTCGGACATTGCGTCTATCGTGCGCCTGGCTCACAACAAGGGAGCGTTCGTTTTCCTGGATGGTTATCAGGACTGCGGCACCCGTCCCATCGACGTAAAGGCCATGGACGTCGACTTCTATGTCACAGGCACGCTCAAGTATTTGCTGGGGCCGCCGGGTCTCGGCTTTCTGTATGTCAAACGCTCGCTCATCGAATCGTTGACGCCATCGCTGACAAGCTGGATGGCACAGCGCGATGTTTTTGCCTTTGATACCAAGAAGCTGGACATGGCGCCGGCAGCGCGCCGCTTTGAGGGCGGTTCGCCCTCTATTCCGAACATTTTTGCAGCCAGACCAGGGCTCGCCTTGCTTACCGAAATCGGCATGCAGAATGTGGCCGATCAGATTGCGCATCTGACCCGCAACTTCATGCAAGGCACACGCGCGCTTGGCATTGCCGCCAAGACACCTGACACCAGCGCCGGTCCGTTGGTTGTGCTTCGATCGACTGATCCGTCCGCGTTAGTTGGAAAGCTTGCGGCTAAGGGCGTTATGGTGTCGGCGCGGCAGGATGGCGTGCGATTTTCGTTTCACGTGTACAACAATCTGGACGACGTCAACATGGCGCTTTCGGTCTTGCAGGCGAATCTACATTTACTGGCACGGACATGAGTCTTGAGCAAGGCGAGCAGCTTGCGCGCGAACTAAGCGCTCCGCAGCTGGCCATGATTGCCATCGGCGGCGCTATTGGAACGGGACTGTTTCTAGGCAGCGCGCTGGCGGTTCATACGGCGGGTCCAGGCGTCATTCTCACGTATGCCATCGGCGCGGTTATCGCGCTGCTTCTGATACGGGCGCTGGGTGAGATGGCGGTGGCGCATCCAACCGCCGGTTCCTTCGGCATCTATGCCGAGATCTACCTGAATAAATGGTTTGGCTTCAGTGTTCGCTACACCTATTGGGCTGCGCAGTGTGTCGCCATCGGAGGCGAGGCTACGGCTATCGCCATCTATTGCCAATGGTGGTTTCCACACACGCCGCAATGGATGTGGATTCTGCTGTTCACCCTTGCCCTGCTGTACGTGAACGCGCGCAGCGTGGGCAATTTCGGCAGCTTTGAATACTGGTTCTCCATGATCAAAGTGGTGGCCATTGTTTTGTTCATTGCCATGGGCGCGTTCCTGATTCTGGGCCGTGGGGTCGGAGTTTCGAACCTCACTTCGCATGGGGGCTTCATGCCAACGGGAGTGCGCGGCGTCTGGTCGGCGCTTGTCTTCGTCATCTTCAGCTACATGGGCACAGAGGTGGTGGCGGTTACCGCGGGCGAAGCTAAGAATCCGGAAATTGCGCTTCCCCGCGCGGCACGCATGATGGCTGCGCGATTGATTCTGTTCTATCTGGCCGCAGTTTTCGTGCTTGTAACCATCGTTCCCTGGACACAGGTTCAGCCCGGAGCGGGCGTCACGGCCAGTCCGTTCGTGCGTGTTTTCCAGTTGATAGGCATCCCGGCCGCCGCGCATATCGTGAACTTTGTTGTCATCACGGCGGCGGCCTCCAGTATGAACTGCAACCTCTATATCGTCAGCCGCATGATGTTCTCGCTGGCGCGCGGCGGGTACGCGCCCAAAACGTGGGGCAAACTCTCACGCCAAGGAACGCCAGTACGAGCTTTACTGGTCTCAGCCGCAGGCCTCGGACTTGCGCTGCTGACTTCGTTGTTCTATCCACAGAGTGCCTTCGTTTACCTATTTGGGATATCGCTGTTCGGAGGACTTTACGCCTGGCTCGTGATCTTCGTAACGCACATTTTCTTTCGGCGAAAACAAATGGCCGGTTCTGTTTGCGGCGCGCTGTTGATAACGGCTATCCTGCTGACCACCTGGTGGGTGGAAGGCATGCGCATCACTTTGATCTCGGGCGTGTCATGGCTGCTGCTGCTTTCCATAGCTTACTTTTTGGTAGAACGCCGTCTAGATAGGCAGTTAAACTGAGCAGATGACTGCAACCAGCCTCAGCGACCTTTGGGAAGAACACACCGCTCACGAATTTAATACGCGCGACACCGACGCCACTCTGCAAACCATGGTGGACGACGCCTATGTGAATCATGTTCCAGTGATGACGGGCGGCTATGGCAAGGCTGAGCTGGCAGCATTCTATGCCACCGATTTCATTCCGAGGATGCCTCCCGATACGAAGCTGACTCCAGTCTCCCGCACCATTGGTACCGATCAGTTAGTGGATGAATTCATCTTTTCCTTTACTCACACGGAGGCGATGCCGTGGATGTTGCCCGGCGTCGAACCGACAGATAAGTTCGTTGAGGTTCCGATGGTGGTGGTGGTTCGGTTCAGGGACGGGAAACTCGCCCATGAGCATATTTATTGGGACCAAGCCTCGGTATTGAAGCAGATCGGACTGCTTACCGATCCGTCACTGCCGGTTTTCGGCGCCGAGACGGCTGCTAAAGTGATGGCCGGATCGGACAAATAGAGGAGACAACATGCGCCTACATCTACTCTTATCTGCCGTTGTTGTTTTGGCCTCTGTTCCGGCCTACTGTCAGTCGCCGTTCTCGTTTCAGGAAGTAATGATTCCAATGCGCGATGGAATCAAACTTCAAACCGTGATCATGACGCCGGCGAATCAGCAGGCAGACCTGCCTATTCTAATGACGCGGACGCCCTACGGAGTTCCCGCAGCAGCGCCGGCGACTATGCCGGACCGTTGGAAAGAACTGGCGGCGGATGGCTATATCTTTGTGACCCAAAATCTGCGCGGCCGATTCAAATCGGAAGGTACTTTCAAGCTTTCGTCTTTCGTCGATTTAGCCGACCCGAAAGCGACGAATGAAACAACTGATGCGTACGACACCATCGACTGGCTAGTGAAGAACATCCCGCGAAACAATGGCCGCGTCGGTGTCTTTGGCGTCTCTTACAGCGGACTCACGGCAGGTCTGACGCTGCTGCATCCGCATCCGGCTATGAAAGCCATTTCCGAACAGGCATCGCCGGCCGACCAGTGGATGAACGATGACGATCATCGCTACGGCGCGCTGCGGCTGAGTTACTCGTTCGAATATGCCGTACTCGAGCAAGCGGACAAGAACTCGAACAAGCACTTCGCGTTTGATGTCTTCGATACTTATGACTGGTATCTGAAACTTGGACCAATCTCGAACCTCAATGCTAAATATCTGAACTATTCCCTTCCCTACTGGAACGATACCGTAGAACATCCGAATTATGACGGATTCTGGCATCACGAAGCCTGGGTGAACCAGTTGCATTCGAGACCGGTACCGAACCTGAACGTGGCCGGATTCTTCGACCAGGAAGACCCGTGGGGACCTTGGGAGATTTTCAGGAACTCGGATAAGGACGGTCCTTCGGCGCACAACATCATGGTGGCCGGACCCTGGTTCCATGGCGAGTGGCAGTCGCCAAAGGGCGATAGGATCGGCAACATTCCGTTCGGAGGGCATGAAACCGCCCGTGAGTTCCGGGAGCAGATTGAGGCGCCTTTCTTCCGCCACTATCTGCATGAGACCGGCGATGTGTTCGCGTGGAAAGCGAGTACGTTTCAATCGGGATCGAACACATGGCACACGTATAGTGCGTGGCCTCCGAAAGAGGCAAAGGCGACGAGCCTGTTTTTGCATGTCGATGGAACGCTGTCATTTACACCTCCGAAGGTTTCCCACGGTGAGTTTGTTCAATATGTCTCGGACCCGGCCAACCCGGTGCCTTACCGGCAGCGGCCCATTTCACCCACCTATCCGGGTGGCGACTGGCAGACTTGGGAGGTGGCCGATCAGCGCTTTGTGGATCATCGGCCTGACGTACTGAGCTTTGTCAGTGCTCCACTGGACCATGATTTGACAATCACGGGGGCGGTGAGTGCGCAGATCTACGCCTCTACCTCGGGAACCGACAGCGACTTTATCGTGAAGTTGATTGACGTTTACCCCGAGAACGCGGTTAAAGACGAATGGAGCGAAGACACTGGTCCCAAACCGGGTGAATACGCCAAGTCACTCAACGGATATCAGCTACCTATCGCGATGGAAGTGCGGCGCGGCCGNNCATCGGATTATGGTGCAGGTGCAATCGACCTGGTTCCCGCTGATTGACCGCAACCCGCAGAAGTTTGTTCCGAATATCTTCGCAGCGACGGTGGATGATTTTGTTACGGCTACGCAGCGAGTTTACTGTACGCCGAAGCTGCCATCGCAGATTCAGTTGCCGGTGATGCCGTAGAAGGGGCCTGGGACGGGGACTTCGGGGCGTTTGAAAAATCGAACCCACCGGCCGGCGTCTGGGCGGCGCGTTTGGCGAGGAAGGCCGCTTTTTCGGCTTCCTGCTGGAGGCGTTCGGCTTGCAGGCGCTGGAGTTCGAGGGTGTCTTTGACCATTTTGCGCTGAAGGCGGGCTTCCTGGGTGTTGAGATTGCGGATGGATTTCTCGTATTT
>PLRJ01000007.1 GCA_003163855.1 Bryobacterales bacterium | reverse complement strand
TCACGCGATAGCGCAGGGCTTCAGCGTGCAAGGTCTGGCGCCCACCGGCACCGCTGCGGCTGCCTTGTCAGAAAAGGGCGTCCGGTCAGAAACGCTGCAGCGCCATCTGGTCCAGCAGTTGGGCACGAATAAACAGCAGCGCACCGGCGAAACTGTGGAGCCCAAAGAACGCCCGGCGAAGGTCTTGTATCTGCTGGACGAAGCCAGCCTGGTCTCAGCCCGCCAGATGAATGCTTTCCTGCGGACACTCCGGCCACAGGACCGCGCGATTCTGATCGGCGACGATGCGCCGGATGCCAAGAAAGTCGGGCAGCATACCGCTGTCGAAGCAGGCCGTCCGTTCTACCAGTTGCAGGCGGCTGAGATGAAAACGGCGCAACTGAATAAGATCTACCGGCAGAAGGTGCCCTGGCTGAAGGACGTGGTTCTCAGTCTGCGGAACGGTGAGACGGAACGCGCGCTTGACACACTGGGCCGTCAAGGTGCCATCCATGAAATCAGCAACCGGAACGAACGCTTCAAACAAATCGGCCAGTGGTTCGCCGAAGCGCCGAAAAGCGCTCTGGTGGTCTCACCCGATAATGATTCCCGGCGCGCCATCAATGCCGCCGTCCGGGATGCGCTGCGCGCTTCTGAGCAGCTAAAACCGGATGGCTTTAAGGCTTCCGTGTTAGTTCCGCGTGACGTTCTCGGTGCGGATCGAACCCGCGTGGAGAACTACAAAGTCGGCGATGAGCTTCGGTACATCAAGGGCAGCAATTCCCTGAACGTGAAAAGCAAATCGTATGCCACCGTCACCGATGTCGATTCCGCGACAAATAAGCTCACGGTCAAGACGGCGGATGGGCGCGAACTGACTTACGATCCGTCCCGCGCGGGTTCCGGTGTTTCGGTCTTTGAGAAGCGCCGCCAGGCGTTTGCAGAGGGCGAGCATGTTCAGTTCACGGCGACAGATAAGAACCTGGGTGTCACCAACCGCAGCACTGGCGTTATCGAACGACTGGACTCGGACGGCCACGCGCGGATTGTGCTGAGCGAGACAGGGCGCGCTGTCAATGTGAATCTGAATGAGCAGCGGCATCTGGACTACGCTTACACCAGCACCAGCCATTCTGCCCAGTCGCGCACGGTGGAACGTTGCGCCGCCCAGGTGGACACCGGCGACCACCGGCTTCATGGGCTGATTAACAGGGTGTTCAGTTACGTGGCGGGCAGCCGACCGGAACATGAACTGGCCGTCTTCACCGACAACAAAGAAGACCTGGCCAAAGTGATGGGACGGGAACACGTTGTCCATACGGCACTGGCGCCGCAACAGATTCAGGAAGTGGATATTCAAATGATTCGGCCTGACCTGGCGGTGGAACCAGAGAAGCAGGTTTCTATGCAGAATGAGCTGGGGATGAGCGCATGAAATCAGCGATCCTTGAACAGCCAGTGGACGTAGTATTCGAAAACGTGGTGGATGAGATCGAGCGGTTCAATCTTTCTGGCCAAAATCCGTACGGTCCAAACGTGCCCGTAAAATCGCACGCGCCGCTGACTCTCATATTCCAGGGGCCCGGCATAGACGTGGAATTTCCGTTTTATCCCGAGGACAGACCGGAAGAGTTCCGCGCCTGGCTCACCAGTAATCCCAAATTTCGGACACGCCATGCCCTGATCTATCCGATGACGCGCGCAATGATCGCGCGGCAGTGGCATCGCGTCTATGCTTTTGACGTGGAGCGCAAGCTGGTCACCGGAGTCAGGCTTCTGGTCACAAAGCAGAAAGACCCGGAATTATTTCTTCGGCATCCAGACGTTTCTGCATGGCCATGGGTCTACAGCGTAACCAAGTCCGGCGAACCTCTGGCGTGGGGCGAAACGTGAACAACGCTTCTTTGCTGGAACGTCTGGCGCGCTGCGAGCGTGAGATAGCGCTGGCCATTACTGAGAGTCACCAGCCGCACACCGAAATGGAGCATGCCGGAATTCTGGTCTGGGAAATGGACTGGCGGATGGAGCAGGAAAACATACTGGCAGAGTTGGGAGCAACGGAAGAAGCGGCATAACCAAAGCGGCCAGGGAAATAGGTGAAGCATTGTAGCCGAAAGCCGGAATCTTTCGGGTTCAAGCCGGCAACTTATCGATGTCTTCCGCTACATCGGCCAGACCGCTCAGATAATCCCATTCAGAAAGTCGACTGTAGGCGCTCAGTTGTGACACAAACGTTTCTGAAGTCAGGCCATTGTCAAACTCCAGGGAGATCCCTCCGTGACCATCGGATTTGGTGAAAGGCTCTAGTTGATCCGTGAGCTGTCTTTCAAACTTGTCACCCGCCTCGCTGCTTGAGAATAAAAATAATAGACTCAAACGGTAAACATCAGTCGGTGCCAGCTCTTCATTAGGCTCGAAGTGAATATAAATGCCGTCACTGAAGTGATGCAGCGGTTGCCCGTCAGCCATTTTGTACTTCAGGGCCTTCTCGATGATCTCGAACAAGCCGCTGACCCTCGTCCGGCGCACCAGTTCGTTCGGCAGCGCCAAGCGGGTATAGTATCGCGAAAGCCATCCAGCCAGGTTTTTTGCATTCGCCACCGAAACCGTTACATTGGCTGCCGGTGAGATTTTAAGAAACCATCGTCTGGGAATGGAGAAGCGCCTGTTGATATCGCACTGCAGAGCTTCTGCGCCTGGGATACCCGCCACGGGCAAATGAAAGCTGCGGAGATTCTTGCCAGTCGCCTGCGGGGACTTCGCCTGGAACTTACTGACGGGTTTTGCAACCACGACTTCGATTGCAGGATCGACATCAAGCCTGGGCGAAACGACACCGCAGGATTGGGTGCAGACAACCAGCCACGCCGTTTTGGGGTCGTAAGATGCATCGACCGGAACATCTGCCGGTGGCTGGAAAGCAGTCGCCTGTCGCCACCCGGCGTTTAAAATCAGCTCTGCTTCGGTTTCGCCGAACTCCGCGGTTTCACTGGGGTGCATCGCGGCGGCTTACACTTGCTCCCCGACCTCTGGTAGCTCGTCAAGCACGGGATTACCTGCACCCTTCCTTGCCATCTTTTCTTCGAGGTTGCGGGCTCGTCGGGCAGCCGGAAGCAAGGCCTTCAGCGCTATCCTGACCACTGGTTCATTGATCGTATCGGCAGTCATCAGGTCACGCAGAGTCTTATCTCCAGACACCGGCGTATTCCAAAATCGATAGAGGCTCCTTGCGTCGACATCCGGCGTCGCCGTTAGCAGTGAATGGATAAGCCCTGCGCGTTGCAAATGTTCCTTGCGGGCTTCCCCGCCATCCAGCCAGGCGTAAATCGTTTTGCGCTCGACTGCCATTGCATCGGCAATCGCCGAAATTGGCATGCCCCCTTCCCGGAGCGCCAACATCATTTGCTGCACGCTCAGCGGGGTCGGTTCTATGAAATCCAGCACCACAGTTGTCGGGAAACTCGCCACCGCCTTCATGGGCTGCTTTTCATGTCGCGGAATTCGCGATGGAAAATAACCGGAACGCACCTCTTTTATTGCTATCGAAGCCATCAAGATTCTCCCCTCCATATCTTCATTGCGTGTTTTTTTCCAGTGCTCTCGAAAAGGGTTTTTGAAACGCTCCTCAGATCAGATAGTGTCTTACCCACCATATCGACATCAATTTTCACCGAAGGAGTGAACTGATGTCCGTGATCCATATCCATCACCACAAAGTCTGTCTCCGGCCGGGGTCGCCGCCAGTTGTTAAGGTTGACGATGGGCGTTTCCAGATCCGGTGGAAGGGTGCTTTGCGGATTGCGCAGGGAGGCGAAGCGCAGGACACCGGCGACGCTGGTGTCGTATGTCGCTACGTACACTCCTTCCCGGAATTTCATATCTGGGGCATCCGGCGGAAGAACCCATTCATTCAGGTACTCAACAAGCCGTTCGCCATCTCGCGGCACGACCAAGTCGATGTATCTCAAACCCACCGCCTCCATCCATTCAATAGCGATGTCCGGCACCGAAAGAAGCGACCGCAGCGCGAATTTGAAGCGTTCGATGAAGCTGCCGTGATCCACATAGCTGTTGGTATGAAGCGCAACAACCTCCTCCGTCAGCAAAACCCCCCAGGTGCGGTCATGGGTGGCAAATTGCATCATGCTTGCATCCACATTCTGAACGTCTACCTCGTTGTCAGGACCAACCTTCACTGTTTTAACCTGTAATGGAATTTCATCGAAAACCGGGTAGACATGGCGAATCAGATCATGAAATTCGTCCGCAAACCTCACGACTTTGGGAATACGCGGAAAACGCACTACCCCCAGGGTGTAGACCAGGGGAGCATTGGGCAGATTTGTCATGTCTAAAACAGCTCGCTCTTCCTAGTGAGAGCTTAACTATACACAAAACTAAACACAAGAAAATTATTTATGGGGCCAAAACGGATCGACGCCGGTTCTGGGCGATTCGACTGCCGTGGATTTCCGGAATATACGACGGCACTCGAACTGGAAGGCACTAATTTCACCGCTTAGCCGACGACTTGGTCTCGCGCTTCGGAGGGATTGGGATGGCGTAACCTTATGCAAATGCAGCCTTTTCACTCACCTGGCCGCAAGGTTAAATATTGCAGACACCGTCTGCAAAATCTG